>CAYQJH010000022.1:0-31480 GCA_964417755.1 uncultured Planctomycetaceae bacterium
GCTTTGCCGGCCTTGGCCCAGGCTGCATCGTCGCATGGATTGTAGACCAGGATCGTATTGTGAGCGATGCTCTCGGATGAGTACAGGACGCAGTTGGTGTCAGTCTGGGGCTTGTCCAGTTTCAGCCTGCCGTTGTCGATGGCGTGCGCGGGCCCTGTATCCAGCGCCAGGATTCCCTTGTGATAGATGGTGAACGTGTTGTTGTCGGCATTGTGCCGGTTGTCGCCAAATCCGCCCCACGCGCCGCAGCGGAAATGAACGAACGTTCCGTCTTTGCTCCAGTTGTCCCGCATGCTGGCCATGCCGCGCATAGCGAAGAAGCGGCTGAGGGGGAAATTCTCCGGCGGCAGGGCGGTGACGGCGTCATCGTGCCAGAGGAACCTTGCCCATGCGCCGGCCATTACTATCGTGTTCCATCTGGCTGGGTCGCCGGCAAGCTGGCTTTCGTAGTTGAAGATGTGATGGATCCACCAATCATAGAGCCCATCGCGGTAGATCGCCGGGGCTGCACAAAGCAGGATCGTTCCGCCGAAATCGCTCCAGTTTGGCCCCGGGCAGAGGGTGTTGGTGTTGTCAAAATGGATGGCAGCCTGCAGCCATGGCATGTAGTTGTAGATGAAATAGGTGTGGATCAACCTCGTCCAGGCACATTGTTGCCACGCATCCTCGCCAAGGGCATTCGCCAGCGTCGTCACGATGCCCGGCACGTTGATGCCTGTGTGGTTGCCGATGTAGCTGAAGCTGTTCACATCCCCGCCACGATCCTTGGCCCATTCGTTGGCAAAGCGAAGCACCTCGCGTGCCTGGCCGGCGCTGGTGGCGATCCACTCCGCCAGTTCTTTGTCTGCGCCGACACCGCCGCCATACAGTGCGACGGCCCTGGGCAGCGCCATTTCACCGCAGTAGGTAAACTGCTGCTTCTGGGACAGAAAGCGGTCGGTTTGAGCCTTGATTTCCTGCGGGGTGAGCGTGTCGAAGATCAGGTCCATTGCGAAGGAATGTGACCAGAATTTGCCATCGTTCTGAAGGCACTTGCTCTTCCGCACCACTTCGGCGTACTTGCGGTCGCCTGTCAATTGGTAGAGCACGCCAAGGGCTACGCCGTCCTGATATTCCTCGCTTTGCCAGTCATATCCGCTCTCGGCAATACGCTTGTCCCACCACGCGCGGTACTTGTCAAACTCCGCCTTCATCGGGCCATTGATGCGGGCCTTGATGGCCGGCAGGTCGCTCTTGCGGAAGAGCAGCCTTGGGTGCTCGTTCAGCACCAGCGGCGAATCTGCACGCACGTCCAGCGAACCGATCTTGACCATCTTCACGCCGGCGGCAGCGGCTGATGGATGGGTCGTCGTTGGCGTGGTGGCCGCGACTGCGCCCTGGGCAAAGACCATGGTTGACCAGGATAGAGCCGCCGCTGCTGCAACCAGCATGATTCGCTTGACGTTTTGCATGTGGATGGCCTCTTGAATTAGGTTTTCGGCGAGACAGCCTTAAGGATTTCAATGCGCAAATCAGCATGAAGTTCCGCAGGGAGCTTCCTAAAGGTATAATCCGCCGCATGTCTCAAGAGATTGAACAGGCATACATGCCAAGCGACCTGATGGCGCTGATCCGCCTCCACAGGCTCGATACCGTCGAGGGGGCGTTTTCCTATGAACAGGCCAAAGACCTGACCCGCGCCGGCCTGGGGCACCGTTCGTATTTCAGAGTGGAGCTGATCGATCCGCAGGGCCAACCTCATGTGCTCTACATGAAGAGATACCACCGCGAGCCATTGCGATGGCGGATCAGGCGGCTGTTGACGTATGGCTGGGGGCACAGCCCGGCCAGCGTTGAGATGCAGAATGTCATTTCCGCCAATCGTGCTGATATACCGACGATCAAGCATGCCTATTTCGCGCACGAGTGCGACCTGCTGGGGTCGCGGCGAAGCTATGTCTTGCTGTCGGAAGTGCCGGGCGTGGCCCTGGAGCACGGCTTCAGGGCGTTTCTCCAGAGGGCTGGGCAGAGCCGGGACATCCTGGAGGATTTCACCCAGCGACTGGCGGGCCTGGTGGGGCGGCTGCACAAGAGCGGGTTTGTGCATCGCGATTTATATACTTCACATATATACATGAATGAATCCGACGGAAGGATGGAGCTGCGCCTCATCGACATCGCCAGGATGTTCCAGCCGGGATGGCGAGCGTTTCGTTGGCGCGTGAAGGACCTGGCCCAGCTGCGTTACTCGATGCCGCTTGAGTGGGTAGCGCCATACTGGGACATGTTCATGGCGCAATACCTGGAGCTGCTCGGTGTGAGGAATGGCCGGCGGTATTGCCGGGCCGTCATCCAAAAGGAAGCGGCCATGCGCAGGCGGCTTGGCGATTTTCCCGAGGCCCCGAAGGGAAGGGCGGAATGAAGGTCGCGCTGATCCTGGAGCGCATGAACCCATCGCTAGGCGGGCGGGAGGCCTACACGGCTGCCCTGGCGACGTCACTGGCGCGCAAAGGCGTAGATGTCACGATCATCTGCCAGAGGGCACGATGGTCCAATCCCGACGTGAGGATCACGGAAGTGGGCGCACGCGGCTTGGCGCGGCATCGGCGTCTGGCCAATTTTGTCGCCGATGCGCGGCGAGCTATTGATTCGGAACAATTCGATATCACCCACGCCATGCTGCCGATACCCGGCGCGGACATCTACCACCCGCACGGCGGAACGGTGCCAGCGCAGCATCTGACCAGCCTGCGGATGCACGGGCCGCTCGGTCGCGCAATTCGACAGGTTTTCGGCGGGCTCAATCTTGTCCGGCGCACCAGCGGGCAGTTGGAGCGGCATGTGGCAAGGGATGCATCGACGTGCTGCCTGTGCGTCAGCGGCATGGTGGCTCGGGAATTCCAAGGGCATTACGGCCGGGCCGATAACGTAAGGACTATCCCGAATGGCGTGGCAATTCCGAATGTTGACCAGAGCCAAATTGCCTGCTGGCGGCGGCAGAAGCGTAGCGAACTTGGCATTGCCGACGACGAACTGGTATTCCTGACGGTGGGCAGCAATTGGCCGCTCAAGGGCGTGCCGGAGGCGATCAAGGCCTTCGCGAGGTGGATGAACAATGGCTCTTTGCAGGCGGCCTCTCGCCTGGTGGCGCTTGGCAGCAGGGATGCCCGCGCGATCGCCCATTGCAAGCGGCTGGCCATGCGGCTGGGAGTGGGGCGGCAGGTGAGCCTTGTCGGACCGAGCAGCGATATCTTTCAGTGGTACTGCATGGCGGATGTGCTGGTGCAGTTGACGTGGTATGACTCGTTCGGCCTGGCGATGATGGAGGCTGCTGCGTGCGGCTGTGCGGTCATCACCAGCGCCTTTGCGGGGGCGGCGGAGGGGCTGGACGGGTGCATCGTAGTGGACTGCCCCGATGATATATCCGCTGCCGCGGCAGCGATGGAAGAACTGGCCGAGCCCGCGCGCCGTGCGGCCAGGGCCAAGTTGTGCATGGAATCGGCAAGAAGCTTTACGCAGGAGGGTCACGTCGCGCAGGTGCTGGAGCTTTATCGCGAGATCGTGTCATCCAGGAAGACATCGCTGGCGGCACAGCCTCTCTAGGCTGTGTATGCACAGGCTGAAAAGCCTGTGCTACCCATCGCGGCGTTATCGCTTGAACGGGAATGACGCCACGAGGTCGGCCTGGATCTTCGCAAGACCAGGACGGCTGTAGCTCTCTGCCAAAGCAAGCACTTCTTCCAGCGGCGTCAGCGCGGTTAAGGGGAAAGGCTGCGGATCGATCCCGAAGACACTGTAATAATCGTGAAACTTGAAATCCCTCCCGCGTACGTGGCCCGACAGGCGGATCCACGCATTGGGTATTCCAAGGGCATCAGAAGCGGCCAGGCCATGCAGGCTTGAAGAGAGGATCACCTCGCATCGGCTGATCTGCTCGATCACAGCGCGCGGCTCGTTGAGGACGTCCACCAGCACCGCGTGCGGGTTGCGGGCGAGGAACTCGCGAATGACCGGGCTGTCCTGGTCGGCGTAGTGCGGCGCCAGGCCCAGCGGATACTGCTTTCGCGGCGGATTGTCCAGCAGCAGGTGGCACAGCAGGCCTGGGTCGCCAAGAAGGGATTGCCTTCATGGCGCAGGCACGCCTGCGTCAGCCGGCCGCGCAAGGCGTGATAGTGATGCCGGCTGGGAAAAGGCGTCTTCTGCTCCATCAGGCCAGTGCCCCACACGTGAACCTTCCGGCTGAACCAGCGGTGGGAGACGCGGTGAAGGATGCTGCCGATGGCGACCAGGTCGCAGCGGTTTGGCCGGGTATGCACGGCAGGCCGGCCCGACAGAAGCTCGCAGAGCAGCGGCGAAAGAGCATCGCCGAAGTTGGGTTTGCCGCTCTTGAGCCCGGAGGCCCAGTAGACTTTCAAGCACTTGGATGACATTTGCGCCCCGGCGATTATAGGCCGTGCACGGCTCGCATGCCAGAGCGATGCTCAGGCGGAATCCGGGAAATGCTTTACACCTCGCCGCATTGAAAGCAAAATGGCCGCACGGACGGTGAATACGAGATGAATCTTGCGGATTATCCTTATCTGAGCGTTTTGCTGTCAGCCGGCTGCGGATACCTGGCCGGGTCGATACCCTTTGGCGTGATCATTGCCCGCCTGTATGGGGTCGACCTGCGGAAGGCCGGCAGCGGCAATGTCGGTGCGACCAATGTCGCCCGCGTCCTGGGCAGGCCCTGGGGCTGCCTGTGCTTCCTGCTGGACGCCGCCAAGGGCTTTGCGCCGTGTCTTGCCGTTGTCCTGCTGAGCTCGCCGCCGCCGGGCCAGCCGCCTCGCCCAGCCGAGCAGGCCATCTGGCTGCTTACGGGCATGGGCGCGATCTTCGGCCATGTGTTTAACCCTTGGCTGAAGTTCCGCGGCGGCAAGGGCGTAGCCACCGCCCTGGGCGTGGTGCTGGGCATCTATCCGTACTTCACCTACGCCGGCCTGCTGGCGTTCGGGCTATGGATCCTGGTGACACTTATCAGCCGTTACGTCTCGCTGGGCAGCATTGTGGCTGCGGCGACGTTTGTGCCGCTTGTGGTCGCCCTGCATTATCAGCACGCAAGACAGCTTTGGCCGCTGGAGACGTTCGCCCTGGCGATGGCCCTTCTGATTATCCTGCGCCACCGAACGAACATCTCGCGCCTGCTGGCGGGAACCGAGAACAAGATCGGCAGGAAGAGCCAGTCCACGAATTCAACGAATGACACGAAGTAGGGCTCTGTGGTGACACGTGAGCGACAACCAGGGTGCCGTGGATTGCCAGGGTGCCGTGGTTTGCGGAGCGAAGCGGAGCAACCACGCCCAAGGATAGCGTGGTTGCTTCGTCCCTTCGGGACTTCGCAAACCATGGCACCGCTTCTTGGCGCCATGTGAAGATGGTTGATCAGGAAGCCCCTTGCGGAAGCAAGGGGATGTCGTCGACTTTGAATGAATCGGCGGTTCCAACCGCGCGAACTAGCGAAGAACCATGTGTTGTTTCTTGCGGCCCTGCGGGCCTGTCCCCCGGCTTCCGCCGGGGGCTTCCTAAAAAAAGAACCGGCCGCCAGGGTCTTCCGCATGGCGGCAGACGACGGCCGCCATGCCACCGAATCAGAGTCTTCTCCGCAGGCGATTGAGCAGGGCTGAGAGATGCTCGTCATCGCTATGGACATCGGCAACGGCGGCGCGGGCGGCGTCGTAGTCGCCGATCTCCTCCAGCAGTCGGCCGAGATAATAGGCCACGGCTGGATCTTTGCTGCGGTCGTACAGTGATTGCAGCGAGGATACGGCCTCGTGCAAGTGGCCGCGTACCCACCCGACCAAGGCAAGGCGAAGCGCCAGTGATTCAGGGATCGGCGGCGTCATCCGCGCCAGCTTGGGATAGAGGTCCGA
The DNA here is from genome assembly GCA_964417755.1 of uncultured Planctomycetaceae bacterium. Classification (GTDB taxonomy): domain Bacteria; phylum Planctomycetota; class Phycisphaerae; order SM23-33; family SM23-33; genus CAYQJH01. The sequence goes on from CAYQJH010000022.1 coordinate 5,889, forward strand.
GTTCTGATATGCCTCCAGCGCCTTGTCCACCTCTCCCTTCCGCAGGAGCAAATCTCCCAGCGTCAATTGCAGGGCCTGATCGAGCTTGCCTGCATTCTGCAATTCTGAAATCGCCTGGTCTATCAGCCCGATCTCCGGGGAAGTCAAAACCTCTACCCGCTGTGCAAGGTCCAGCTTCTGTCCGGCCAGCTTCTCTTCCGCGCGGGCCCGCGAGAGCTTCATCTGCTGCGAGATACGATTGCGGAGATCAAAGTACTCCGGCGGCGGATTGAGCTGCACGCGCGGCGGCAGATGCTGCATGAACTGGGTTATCGCCTGCTGGCTGACGTCCGTCTGCCCAGCAAGGAATAAGGCTGCGAACCGCTGCGAGGCGAACTGGATAGTGTCCGCATCGTCCAGGCGGTCGAGGTCGATCTGGTTGTACAGGTACAGCGCGCGGGCCGAATCGACGTCGACCGGCAGCAGCGGCGAAGGCGCGAAATACTCCTCGTACGCCCGCTGGTGATATGCCGCGGCAAGCGTGCCCTGCGAAATATACCGCGGCTGGATGCCGTCAGTCAGCGAGGCCGTGAGGTATCGAATCGCCAGCAGCGTGCATCGCTGGTTCAAGTCGTCGCTCTGGCCGGGGCGTTGGCGCTTCCTGTCGTACTGCCCCAGGCCCAGGAACATCTGGCCGAGGCGGTAGTTCATCGGCACGGGGTTCTGCTTCCACCACGTTCTGATCACTGACGGGCCGCCGGCTACAAGGCCGGACCCCTCCAGCGGGCGGTCGTACTGGCTGAGGTTGAGTACGTCTTTGGGCAGCGGTGTTCGAGCCGCGTAGTTCCTGTCGGCAAAGCAAACAGCCACGTCATCGACCTGTACAAGCGTGAATCGCTCGCATCGAGACAGGGCTGCCAGCGTTTGCGTCTCGCCCTGGCGGACGATGATGAATCGAACGCTGGGCGGCAACTGGACGGCCGCAGCCGAAACGCTGTCCTGCAACTCGCGCGTGATGCGATGCTGCGAGATGAACCGCTCCAGCGAATGAGCCTCCAGACGGCCGTCCATGTACACCAGGCGGCGAGGGTCCGGCCGGCCGTGCGAGCCATAGTAGATGAATGCCCCGGCATCGCCGAAGTTGTGGAGCAGGATGTCGCCATCAGCCGGCAGATCGCTGAGGAACTTTGCCAACTCAACGGGGAACTCGCTCGCCTGCAATCCCAGGCCTTCCTGGTGCGGCGCGTGCTGTTTATAGAAGATGTAGCTCGTGCCAAAACCAAAGGCCGCCGTTCCGGTCAGAAGCACTACAACTGCCGCAGCCGGGACGGCGCACCGTCTAAGCATCGGCAGGCGTTTGGCAATTCGCGTGATGACCGCCTGCCCGTGCAAGGCCAGCAGGAACACCGCAGCCGGCGCCATAAGGGCGACGTTTCGGCGCGCCAGCAAGGCCAGCAACACGAAGGCGGCCAGCCACGCCAGATGCGCCAGCGGCGTCCTGCGGAAGTTTATGAGCATGGCCAGGCACGCCAGGCCCACAATCGCAAAGGCATCCAGGTGCAGGCGAAGCACGGTCCAGGTCGGCTGGAGTTCGGAGACGGCGTAGGAGTAGTACTCGTTCTCGCCCGAGACCCGAGTCCAGAGGATGAGCGGCTGGATGGCTGCCTCGATGGGCCAGGGCGAGACAAGGCAGATGAGCGTCGCGACGATCATCGGGCCGATTGCCTCGCCCGAAAGCAGCGGGCTGCTCAGCTGCCCGCGGCCAAGCATGCGGTCGGCCAGGCTGCCCAGCACGGCCGCCCATATCAATCCAAGGCCCAGGACATAGATGCCGTGCATATTGACCCACAGCAGCATGATGGGCACGAGCAGCCAGAGACGCTTTGCATTGCCGCCTCGCCGCGCATCGTCCAGCAGCAGGATCGTCAGCATCAGGTAGACAAAAGTGAAGGCCTCCGGGCGAACGCGCACGCGGCCGTACAGCATGAAGATCATCGCCAGGCCGCAAAGGCCCAGCCAGGCCGGCGAAACGTGCCGCCGCAGGGCCAGGGCAAATGCCAGCAAGACGGCGGCGCCCAGCACCGCCTTCATTATCGAAAGCAGTTCAAATCCGCCGATGGCGTGCAGGCTGGCAATGGTGAGTTGAAACAGCCAATGCACGTTGACCCATTGAGGCTCGGGGTCGATGCTGAATGGGTCTATCCCCAGGACTTGTCGGTGCCGCAGCATCCAGTCGCCGCCGGCCAAATGCCAGAAGACATCGCTATCCCAAACGAGTGTAAGGCACGAGGCCGCTGCGCATAGTGCAAGGGCAATGGCGACGATTATTGCCCAGCGATTCGGATGGTTGTCGGCTGGTGATTGCAGTGGCTTATTGCCCAATGCGATGTCGTTTGGCATAGCTGAAGAATGTACAGCCAACCCTGGTTTGCGGCAAGAAAACTAGTGGTGCCGTGGTTTACGTAGCAAAGCGGAGTAACCACGTTTGGCCGCCAGCAAGGTTGCGTCATCCCTTCGTGACTTCACAAACCACGGTACCCATCTGTCAACTTATCACAGGCATTAAAGATTCGGCACGGCATTGCTGTCGCCACGTCGTTATTTCTTCAGCTTTGCTTTATCCAGATTCTGCGAGAAACTGATGAAGCAGTTGTTTGAGCCATTCATCCAATACGAGACGCAGCGGCCGTCACGGATGGTGATCAGAACGACGGCGGTGGTGTAGTCCCTGGGGACCCACATCTTGTCGTATTCCACATTCGCCAGTGTTTGTTTTCCGCTCTTTGGCGCTACGCCCGGTCGCTCCTGAAAGACGCGAGTGAACGTCTCCTCGGTCTGCTTCTTGAAGTCGACGTATGCCTGGTCAGTTTTTGCCTGGGCAGGCGGGCCGAAGTTCACGCCGGCAGTGGCCTGGTAGCGGGTATCAACGATCATCTGCGTGACATACATGCAGACATCCCGCATGGGGTTATCGGGCGCAACCTGGTCTTGCGACCACGTGCCGACCGGCCATTCCACGTTGCCCTGGTCTTGCGCCTCGCGTGCTTCACGTGACGGACGCAACGTAGTCCTGGCGGAAACTGGAGACTCAGGCACAACTGCATTCTCTCCGAAACTCTTCTTGATCTCCTTGTCCAGTTCCTCCTTGCCACTTAAGGAGATGATACTCCCATTGGCAGCAAGATAAAGAAATTGCGGAGGATTGGATCTGCGGATCGGCTCGCCATCGGCGACCAGCACGGCCGTGGTGGGCTTGGTGACCATCTGCCCCTTGTAGTAAAGGTAGGGCCTGGCGAAGTTAGGTGAGCGAATGTCGGAGTAGGAAAGCAGCCCTCCATCCACCAGTTCCTGCAGATCGGCTGGGAAATTGCCTTGGTGTTTTGCGGCGTACTCCCACAGCGCCGCCCGCAAATTGTAAAGATGATACTTCGCTCGCGTGAGCTCGTCCCTGGCGTCGGATAGATCGTACTTCGGCCAGACGGCCACGCCCTGAATGTCGCCAACAGGCATCTTGTCCTTCGTGCCTGCGCGGGCTCTTCCACTTTCGAATAAGCCTGGGGCCTCAGCAGTGGTAGCGGTTGGGCTAGGTTTTGGAGCCTCACTCGCCGAGGCAAGACGCTCCGGCGACTTCTGGGCCTGCTGCCGCTGAGCCAGTTGGGAAGCCAGCGTAGATTCGAGATTGCCGGAAGCGATCTCATCTATGCCGCCGCCATATCGCAAGACCACATGGCGGCCATTAATGTCGCTGGTATCGACGGCAATGATGTGATCGAAGGCTGCTCCGCTCTGGCCGATGGCGATGTAACGATACTCCTTTGCGGGATCGTCAGGCGAATGAAAAGTAGACGGCTGCTCCGCGGGCAGGCCGGCTTTCAGCTCAGCCAGTGTGTCGGGAAGCTTGCGTGAATGCATCGAGCGATACCTTCTGAGTGCTCTGTCCAATGCTTGCATGTTGCGCCTGGCCTCCAGTGACTTCTGGCGGGCCACGATCTCCGGCGACTGCTCACCGCGATCAATCGTCTCGTGGCTGCGACGCTCTTGGATGGCTGGAGGCGGCACGTCTGAAGGCTTGTCATCTGAAGATACAATCGAACGCGGCGGCTCATTCAGATCAGGCTGTGGTGAACTTGCTCCTTGTTTTGGCGTGAACCTGTCGCGAAAGACGCTGGCTTGTTGTGATATGGCAGGCACCACAAAGCCCCATAGGCCCGAGTAAACGAGCAGAGCCAGGCCAGCAGCGCCGAAGAAAGATGCGATGGAGTAGACCGGATTGGGCTCGCTCGGAAGTGATTCGAGAATATCCGGACATGAAGAGCCGAGGCTGCCCGCGCAGCGACTGACGAAGCATGAGAAGCCCAGTATCATCAGCATTATTGCCAAAGAGCCTAGGAAGATGACGAAGAGGCGCTTGGCCGTGCTCTGATCGGAGGCAAATGCAGCCATTACCATGGCCATAATCACCATGCCGGCTACCATCAGAATGCCTAAGACTGCGATTGACGCCCATGCGAGCAGCAGATGGCCCGGGCGCTTGATCGCCGCGCGCAGTGCCCAGGCGAGGTTGAGGCAGCGCCCGTCGCCTGTATATCCCGCAGCCAACATGCCCAGCGGCAGCAAAGGCAGCGTGATCAGAGGCAGCGAGTAGACCACGATGATGGTTATGTAATTGAATGCAGCCTTGAAGTTGGCGGCTGCATCGAAGCTCGGGACCGCCGGAGGATTGTCATCGCCTCTGGCCGATGCGTTGATTACATCGAGTTGATAACGCCAGACATAGCCGTTCATCAGCATCCACATGCACACTGCAACTATCAGCGCAACAATGCCTATGAAGGTTGCGCTACCTGGCCCCATCGATGTCGCTGCAAAGCCAAGGCCCATGTTGATGCCCATCTGAGCCAACAGGCACACAGCCAGAATTATCAATAGCACCATGCAGGAGCCCAGTGCCTTGAACGCATAGACCGGCGCGGTTATGCATTGCTCGAAATATCGCGAGATGGTCGAGCCCGGCTGCGCGGCGAAACTCATCGGCCGCTGGATTTCAGGCATGCTCTGCCCGTATGGAGCCGGCTGCGGGGCATCGAGATACTGCCAACCTGGATTAGCCTGCGAGTTGTTCGGCTGCCCGCTCGATTGGGCTGATGATGCCGAGGGCTTCTGGATTGCCTGGGCAGGCTTATTCAAAGCGGGCAATTGCCGGGCCGGCCGTTGCGATGGAACGCGTGACTCGTCGGGAACCAGCGAGATCTCATCGGTCTCCTGGTGAGCCTGTGCCGGCGCGATGCCTGGAACAGGCACAACTAATCCGCACAACCCGCATTTTGCCCGCTTGCCGGCGGCCTCGTCAGGCGCATACAGCATCTGCCTGCATCGAGGGCATTTGAACTCGATTGTCATTGTGGGCGCCCTTTCCCCAGCAATATGTGTCCAGCCTTTTCAGATATGCCATCTGCATTGCCGGAGGAGGGGGTCGAACCCTCACGCCCAGTGAAGGGCTCAGGATTTTGAATCCTGCGCGTCTGCCAATTCCGCCACTCCGGCCCGGCGATACTTCAGCGATAATATTAGGACCAGGCCGATTTCACAAGGGCGATCCCAATTACTTTTGGAAGTTCTTTGTCTGATGCGTGCCGACGTGTTATCTTATCAAATTGCGCGGCAATGGTTCGCGCGCTTGAGATGAATGGATCTGACAAGAAAGCTAAGTCCGCATAATGCAATTTCATCAACTAGGGCTCATGGAGCCGCTGCTCCGGGCCGTTCGCTCTGAAGGCTATACTACTCCCACACCGATTCAGTTGCAGGCGATTCCGCATGTTTTGGAAGGCAAAGACCTCTTGGGCTGCGCCCAGACCGGCACGGGCAAGACGGCTGCCTTCGCGCTGCCAATACTTCAGCGCCTGCACCTGCCGGCGGCGGCACCGCTGCATGGTGGATCACAGGTTGGTGCCGCCGGGCACGGCAAGGAAGTTGGCCATGCCTCCGCTCATGCCCGCTTCACTGCCGGCGGCAAGGCCAGTCCGTCGCGACCGATCCGAGCGATGATCCTGACGCCGACGCGCGAGCTGGCGGCCCAGATCGGGGAGAGCTTCAGCGTGTACGGCCGGCACATGCGCCTGCGGCACACGGTGATCTTTGGCGGTGTTGGGCAGGGGCCGCAGGCCCAGGCCTTGCGGCAAGGCGTGGACATTCTGGTCGCAACGCCCGGCCGCCTGCTGGACCTGCTCAACCAGCGGTTGCTAAGCCTCAAGAGCATCGAGATATTCGTCCTGGATGAAGCTGACCGCATGCTGGATATGGGCTTCATTCACGACATCCGCCGCGTGATTGCGTTGCTGCCCGAGCGGCGACAGACGCTGATGTTCTCGGCCACCATGCCGCAGGAGATTCGCAAGCTGGCCTCGACGATCCTTCACGGGAACGTGGAGGTGCGGGTGGCGGCGCAATCGGCGGCGGCCGACACTGTCGAACAATGCCTGTACTTTGTCGATTCGCACAACAAGCCGGCCTTGCTGGAGCACCTGCTCAAAGCACCGGACATGACACGGACGCTGGTGTTCACGCGCACCAAGCATGGCGCCGACAAGGTGGTCAAGCGGCTGGTCAAGGCCGGCATCACTTCCGAGGCCATCCACGCCAACAAGTCGCAGAACGCCCGCCTGCGGGCATTGAAGAATTTCAAGAACGGCAGCACCTCCGTGCTGGTGGCAAGCGACATCGCCGCCCGCGGCCTGGACGTTGACAGCATTTCGCACGTGGTGAACTACGATCTGCCCAATGAACCCGAGACATACGTGCATCGCATCGGCCGCACCGGCAGGGCGGGGGCAAGCGGAAATGCGATTTCGTTCGCATGCAGCGACCAACGAGATGAATTGCGAGATATCGAGCGACTGCTGGGCAAGCCTATCCCCGTTCTCAAATGCCCGATCAAGTTGGCGCCTCCGCCGGCAGAGAGCCAGTTGCCGCATCAGGCGTCGCGGCACGGCGGCCAGCATCGCATTGCGGCCGTCGGCGGCCATGCCAATCGTAAGCCTGCAACGCCCGAGCAGCAGCAGGCCGCCTTCTGGCAGCGCAAGCGCCGGCCTGGCGTGCTGACCGGCAAGCCCCGTGGGCGCAGAAGGTGACGCGTGAACATGCCCAGGCACAGCGATGGCAAGATCAGAAGCTATGGGCGGCAGAGCTGGCGCCAGCGCAGCCATGAGCAGTCACATTCCCAGGGCACTGGCCAAATCCCCCTGGCGCCCGCTGTTCATCCACTGGCCAGCGCTGATCCGGCGGAGATTGTCACGACAAGCGAATCCCTGGCGGCGATGATTGAGCATCTCAGGTCCGTGCGAAGCTTCGCCTTCGACAGCGAGTTTATCGGCGAGGCCAGCTATCAGCCGCGGCTATGCCTGGTGCAGGTGGCCACGACGCAGAGGGTGTGCGTTGTCGATGCCCTCGCCGGGCTTGATCTCCGGCCCTTGTGGGAACTGGTCGTCAGCGCCGATTTTGAGAAGATCGTCCTGGCCGGCCAGCAGGATTTTGGACCGGCCGTCCAGAGCACCGGCCAAGCGCCGGCCAACATCATGGACCTGCAGATCGCCGCGGGCTTCATCCATGCCGATTACCCGCTGTCGCTGGCGCGCCTGGTGGAGAAGTACGTGGGCGTGTCTTTGGGCAAAGGCCTGACGTTCACGCACTGGGACAACCGCCCGCTGTCGGGTATCCAGATTCGCTACGCCGCCGATGACGTGCGATATCTGCCTGCTGCCCGCGATGCTGTCGGCCGTGAACTGGCGCAGGCGGGACTGACCGGTTGGAGCCGTCAGGAATGCGCCGCTGCTTTGGAAAACATCAGCCTATATCAGACGCCGCCGGAGGATCTGTACCTGCGCGTGCGGGGGCGCCAGCGCCTGCGACGGCGGCAGCTGGCGATTCTGCGCGAACTGGCCATAGTTCGAGACCAGGCCGCCCGCCTGGAAGACGTGCCAGCTCGCACGTTGCTGAAGGATGAAATACTCATCGAGATGGCCCGCAGGCCCGCAATGAACCTGGTCGATCTGGACTCCGTCCGCCACCTGCCTAGGCCGGTGGAGTATCGCTATGGCCGGCAGTTCGTCGAGGCCACCGCCAGGGGCCTGGCTATTCCGGAGGACCAGTGTCCGGCGAAGGAGCCTGGCCAGTGGCCGGCCCTTCAAGAGCGAGTAGATCAGGTGCGGGCGGAGATCGTGCGGATATGCCAGGGGCGTTCGATTGCTCCCGCCCTTGTGGCCGGGCGAAAAGACGTCGTCCGCGCCTGCCGCTGCGCACTTGATGGCCTGCCAATGGACGAGCATCGCCTCTGCCGGGGCTGGCGCAGAGAACTGCTGGGCGACTTGCTGGCGTGATTTGTAAGTAGCCGACGAACCCGACTACTGCACAAGGGGGCTGCGGGCAGATTTCGACTTGGGCTTTGTTCTGCGACATCGCGGTAATCATTTTCATCATCAGCTCTTGCATAGATGGGAAAGTTGGCGGCTATGATTACCTAAGACGCCTTCAGGATTTCTATCCAGGCCTTCTAAGGAGCCAATGAAATGAAGAGCTACGAAGAGTTGATCGCCGCGCTGAATGAACTGCTGTCCGATGAACTGACAGCCATCAATCAGTACATGGTTCATGCAGAGATGTGCCACAACTGGGGCTACGACAAGTTGCACGACATGATTCAGGCGCGTTCGATCACCGAGATGAAGCACGCCGAGCAGCTTATCGAACGCATTCTGTTCCTGGAAGGCCAGCCAATCGTCAGCAGGCTCGGGCCGATCACCATCGGGCAGGAAGTGCCCAAGATGTTCGAGCACGACCTGAATGCCGAGATGGATGCCGTCCGCAAATACAATGAAACGATCAAGCTGGCTGTGCACTTGGGTGACAACGCGACCAGGGATATTCTCCAGGATATTCTGGACGATGAAGATAAGCACGTTGACGAAATCGAAGCCAACCAGGATCAGATACGGCAGATGGGCGTCCAGTTGTATCTCAGCACGAAAAACTGAGGTGCGAGAGACCGAGATTTCAGATTTGAGATCGCTACGCAAGACGAAGCCCTCAGCTCGCCGGCTGGGGGCTTTTATTGTGGAATGCAGACTCATCTTATGCTTCGTGTTCGCGGTGTCGTCACAGTCACTGCCGCTCTGCTCGAAGCGATAGTGTGCCTGCTCAAGTCCGCCGCAATTCGGAATCCTTCACTTCCACGGCTGCTTCTCGTCGGCATCGTCGGCGGGTGCGTCGCCTTCATCGCCATCTTCATCTTCGGCTATTTTCCACTGCTCGCTTTCATTCAGCGTATCCAGTTCCCGTTCCATCACCTTTAACATCTTTTCCTGCATCTGGGCAAGCTTGCGGTAATAGCTTAGGGTGGCCTGGTAGCTGGCAACCATCTGGTTGATCTTTATCAGTTGCCACTTGGCCAGGCAGTCCGGCTCCTTGATGTTGGTGAACGGGTCGCAGGCGAAAGTGATCTCGCCGCTGGGGCTGCGCTGGAAGAACTCGCAATTCTGACACTGGATCATCTTTGGCCGCCTTTCATGGCCTGGGTGGGACTTGAACCCACACGTCCCTTGCGGGACAAGGGATTTTAAATCCCTTGCGTATGCCATTTCGCCACCAGGCCCGAAGCAACACTAGATAATATCGCCGTCGGCCTTCATCGCCAACAGACAGCGCTGAGGCGAAAGGTGGAATTTTCCAGCAGGCACTTGGCTGGGTGTCCCGCGTCTTCAGAAATGCCTATTCCGGCTTCTGCGAGGTGCGTTTCTTCTTTGGCCTTGCCGGCTCGGCCTCTTCGGTTTGCCCGGCGGGCCTGGTATCGGCGGCCTTGGCCTTGGGTTTTTCTGCAGGCTCGTCGTCTTCCTCCTGGTCGTCGGGCTCCTTCTGCGGCGTGCTGCTGCCGGTGCCGATGCCCAGGACGAACCGCTGGCCGTCCAGTTCCATCTCCACGGAATAGTCACGCACCGCGATGAGCTTGGCGCCGTTGATGACGCTGCCGGCCTTGACCATGCGGCCATTGATGCTCGCGTACGCGCCATCGGAACAATTGATGATGCCGCTGAGGCTGATGCCATCGGGTGGCTGGCGGAAAGTCGGCATGGCCTGGGCGGTTGTTGCAGCCCCACGGGTGGGCTGCTGCGATGAATAGCTTGCGGTTGAGCGCGGCGGCTCGTGCAAAGAGTATGGCGATTCATGTGGCTGTGGGCGGCTCTGGGCAGGTTCCGCGGGTGCCTGCTGGGGTTGAGGAATGTTCACGTTCAGTCCGCCCATTTCGGTCGGTGTCACCCGCGACCGCGCGGACTCTCGCCGCGGCGGCTCGCTTGGCAGCGCTGGAGCTACCCGCGGCTCATATGCCGACGGAGCGGCGGCCAGCGGAGAATTATGAGCCAATGCCGCCGACGGTGTTTTGCTTGCAGATCGAACGATGAAGATGATGACGATGAGGCAGAGCAGTCCGGCGGCCCCGGCGTATAGGAATTTGGGCGCGACGGCAAGGTGCGCGTTCACGGCACGGGAACAAAGCTGCGACGGGCGAGCCGCGGGGGTCGGCCGCTGCTGAGCCTTGGCGGCTGTTTCCCGCAGCGATTGCTGGAGTTGAAGATGTTGATCGCTCTCGCCGCTCGAGGCCTGCGGCAGGTCGTGCGGCTGCATGTCGTGAGCAGGCTCTTGCGGCAGGGGCTCTGGTTGGATTGACTGCGACTCAGCTGCGCGGATGCCGAGGCGGTCAGAGCCGTAGTTGGTCTTCAGATGAGGGCTGGGGGCAGTTTCGGCAGTGGCAGGCTTGCCCAGTCGTCCGGCGGCTAAGTCGATCTTTTTGGGTTTCATGAATTACTTCCCCAAAAACCGACGGAGCAGGCCTTTCTTGTTCGGCTGCTTCGCATCGTGTTTAGGCTCGACGGCGGCCTTGTTCCAGTCCATCGTCTCCAGCAGGCGCCGAAGGTTGGGGCAATTGGTGTCCACGTTCTCCTCAGTGGGTGCGGGGTCTTCCCAAAGCGGGGCCGCCGGAGAAGCGACATCCTGCGCAGGCGTCTGAGCCTGTTGGTTTCGCTCTATCATGTCCTGATCGGCGGCCGGCGCAGAAAGCTCTCGGGCAGATGCAGGAGCAGTGGCGCCATCCATATCATCGCCATGCGCAGGCGAGTCGGCTGGCGCTTCTGGCACTGCATCCGTTGCTGCTGGAGGCTCGGCAAGAAGGGGCGGTGCGGCTTCATGGCAGGCCTCTTGTGCATTGCTTGTGGCCTGGCCGGTAAGCCAGCTTTCCCAGGCGGCCGGAGTCTCGGCCGAGGACTCTGTAGTTGCTGGGGCAGGAGAAGCGTCAGACGGCATGACAGCCGGCGGGGCATCTTGAAGGCCGACGGAGCGCTCTTGTGTCGCGTCGGCGACGGCACCTGCCGCTACAGCCGATGATGTCTCGACTAATGGCGGTTGCAGTACGGGGTTGTCTGCCTGCGGCTCCTGGCCATGCTCAGGCCTTGCAGGCGAGACGCCTGCACCACAAGTCGAGGCGCCTGCTGTACCACAAGCTGGGAGTTCGAATGCATCCGCGACGGGCTGTTCGCCCGAAAGGCGGCGCTGTGCCTCTTCCAGACGACCTCGCCAGTCATCTTGGATGCCCTCTGACGGCGACTTCAGGACTTGCGAATCAGTGGTTTCCTGGGCGATCTTGCGGACGCTCTGGCGCAGCATGTCACCGAATCGCATGGATTCGTCGGCTGCCTGGAAGGCTGCGCGGTCGGCCTGGTAATCTGCCTCCTGCGTCTGAATCAGCCGGTCGGATGCGACGAGTTCCTTGGCCAGCTTGCGATAATCTTCGGCGGCATGGCTGTCGGAGGCGTAGTCCAGGATGCTCTTGCCAGAGGCGGGGCATTCCCGCATGCGGACATTTTCGCGGATGACGGTATCGAAGACTTTGCCCGGCAGCGCGCGCTTGAGCTCAGCCAGCACGAGATGGCTCAGCCGGGTTCGCCCGTCGAAGCGGCACGCCAGCACGCCGGCCAGGCCTATGTTGTGTCCGAATCCTTCGCGGACATCATCCAGCGTCGTAAGCAATATCTTCAGGCCATCCAGCGCCAGGATGGAGGTCTCGACAGGAACTATGGCATGGCTGGCTGCAAGCAGTGCATTGCCAATGAGTCGATTGCCCAGGCTAGGTGGGCAGTCGATGATGCAGTACTCGAACTGGTCGGAAAGTTCCTGGAGGAGTTTTCGCAACTGTCCGCCCTGGGTGGGGCGCAGGTCGTGCGCTACGGCATCGAGCTTGCCACTGGCGGGCGCGAGCGAAACGTTTGGGATGACGTCGGGAAGCGGTTGCAGACCCTTGCCGCTGTAGAGGGCGTCGGCAAAGCTGGTATCGTCCTCCACGCCCAGCCAGCGCGATGACGCCGCCTGGCCGTCGAGATCAACCAGTAATACCTTATGCTGCAACTCTCCAAGAGCGGCGGCGAGATTGACGGCAGTTGTCGTCTTGCCCGTTCCGCCTTTTTCATTCACAACGGCGATTGTGTACATATCAACCGAGCCTTTCCTCCAGATTCTGCTTCGCCGCGATTCGGCAAGAGCACGGCGCGGACGAAGGCCCTGCCAGCCAGGCAGGAGATCATCAGGAAATACTTCGGCCGGAAAACGATGCGGCATAAATAGCCGAATAATGTAGAGAAGGCCGATTTCGACCGGAAATCGAAGTCCGCGCCTCGTAAGATTTGATACATGGCAAGGATACGTCTTGGAATTCGCGGCAAGGTCCTGCTGACGTTGACGTTTATGGGCGTACTGCCCTTGCTGGCTATGCTGGGCGCCGCCGCCTACCAGTGGTCGTCTTGGCGCCAGCAGATTGCCGGGCAGGCGATCATGTCGCTGACCTCCGCAGAGGCGCGCGTGCTGGCTGTCACCCTTGTTAGGGATGTCCAGGGGATCCAGTCCACTGTCAACGCCACGCCCATCGTCGATACGCTTTCGCAGGAGATTGCCCAGGTTCCCGCGGCTCAGCGCGAGCAGATAGAGCGGCAATGGCTGACAATGAGCCAGTCGGATCCGCCGATGAGGGAGATTCTCGGCAATCCTATCTCAACGGACCTGCGGAACTACACGCAAAAACATCCGCAGATTCTCCAGATGTTCGTGACGGATCACTTCGGACAGGTGGCGGCCTCCACAAGCCGGACGGAGGATTTCTACCAGGCCGATGAGGACTGGTGGACGGACACCTACAACGGCGGCAGCGGCCGAATTGTGGTTACAGACGCCGCGTATGACAGCGCCACTGGCGCCTACGTGTTCAGCATATGCCAGCCAATCTTCAGCGGCGAAATCTTGGTCGGTGTCGCGAAGGTCAAGATTTCGGTCGAGCAATGGGTCAAGGGCAGCGGAGGAGTCGTCAGCGGCTCGCGGGCCTTGCCGATGCTGGTTCGCCGAGACGGCCTGATCGTCTTTCGCGAAGGCATCGAGCCGCTGACGCAGCACGTGCCGCAATTCTACGGGCCTATTGCCAGCGGTGGCGTGAGCGATTGGAGATCGACCGATACGGAAATCCAAGGCTTTGGGCCGATCATCCTGCAGGAAAACATTGGCGGCATTCCCGCGAAGGTGCCGGCCTGGTCGCTGGTGATGTACAAAGACAAGGCAATGGTCATGGGGCCGGTGCACCGGTTCGCCATCTACTCGCTCGTCGGCGGGCTGGCGATCATCGCGTCCATCTTCTTTGGCGGCGTCGCCGTGGTCAACCGCACCATTGTCAAGCGCCTGCAGCGGCTTCAGGCGGCTACGCATCGAGTGGCCGGCGGCGACCTGGCTGGCAGGGCCGATATCCTCCAGACCGAGCGGCTCTTTGCCCCCGACGAAGTTGAAATCTTGTCGCGAGATTTCAACGACATGGTTTCCCGCGTGCAGCGGTCGCACCAGGAACTGATGGCTGCCAACGAACTCAAGAGCAATTTCATAAACATCGCCAGCCACGAGCTCCGCACGCCGGTGAGCTACATCCTGGGCATGGCCAAGCTGCTGAAGGACAACCGCGACGTGGACCGCCTGACGTATGCCATGCAGTCGATTTCCGCGCGGGCCAAGCGGATCGACGACATAATCCATGCAATGTTCAAGCTCATGCCCACGCAGATACACGAGCACCCGCTGACCTACGAAGACGTAAAGGTCAGCGAACTGCTGGAGGCCATTTACCTGTCGGTCTTCCCGTTTGTCGAGCAGCGTAAGCAGCGGCTGGTGATCGAGAGCGATCCTGAGCTTCCCGTGATTCGAGTGGATCGTGAGAAGATCCAGGACGTGATCGAGAACCTGCTGGTCAACGCGATAAAGTTCACTCCGGATGAGGGCATAATTCACTTGTCAATTGCGAGGCACATGGGCGAATCGATGGCCATCGCGGTCAGCGACCAGGGGCCGGGAATATCCGAGAAGGAACTGCCGCACATCTTCCAGCCGTTCTACACGGGGGAGGAAGTCTTCAAGCACTCCACCGGCGAAGTGGGCTATCAGAAGCGAGGCATCGGCTTGGGGCTGGCTATCGTGCGGTACTTCGTTGAGCTTCACGGCGGGACGATCAACGTAAGCTCGGGCCCAACCGGCTCGACGTTTACGGTCATCCTGCCCATCTCCCCCAGACCCGAACTGGGCGGCAGATAAATCACAACTGTCCGAACTCATGTGCCGCGTCCATCAAGGCCAGGACGTTTTCGATGGGCACGTTGGGCTGGATGTTGTGGACCTGGCTGAAGACGAATCCGCCCTGGCCGGAGCCGAACACCTGGATGTTCTGCCGCACGTGCTCGCGAATCTCCTGCGGCGTGCGTAGCGGCAGGACGCTTTGCGTTTCGCAGCCGCCGCCCCAGAAGACGATCTTGCCGCCGAATTCTCTCGCCAGCCGCTGCGGCTCCATGTTGTGCGCGGATATCTGCACGGGGTTGAGGATGTCGATGCCGGCGTCGATCCAGTGGGGAATGTAGTCGTAGATCGACCCGCAGGAGTGCAGGAAGGTCTTCCACTTGGTGTGCGTGTGGATCCAGTCGCACAGGCGCTTGTATTGCGGCGCGATCATCTCGGCGAATAACTCCGGCGAGATCAGCCCGCCGCGCTGCGTGCCGGCGTCGTCGCTGGCGACGCCCCAAATCTCGATGGTGTCGCCAACGGCCTGGTAGAACTGCTTTGTGCGTTCGATGGCGGCATCGATGGCCCGGCCCATCATCTCCAGCGCGGTTTCCTTCTCAGCCATCAGCAGGCACAGCCAGTCGTCCAGCGAGCCCTGCGTGATGTTGTCGGTCAGAAGGAAACTCAGGCCCAGGAAGCTGACGCCCGAACCCCAGCCGAGCATTGCCTTGTCGGTGGTTTCGTTGAGACGCTTGGCACGCTGGGCGAAAGCGTGCAGAACCTCGTCGCTGATGTTGCGGCTGGGCTGGAAGCGGGACGGGTCGATGCCGTGCCCGCTCATCGGCCCGCCGATGAGATCAAAATAGTAGCCGTCCTTGGGCATGCAGGCGTAGGGCCGACCCTGGCTGTCTCGCATCAGCCAGTCGCCGTTGGCCTCGTGGGTGATGTTCGTCCTGGGCGGAAAGTAAACCTTAGTCTGGCCATAGAGAGTCTGCTCGGCGCCGGCTGAATACGGAGCGTCGTTCCAGGCGCACAGGTCAGCCTCCAGCGGCAGCACGTCGATGTGAAACCGCTCGATGATCTCAGGCTCGACCTGCGCCAGCACGTCCAGCGTGCCGTGCACCTTCGTTGGCGTCTGGATGCCCAGATGCCGCTTGAGCCGGTCGTAGAGAATCGCGTTGATGCCGCTGGCCCGCATTGCGCCCAAGTCGATGGGGATGCGGTCGGGTTTCTGAAAATGAATCGCGGCATGCACACGCTGGCGAGAGGTCATTGCCATGATACGTTCACTCCAACGCTTCGATACGCTGCAACAACCCGGCTCCGAGCTCCCGGCTCCGGACTCCAGGAACGGCAACGACAACGGCAGGCTAGACTTCAGGCTTCAGACTTCAGGAACGGCAACGACAACCACAGAGGCAACGGCTGCAGGCGAGATGCCTGCACCACAATACGACAATGCCGACGGCCTGCCTCTTGTTTCTTCTTCTTCTTCTTCTTCTTCGCTGCCTCTTCTTCTGTTGCTCTTCTGTTTCTCTTCCTCTCTTCTGTCTACTTTCTACTCTCTGTTTTCTACTCTCTTACCCGCTGGCAGCTTGCTGCGCGAAGCTACGCCGTGTACGTGCTGGCGGTGATGTTGCCGCCGGTGCCCGTCCAGTTGGTGTGGAAGAACTGGCCGCGCGGCTTGTCCACGCGCTCGTACGTATGCGCACCGAAGTAATCCCGCTGGGCCTGAAGCAGATTGGCCGGCAGGCGCTCGCTGCGGTAGCCGTCGTAGTACGCCAACGCCGTCGTGAACGCCGGGGCCGGTATGCCCATCTTGACCGCGCGGGTGATCGTCCGCCGCCAGCCCGCCTGGCTGCGCTTCAGGGCCTTCTGGAAGAACGGGTACAGCATCAGGTTCACAAGGCTGGGATCTTTCTCGAATGCCTTCTTGATCTCGCCGAGGAAGACGCTGCGGATGATGCATCCGCCGCGCCACATCAGGGCGATGCCGCCGTAATTCAGGTTCCACTTGAACTCTGCCGCCGCCGCACGCATCAACTGGAAGCCCTGCGCGTACGAGACGATCTTGCTGGCATAGAGGGCCTTGCGAATGTCCTCCACGAACGTCTTCTTGTCGCCCGAAATCGGCGTGGCCGCCGGCCCGACGAGAATCTTGCTGGCAGCCACGCGCTCATCCTTGATCGCCGAGAGGCAGCGGGAGAAGACGGCCTCGCCGATGAGCGTCAGCGGCTGGCCCAGGTCGGCAGCCGTGATGACCGTCCACTTGCCGGTGCCTTTCTGCCCGGCGGTGTCGAGGATGACGTCCACCATCGGCTGGCCGGTCTCGGTGTCCTTCTTGGCCAGGATGTCGCGGGTGATCTCGATAAGGTAGCTGCCCAGTTCGCCTTCGTTCCAATCCTTGAAGACCTCATGCATCTCGTCGGCCGTCATGCCGGCCTTCTTCATCAGGTCGTAGGCCTCGCAGATAAGCTGCATGTCGCCGTACTCGATGCCGTTGTGGACCATCTTGACGAAATGGCCGGCGCCGTTTTCGCCAACCCATTCGCAGCAGGCCTCGGGCTTTCCGCCCTTGCCGGGCACCTTGGCGGCGATGGACTGGAAAATGGGCTTTACGTGCTCCCAGGCAGCCGGGCTGCCGCCAGGCATGATGCTCGGGCCATTGCGGGCGCCTTCTTCGCCGCCGGAAACGCCCGTGCCGATGTAGAGCAGGCACTTGGACTCGACGTACTTCGTGCGGCGGATGGAATCGCCGAAATTGCTGTTGCCGCCGTCGATGATGATGTCGCCGGCCTCGAGGTGCGGCAGCAGCATCTCGATGAATTCATCGACGGGCTTGCCGGCCTTGACCATCAGCATCACGCGGCGGGGGCGTTTGAGCTGGCTGACGAGTTCCTCGATGCTCTTGGCGCCGAGGATGGCCTTGCCCTTGGCCTCGCCGGCCAGGAAATCATCCACCTTCGAGACGGTGCGATTATAGACCGCCACGGTAAAGCCATGGTCGGCCATGTTCAAAACGAGGTTCTGGCCCATGACGGCCAGCCCGATCAATCCAATATCAGCTTGTTGCGACATGAGACATTTCTCCTTCAGCCATTAAAGGGTATCGTTAATCCTAGCTTGCGCAGCTCGAAAGGGGGTATCTTAGAGCGCAAGGTGCGGATTTCAAGGAGAAACAGAAGGCTGATGCCAGGCGCCAGCTCCGAGACATCAGGCTCCAGGCTCCAGACTTCAGGCTTCAGGAACGGCAACGACAACAACGAGAAGCCGTGATTCGGGAGGCGAGCGCTGCCGCGGCCTACGAATGCAGCCGAGGCGGGCGCCGTGGTCGCGGCGTTTGCGACCACGTCGCTCTTCATGCCTGTGTGCACTCGCAACATCATCCTGGTCATCACCTTAAGACTTTCGCGCCTGTTGAGTACTGTTCGGTTCTGTTCAATTTGGCGGCGTTTTCGCCCATTTCTTCGCGGCTTTGCCGGGTTTCGGCGCATCCTGCAGGATGTCCATGTCCAGTACGGCGACAGGACGGCTATGAATGGCACGCAGATCACTTCCTCTCGGCATCTTCAGTCCTCTGACGTTACTGGCAGGGGCGCACCGGTTGCGCTCTACCCTTACGGAGGCTGACACGCTTTTTGCACACAAATCGGGGCGCAAGATCATGGAAGGGAATGGCTGCATTGCTGGAAGTCCTCAGCCAGGCGTGACATGCGTGTCTTCAACAAAATCCGATGAACTTACGGTTGCACGCTTGCGGATGTGACAGATTCATGCGCAAACGCGGGGGCGCTCAAAATAGGGACGTACCCTATTTTTAGGACGCCCCCCGATTCTCATCAGCGTTGGCCGATGGGTCAAGCATATAGGGCCAGCCGTCGCGCTCCGCACCCTGCGCGCCGAAACTAGGGTACGTCGCGTGGCCGCAAATGCCGCGGCCACGGCATCTGCTACCAGTTGCCGTCAGGTGACAGCAGCAGAGAGCCTTTCGCTGCGCCAGTGTGGGGGTTGAGCCATTGGAACTTCTCGGAAGCGGTATTTGTCAAGAATGGCCCTATGAGTCCTGCCGCGTTGTCCCAAGCACCGGCTGTGAGTGTGAACCGCACTACGTTTGCCGACGGCTGTACGCCCTCATCCCGCTGGCAGGCCTCAAAGATGAACCGGCGTCCACCGACGGCTTCAGTGCCAGGAAGCTCATTCAGATCGAGTGACGCAATGGAGCCATCCGACAGGCGCACGATCTGCTCGTGCAGCGCGGCTATCTGGTGTTCATTAAAGTCAAAGATGCGGATTAGCGGGCACTCTTGGCTCCCGTGAGGAATGTACTCGATCTTCATCGGTTGTATCCTTCGGGACCACTCTATGCCAGCCGCCGACCTCATGCAAATTATTAAACTATGGTACGTCCGGGTAGGTCGCTGCGGCCCGGCAGCAGCTGGGGATCCTGTTTCGCTTCTTGTTGTTTAGTTCGTGCGTTTCGTGCAATTCGTGGACAGCCTCTTTACAATTGCCGATAACGTTGGACATTATCAGCACACTATAGAATTTGACATGAACGAACCGTTTATCCTTGGAATTGATCTGGGCACCACTAACTCGCTTGGCGCTTACATGAGCGAAGGCGGGCCGGTTGTGGTGCGCGATGCCGGTGGCAATGCGCTGGTGCCCAGTGTTATCGCGTTTGGCGCGGACGGCTGCGTCAGCGTCGGAAGCGACGCGCGCCGCCATGCCGTCGAGAACCCGCTCAGCACGGTGTATTCGATCAAGCGGCTGATGGGCAAGGGCCTGGCCGACGTGCGGGAAGACTTGAAGTTCCTGCCGTATCCTATCGAGCCTGGCCCGCATGACACGGTGCTGGTGAATGTGGCTGGGCGGATGATGACGCCGCAGGAGCTCTCAGCCATCGTCCTTCGCGAGATCAAGGCCCGCGCCGAGGCCGCCGTCGGCCATGAGATCACCCAGGCGGTTATCACCGTGCCGGCGTATTTCGATGATTCGCAGCGCCAGGCCACGCGAGACGCCGGGCGTATCGCCGGGCTGGACGTGCGGCGGATTGTCAATGAGCCGACCGCGGCTGCATTGGCGTACGGCCTGGACCGCAAGGAAGACGCAACCATCGCCGTCTATGACCTCGGCGGCGGCACGTTCGATGTCTCTATCCTCCGCGTTTCGGGCGGCATCTTCCAGGTGCTTTCAACCAACGGCGACACGCACCTGGGCGGCGATGACTTCGACCGTGAGATTATCGAGCTGGTCACCAGCGAGATACGCCGGCAGTTCGGCGATGAGATCAGCTTTCCGCCTTCGACCCGGCAGGCACTGCGCGATTTCGCCGAGGCGACCAAGGTTCGCCTCTCCAGCGAGTCAGCCGCCCGAATCGAGGTTTCGCTGGGGGCCGGCAGGACGTACAGCCGGACGATCAGACGAGAGGAATTCGAAGGCCGCATCGGCCGCTGGGTCAGTCACACCATCGAGCATTGCCAGCAGGCGCTAGCCGACGCGAAGCTCCGGCCGGGCGATATCGACCAGGTAGTCATGGTGGGCGGCTGCACGCGGATTCCAATGGTTCTGCGGAAGGTGGGGGAGTTCTTTGGCCGGGCGCCCTACACCGCCATCAATCCCGATGAAGTGGTGGCCTTGGGCGCAGCCGTGCAGGCTGGGATACTGGCCGGCATGCAGCGGCAGACGCTGCTGCTGGATGTTACGCCGCTGTCGCTGGGCATCGAGACGCTCGGCGGGGCGATGGGCAAACTTATCATGCGAAACAGCACCGTGCCCTGCCAGGCCAGCGAGATGTTCACCACTTATGTAGACGGCCAGACGTCGGTTGACATTCACATTCTCCAGGGCGAGCGGGAGCTTGCCCGCGACTGCCGCAGCCTGGGGCGATTCCAGCTAAAGGGCGTGCCGCCGATGCCGGCCAACATGCCGCGAATCCAGGTTACGTTCCTCATCGATGCCAACGGCATTCTCAACGTGTCCGCCCGCGAGATGCGAAGCGGCAAGGAGGCCTCGGTGCAGGTAACGCCGTCACACGGCCTGACGAACGATGAGGTCGAGGCGATGGTGAAGCAGTCTTACCTTCACGCGCGGGAGGACATGACTGCGCACCGCCTGATCGATCTTCGCAACGAGGCAAGCCGAATCCTGATCGCGATAGACAAGGCCGTTGCGGCGGCCCCGGCGGCGATGACGGCTGAGCAAGGCCGGAGGCTTCAACAGGCCGTCGAGGCGCTGAAGGCCCAGATGGCCCAGGCCAGCGATGCCGATGCGCTGTACGAGGCGATGACGGCAGCCAACGATGCGGCTGCGCCGCTGACGCAGGCGCAGATGGACGAGGTGCTGAAGAAGACGGTGACGGGGAAGAAGCTTGATGAGTTCGGAGGGTGAGCAAGACAATGACGAATGACGAAACCAGAATGACGAAACAAACCCGAAATCAGAATGACGAAGCAACGACTGCGCGAATTCAGGCTTTGCTGTTTCGGCATTGATTCGTCATTCTGGTTTCGTCATTCGTCATTTGCCCCGAGGGCTATAATTCGCCATGACCTACAAGATTACGTTCCAGCCGGCTGACAAGACGGTCGAGGTTGACCCGGCCAGGTTCCCGCTCAGCCGGCACGGCAAGTGCGGCAGCATTTTGGATATCGCGCTGGCCAATGGCGTGCATATCGAACATGCGTGCGGCGGGGCCGGCGTGTGCGGCACGTGCCATGTCATTATCGATTCGGGGATGAGCAACCTCTCGCCGGCTGAGGATGACGAACTCGACGTGGTAGACCAGGTGCCCAGCTCGACGCTCCAGAGCCGCCTTGCCTGCCAGGCGATCGTCAAGGGCGATGTGACAGTGACGGTGCCGGCCTGGAATCGCAACATCGTCAACGAGCAGCCGGCCAGTTGAGCAGGCGAACAGTTGAACAGCAGAGAGGCAGGTAAAGCCGCCATGCCGCAACTTAAGTGGAATGACACAGATGAGATCGGCTTCGCCCTCAGCGAGAAGTTCCCCGACCTCGACCCGCTTACGGTGCGATTTACCGATTTGCACATGCACGTGACGCAGCTCAAGGGTTTCGCCGACCAGCCGGCAGCTTCCAATGAAAAGGCCCTGGAGGCCATCCAGATGGCCTGGCTTGAATACTACCGGGATAATCATTGATCGCGCCGGGGCACGCCAATATACGGCTGCCGCGGTTGCGATTTCCGGGTTTGGGAACATGATGAAGAATCGCGACGTCATGGCTGGCAGTGGGCGGGGTGAGGCCTCAGTTGGGGATACCTTCATTTGCGAGGAACTCATTCCCGTTGCCGGCACAGGCAGTTCAGTAATGATGTCCCGCGGCGAGCCTGGGCTGCCGCAACGATTCATCTGGCGCGACGTGCAGTATGAGGTAGTCGGCGTCATTGAAACGTGGAAGACCCAGGGCCCATGTCGTCACGGAAGCGGCGAGATGTACCTGCGGCGGCATTGGTACAAGATACAGGTAAGCCCCCGCACCATCATGACAGTCTACTGCGACCGCCAGGCAAAGAACCGCCGCAAGCCCAAGAGCCGATGGTGGGTCTATATAGTCGAGCAGGCTTGAGGTATGGAGCGTAAGGCCTTAGTTACAGGGGGCAAATACGGAAGGGTCGTTGCCGTTTAGTGGTGTGGGCGTCTCGCCTGCATGCCCTTTGCATTGTCAGGATCTGCAGGCGAGGACGCCTGCCGTTCGACAAGCTCACGGCCCTGAGCGAAGCCCAAGGGCATTACAATTGCCCCTTGTAACTGAGGCCTTGCGTATGGAGCTTGCCCAGGAACGGCCATATCGAGCATGAGCGAGTGACGCAATATCTTCGAGGCCATCAACTAGATGGCGTCGCTGCGGATGTCTGTTCGCCGCTTGCCTGTTGTGTTGCCGTCACATCGGGGCTGGTCTTCTTACGGTGACGTTTGCCGCCACGGTGCCCGCGGCGACGCGGCCGCTTCGGGCCGCCCGCTGCATCATTTGGCGGCTGAGGCGATTCACTCGAGGGCGTTGGAAATAGTGTGCCGGATTCCGCCGAAGCCGGCTGAGATGTCTCTTGCGCGGGCCTGGCATCCCTATCAGGCCGAGGTTCGTTGGAAACGGCAGGGGCCTGAGATGGAGCGGCCTTCGGGACGGCGGCCGAATTATCTCGCGTTGCTTCAGCCGGCTGTGCGGCGGCGTCTACCACTGCCGGCGTGGGCGATTCTGCATGGGCTACCTTCTGGGCTGCGGCAAGGGCCGGCTCGGAAGAGACCGCGCCCTGCTGAGACTGCGCCGCCGCCTGCTGTTGCTGATGCCGTCCGCGTCGCCGTCGCCCTCTACGACGCCGTCCTTGCGGAGGCTGCTGCGATTGCTGCTGTGCCTGCGCCAACGTTTGCTGCGGGGCCTGAGCAGGCTGCTCAGGTTCAGCAGCAGCGGCGACAACCACACCAACAACCGCCTCGGCCTGTGCCTGCCCCGCAGACGGCTGCGCGACCGGCTGGACTGGCTGGGCGGGCGGCTGGCCTTGTGCTTGCGATGGCAGGGCGGCCTGACGAGCCTCGCGATGTTTGCGATGACGCTGCCCGCCACGCCGGCCTCGCCTGCGGCGGCGGCCTTGCCCGCCCTCGCCGGCAGGGGCTTGCTGAGTGGCCGGCGGCTGGCCATACACTTGGCCCATCGCCGCAGGGCCGCCTGGGGCTGCGGCCTCACCGGACGGCGGCGCCAGTGGAGCCGCCTGGATTTGCGGCAGTTGTGTCGCCTGCGTGCCGGCAATGTCCTGCGTGGTTTCAACCGCCTGACCGCCCGCTGGGGCAGCCTCCGCCGATTCCTCGGTGATCTCGGAAGGCTCTTCTTCCTCGCCGGCGAACTCGCTGATGCTGATAGTCTGCGGCGGCTTCTTGGCAGCCGGAGTGAGTTGCACGTCCCAACTGACCGCGCTTCCCCGGCTGTTAGTGCAGTTGATCTGCAATTGGTCGCTGTGCATGGCTGAGTCGGCAGAGATGATGATCCGCTTGCCGCAGCGGGCCTCCATCTCAACGACTTCCTTGCGATGCATATTCGAAAGGTGATGCGCTACCTGCGGCGTGACGCTCACGGCAATCTGCACGATATCGTCGCCGCAGATCACGCGCTGTAGCTGCCGCATGACGCTCAAGGCCTGCGACTCCTCGCTCTTGATCAGCCCCGTGCCATCGCATGCGGCGCAGCGGTGATAAATGCTGTCCCGCAGGCTGGGGCGGACGCGCTGGCGCGTCATCTCCACAATGCCGAACGGAGAAATCTTCAGCACCTTCGTCTTGGAGCGGTCATTCTTGACGCCCTCGCGGAAGGCCTTCTCCACCTGGCGGCGGTTCTTCTCCTCGCGCATGTCGATGAAGTCGATGATAATCACGCCGCCCAGGTCGCGCAGGCGAAGCTGCCGCGCGATCTCGTTGGCGGCCTCGATGTTTATCTTCAGCGCCGTCGTCTCGGCGTCGCTGTGTTCGCGGAAGCGCCCGCTGTTTACGTCGATGGCCACCAGTGCCTCGGCCTGATCAATTGCCAGCCAGCCGCCGCTGCGCAGCTCCACGCGCCGGTTGTACATCTTCTCGATCTCGCTCTCGAGCCCGACCTCGTGGAAGAGCCCTTCATGCCCAGTGTAGAGTTCGATCATGTGCTTTGTGCGCGGCATGGCCATGTCAAGGAAGTCCTTGACCTTGCGGGCAACGACTTCGCTGTCGCAAACGATCCGGTCGATGTCCGTGTTGTACACGTCGCGGATGGTGCGGATGACCAGGTCCGATTCCTGATAGATCTCAGCCGGCGCCTTGACGGTCTTGATCTGATGGTTGACCGACTTCCACAGCCGTGTCAGGAAGTTCAGGTCGCGTTGCAGCTCGCGCTTGGGCCGGTCGATGCCGGCCGTGCGGACGATGAAGCCCATGTCCGGCGGCAGCACCAGGTCATGCAGGATCTGCCGCGCCTGGCTGCGGGCTTGCTCGTCCTGCACCTTCCGCGAGACGCCCAGGCGGCTCATGCCGGGCATCATCACCAGCAGCCGCCCGGGAATAGACAGGTATGTCGTCATCGTCGGGCCCTTGGTGCCGATGCCCTCCTTGGTCATCTGCACCACGACCTCCTGCCCGCGACGCAGGCATTCCTGGATCGGCGGGCGGTCGTAGTGGGGGCGCTTGCGGCCGACGGCTTCTCCGCTCTTCTGCCCGCGCGGGAAGTACTGCGGGTTGACGTCGGAGATGTGCAGGAAACCGTTCTTGCCGGCGCCGAAATCGATGAATGCAGCCTGGATTGCCGGCTCGACGTTTGTGACGCGGCCTTTGTAGATATTCCCCACTCGGCTGGCGCTGGAGACTCGCTCGATGTAGAGCTCTTCCAAAACGCCATTTTCCATCACGGCGATACGGCACTCGTGGCCTTCAACCGTATTAATCAACATTTCCTTAGACATAATGCTCTTTCTGCTGTTGGTAGGGCAGCCTTTCCAGGCTGCCTTTCACAGGCTGTCAAGCCTGCGCCACCTATATATTGTTCATGCGACTCATCCTGAGCCGCTCATTGTCCGCTTCCTGGAAGCGCCGCACCGAAGTGCGGCTATGTCGTCAATTTCAACGGCCATCCCCCTGCTTCCGCAGGGGGCTTCCAAACTCCTCAGGGGGCTTCCATGTCCGCACGGGGCTTCCTGAACTCCTCTTCCCGCGCGTTGGCTATTCATATTGGACTGCTGTCCGCCTCAGGCGGGCCAGATCGCCGCGGGCATCGAGGCCCAGCAATTCAAGCACCTCGGCGGGCCTGGCCCAGACCTCGCCCGATGGCACAAGGGTCCAACGAAGAACGTTGCCGTCCAGGCGCATATTCTGAACCAACGGCCTGAGGTCTAATTACGGCGAATGCATCTCGCCCCGATTAGCCGTATGAGGCCTCTGGCGGGTGGCCGGCCAACATGGGGTGTTGTCGAGTGCATCAAATCGCTTGATCATGTAGAACGGCTACGCCGGGGCGAGAACCAGT
>CAYQJH010000023.1:0-31226 GCA_964417755.1 uncultured Planctomycetaceae bacterium
GAAGTAGCTTCTCTGGCGTCAACGCCGGCCTCTGCGGCACCGGCTGCGATGTGCCTGCCCAGATCGCCAACGCCTATGATCAGCTCAACTCCTCGCTGAGCGATCTGCCGGCCGGCCTGGCGATGCAGCTCAACACTTGCCGCACCAAGCTCGCGCATGTCGCCGACGATCATCACCCGCCGCCGGCCTGCACAATCAGCCAGCACGTCGGCTGCCGCCAGCACGCTGGATGGGTTGGCGTTATAAGCATCGTTGATGACCGTCACGCTGCCCATCTCGATTGTTTGCAGCCGGCCGTCGGTGGCGTCGAAGTCCGCAAGCGCCGCCGCTGCCTGCTGCATGCTCAAGCCGAACTGCTGGGCCGTCGCGATGGCAGCCAGCGCGTTGAAGGCATTGTGTCGGCCGGGCATGGGCAAATCAACCCACAGTCGGCCATTGATTTCAAATCGCTGAGACAGGCCGTTGACGTGGTGATTCGTCAGGCGAAGGTTGCACTCGTCCGGCGTGGCCACAAACGCCGCGGCCAAGGCCCCGGCCGCGGGTGAGCCGAACCAAATCAGCGGACAGTTATACTCAGCCAGTGCAGCATTAAGCTCGGGGCTATCGGCCCACGCGATGGCCGTGCCGCCATCTCGCAAATGCTTAAGCAGCGAAGCTTTTTCGATGGCCACGCCTTGCAGGCTGCCCAGCTTTTCCAGGTGCGTGCTGCCGACCGATGTGATGACAGCTATGTCAGGCGTGCAGATGGCAGCAAGTTCGGCAATCTCGCCGGGGGCGTTTGAGCCCACCTCGCACACGACGTAATCATCCTGAGCAGAGACGCCCAGCAGCGTCAGCGGCACGCCGATATTGTTGTTGAAGCTCTTGGGGCTGCACGTGCCTCGAAGGTGCCCGCGGAGAATGTGATGGATCATCCGCTTGGTGGTCGTCTTGCCGTTGGAGCCGGTCACCGCCACTACGCGAGCGCTGCTGAGCTGCCGGTGATGCTTCGCGAGCTTCCCGAGCGCAAACAGCGTGTCGGGCACGCCGATGACGCCGCCGGCGAACTTGGCTGCGATCCCCACCGGCACGGCTGCGTCCTGGCGGACGATGGCCGTCGGACAGCCGGCGGCGGCAACCTGCGGCAAAAACGCATGGCCGTCGTATTTCTCGCCGCTGATGGCGATGAAGAGTTCGCCCGCCTTTGCCGCCCGGCTGTCGGTGGTCGCGCCGCACAACTGTACGTCGCTGCCGCGGGCGAGCCATCGCCCGCCGACCGCCTGGCGTACTTCTTCGTTGCCCATCGGCTTCATCGCGGCACCTGAATTGTGGTGCAGGCATCCTGCCTGCATGTTGTCGGCGGTGCAGAGTTCTGCAGGCGAGACGCCTGCACCACAAAACGACGCGCCTGCACCACAAGAGCACAATCCCCCTGCTTCCGCAGGGGGCTTCCTGCACAGCATGGCGGCAGACGACGGCCGCCATGCCACCGGCGCTCTTCATTATCCGTCGGCTTCATCGTCCACCATCCCGACGGCGCATCGCCTCGGCTGCGACTTCCACGTCATCAAAATGATTCCGCTGATTGCCGATGATTTGATACTTCTCGTGGCCTTTGCCGGCCAGCAAAACAATATCGCCTTCGTTGGCCGCATCGATGGCGGCTTCGATGGCCTTGCGCCGATCGACCTCAAACGTTGTCTTGGTCAAGCCATCGGTGCTGAAGCCGGCCTTGATTTCATTCAGGATCGCCTGCGGCTGTTCAGTTCGGGGATTGTCGCTGGTGACGAAAATCTTGTCAGCCATCTCCTGCGCGACGCGGGCCATTCGGGGCCGCTTCGTGCGGTCGCGGTCGCCACCGCAGCCGAAGACAAGGATGATCTTGCCCCGCGTCACCGGCCGCAACGCACCCAGCACGTTGACCAGGGCATCGTCCGTATGCGCGTAGTCCACGAAGACACGATATGGCGCCTCGACATGCACCGGCTCCAGCCGGCCGGGCACCGTACGCACGGCCGCCAGCACGTCGGCGATTTGCGGCAGGCCCACCCCAAGAGCGGCACACGCGCCGGCGGCTGCCAGGCAGTTGTAAACATTGTGCCTGCCGATCAGCGGTGTGTGCACGTCCACCTTTTGCCCAGCCAGGCTCATCTCGAAGTGCGTGCCATGTGCATCGATGTTCAATATCTTCGCCCGCAGGTCTGCCGCCGGGCTCAGGCCGTACATGATCGTCTTTGCCTGCGTTTGGCCAGCCAGGCCAGGTCCCGCCGGGTCGTCCTGGTTAATGACCGCAAAATCCTCGCCGTTAAGCTTCTGGAACAGGCGGGCCTTGGCAGCCAGGTACTCCTCCATGGTCTTGTGATAATCCAGGTGATCGCCGGTGAGGTTGGTGAAGACGCCCACGCGAAACGCCAGGCCGGCTGTTCGGTCCTGATGCAGCGCATGAGAGGAAGTCTCCATCACCAGGTGCGTCATGCCGGCAGCGACCATCTCGGCGGCCATCCCCGCCAGGGCAATCGGATCGGGCGTGGTTTGGTTTGCGACAATGGATCGCCCGCCCGTCTCGTAGGCGATAGTGCCAAGCAGGGCCGGCCGGTGCCCGCTTGCCGCCAGGATGTCGCGGATTATGCAGGTGGTGGTGCTCTTGCCGTTGGTGCCTGTCACGGCAATGCCGGTAAGCTTGCGGCTGGGCCAGCCACGAATCGCCTGCGCCAGTTGCGCAACAGCCAGACGGCTGTTGGGCACGATGGCCAGCGCCACGCCCGCGGGCACGGCTGAGGCATCTTCGCAGACGATCGCGGAACAGCCGGCAGCGATAGTTTGCGGAATGTACTTGTGCCCATCATCGTTGGCGCCGCGGACGGCCACAAAACACACACCGCCGCTGCTGCGGCGGGAATCGCTGGCGACGGCGGTAATATCAACCTCGCCGCCACATCTGGCAGCAGGCAGGTTCGCACTCAGAAGTAATTCATGAAATAGCATCTGTTATCAGGCTCCAGAGGCCAAAGGCTTCAGGCCTCAGGCTTCCCTGCTCTGCGTAGCCGCTACGCAGGGCGAAGCAGAGCAGACCTCAGGAACTACAACAGCAACAACAAGAAGCAGCATCATCTCTTCCACATGTGTTGCTATTCATTGTCGTTCTTAGTGTTCTTTGTGTCGTAGTGGTGCTACGT
Source organism: uncultured Planctomycetaceae bacterium (assembly GCA_964417755.1). Classification (GTDB taxonomy): domain Bacteria; phylum Planctomycetota; class Phycisphaerae; order SM23-33; family SM23-33; genus CAYQJH01. The sequence goes on from CAYQJH010000023.1 coordinate 3,156, forward strand.
CGTTGTCGTTCATCGCGACGTGCCTTCCGCAACCGCCGCATCCTTGTCCGGCGGCACGTTCAGATACGTCAGCGTCTTCTCAACTACATCCTTGAAATACGGCCCCGAGACGTTTGCTCCATAGTGCGAGCCGACGGTAGGCCAGTGCACCGAGATCAGGCAGATCATTCTTGGATTATTCACCGGAGCGCCACCCACGAAAGTGGCCGTAAATGCATTTGGCATGTACCCAAGCTGCCCGCGGACGTTGGAGGGAATCTGGGCCGTGCCCGTCTTGCCGAACGTGGTGTACAGGTTGCTCTTGGCAAGCTTGCCAGTATGGCCTTCAATGCCATCCTCGACGACGCCCTGCATCACCAGCAGCGTCTGGGCAGCGGTTGCGGGCTTGAGCACTCGCCGCACCACCTGCCGCTGCCAGCGGTAAGTCTCCCTGCCGTCGGCGTCCACGATGCGATTGATGACATGAGGCTTCAGGAGTTCCCCGCCATTGGCCAGCGCACAATACGCCATCGCCAACTGCAAGGCCGTTACAGATATCTCCTGCCCGAACGGCACGCGCAACGTGCTGTAGCCGTCCCACGCAGCCAGGCGGCGCAAAATGCCGCCCGATTCGCCGGGCAGTTCGATGCCGCTTCGCGAGCCGAAGCCGAAGTTCACCGCGATCTCGTGCAGCAGCTTGTTGCCACACTTCTCGCCAACCTTGCCCATGCCGATATTACTTGAAACCGCGATGATCTCCCGCGTCGTCAGCCAGCCGTAGTGCGCGCCGTGGTCGCTGATCACGCCGCCGCGTGGCGAATGATAGATGCCATTCTCGCAGAAGATCCTGGTATCCCAGTTGAGCACGCCGGCATCGACGGCCGCCGCGGCATAAACGGTCTTGGCTGCCGAGCCTGGCTCATAGGGCACCGTCACGCAATAATTCTGCCTGGCCTCGGGCGGCACGGCGTTGAAGTCACTGGGATCAAAGGGAATGACATGCTTGGTGTGCGGGTCGAGAAATGCCGACGTCATAGCCAGTATCTCGCCCGTTTGCGGATCGACCACGATGCCGACGCCCCACTTGGCCTTGGAGTTGTCGACAGCCGTCGAAACCGCGTCGCTGAGGTACTGCTGGATATTCGCGTCGATGGTCAGGACGATGTTGCCGCCGTTCTTGGGCGGCGCGCAGGCCTCGCCTACCTGGGCAACCGGCTGCTTGTTGGCGCTTACCTGAATGACGTACTTACCGTCGCTGGGTGCAAGCACCTTGGCCTGCGATTGCTCGATTCCGCCGGCGCCGACGCCATCCTTCTGAACCCATCCCACTACTGTTGAGGCCAGGCTGCCGCTGGGATACTCGCGCCGCAGTTCAGGCTCGATGCCTACGCATGGCAATTTCAGTGCCGTCACGGCTGCCAGCTCAGCCGGCAAGATGTCCCTCTTCAGCCAGGCAAACTGGTCATGCCGGCGGGAGCGGATGAGGTCGGCAACCTCCTTGGGTTTCATCCCCAGCGCGCCCGAGACGTGGTTGGCCACGTCGTTGATCTCTTGTTCCAGCACGCGCGAGGGATCGATCTTGCAGCTTTGAATCTGCTTGCTGACCGCCAGCTGAAGTGGCATGCCATTGGAAAGGGTATAGATGCCTCCTGGCCGGCCGGGCACAGCAATGCTGAGCGTCTCCTGCGTCCGCGTGAGTTTGAGGCCCTCGATTCGGCTGTCGCTGAGCAGAACGGCCATGCGAACAGCCAGCAGCACCAGCGCCAGCATTAGCAAGGCAAAGAACGCATCCAACTTCCATGTTGAGGACAACTTCGTCATAGTGCTTCATGGCGCGTATTCAATTGTACTGCTGTCCGTCAGTTTCTTGTCCGGCGAAGATTTCTCGGCGAGCGCTAGGTTGAACCAACTGGAAGCCCCCGCCGGAAGGCGGGGGGCCCCCTGCTTTCCGCAGGGGGCTTCCTGCTGGCGCCACAAAATCTTCACCTCGACTTCGCTTAAGGTCGTCGGCGGGCGCTGCTGGTGATGGCTGCTCCATCGCCCTTGGCGGGCTCGGCCGCCGTCCTTGCCAAGTGCTTCTGCGAGGGCTCGGGGCGAATGAGTTCCAAGGCCATGTCCTCAGATCGCCGGCGGACCTCCTGCGGCGACTTGATATAGCTGAGCCTGGCCTGCTGGTCCCACATGCTGCGATTGAGCGACACCTGCTCGATCCGCAAGCGCTGAATCTCGCACTGGGCAGCCAGCTCGACACGCCGAAACTGAAGCATGGTCACCGCTATCGCCGTCAACGCCACTATCACAATCGCCAAACGCATGGGATCATTCCATAAAACGACGCATCAGCCCGGCAGCACCAGCGAGGTGCCGACTTTCAGACGCTCCGGACTCGAAATCTGGTCCTTGTTCAGCGCCAGGATCTGGTTGATCGAAGCCTTGCTGTCGTCCTTGAGCTTCAACCGGGCGATCTTCGCCCGGCTGTCGCCCGGCTGGACGACGTATGTCTTGCCAGCCCTGCCCGCTGCGTCCGCCACCGCTGCCGGCATGGTCGTCGTAGACCTTCCAGCGACGGAAGTCTTGCTGAATTCGTCGGCCAGGTCCTTCACGTTGACGACGCGAACCGTGCCCTGATTGTTGCTCTTGTCCGGGACGGCTGTTGGCTTTTGTTCCACTGATTTTAATATTGGGGCAACCGCGGCCTTGTCCTTCGCAAGTATGGCACCGGGCGTCTTGGCGACCTCAACCGGCGGCGCCTTCGCGATGGCGGCGCCGGCTGGCTTGGCCGGGGCCTTTTCAACCACAAGCACTGGGATCGTCAGCTTCTCACCGACCTTCAGGGCCTTCTCATCCGGCACGCTGTCGCTATTGGCTGACAATATGCGCTTGTATTCGTTCTCCTTGCCAGTGCCGTACACCTCGCGGGCAATCTTGATCAGGTTGTCGCCGGGCTTGACAATATAAACGTTGCCCTGTGCGACAACATCGCTGCTGCCTGCCGGCGGCGTGATAGCAGGCGGATCGCCAGGATCAACCTGCGGCACTTGCTCCACCTGCGCCGAGCGGATGATCGCTTCGTTTTCCTCGCGAGGCTGAAGCAAGGAAACGTGGACTCTTGCTGCCTCGGCGCTTGCGGCTGCAAGCTCAACGGGCTGACTCGATACGTTGCTGACGATAGGAGTGCTGGCAACCTCCTCAGCCGGCGCGCGCACCGGCAGGACGTTGTACACGTAGGCGTCATCGGAAGGGCTGGCACTGGGCGCAGAGGGCGACTTGCCCGGGCCGGCAAGTTCACTCAGCACCAGGCCGAACATGACAATGAACACCAAGCCAACCAGAAGACCAATCCGTGTCTCTCGAGTCATGGCTGAAACGCTCCGTCTGCTTAGGGTCGTATTATATTGTTTTCCGCATTGTGCGGTAGTCTTCACATCGGCAATATCACGAAATTCGCTTGATAGCCCGCAGCTTGGCCGACCGGCTGCGAGGATTCTGCCGCACTTCATCTTCGCTGGCCGTCAGGGGCTTCTTCGTCAGCAGCGCTGCCGCGCCGCTGGAGGCCCAGGCGGCAAAGGCCTGCTTCACCCGGCGGTCTTCCAGCGAATGAAAGCTGATAATCGCCGCGTGGCCGCCAACGCCCATCAGCCGCGGCAGCATCGCCAGCAGGCGATCCAGGCTGCCCATCTCGTCGTTGACCGCGATGCGAAGCGCCTGGAACGTCCGCGTAGCCGGATGCACGCCATGCCGCTGCCGCCGTACCGGCGCAGGCATCGCAGACTCCACGATCCGCGCCAGCTCCATCGTCCGCTCGATCCGCGAGGCCTTGCGAGCGATCACGATGGCCCTGGCGATTCGCCGGCTGTAACGCTCCTGGCCATATTGATAAATCAGGTCCGCCAGTTCCGCCTCGCCCAGGCTGTTCACCAGGTCGCCGGCCGTGCGGGCAATGCGAGCATCCAGCCGCATGTCCAGCGGGCCATCGACCATGAAGCTCAGGCCGCGCCGCGGGTCGTCCAATTGCGACGATGCAATTCCCAAGTCAGCCAGCAACGCATCGACCGACTTCAGGCCCGCCTGCTCCAGAACCGCGTCAGCCTGCGCGAAATTCGCCTGGAACAGGCGGACGCGAGGGGCAAACGGCGCCAAGCGATCCTTCGCCCGCGCCAAGTTGCCCTCATCGACATCCATGCCGATGAGCATCGCGTCGGCCGGCCCCTGCCGCAACAGCAACTCGGCATGGCCAGCCAAACCTATCGTGCAATCCAGAAAGACATGCCTGCTTGAGGGCTCAAGCAGCGAACCAACTTCATTCGGCATCACCGCCCGATGCGCCAGGCCATCAGCCTGCGGCCCTGCCGGCGGCGGACAATCCATGTTTCTACCTCGGTCTAAACCATCACCACCTGACGGCTGACAGTCTCCGTCACGTGATGCGAGAATTCGACCCGGGCATACTCATCCCCCAAGGCCTGAGCGCGCGCCAGACGATTGGCCAATTCCAGCAGGCACTGCCGATTGCCATCACTGAGCTTCGATGGACTCGCCAATTGGCGCCGCAGCTCGGCGAAGTCAACAATACGGCCTCCTTGCCGTTTGCGACTTTCGCGCTGGGCTCTTTGAGGGATGAGCATGTCAGATTCCTTTCGCACCGGGCCTTCTCACATCGCAAACTCGAACAAATGCGCTCCAGCGCCTCGAGCCTGCGCTTACCAGCATCCTTGCCGGTTCTATCGCGAGGCGGGAAGTTCCTCTTCCCGCATTCTCTCTGCCGCATCGAACAACGCCTCGCCGTAGCTTGGCAAACTTGCCTCTACGTGCTTTTCCCATTCATCCGTCGGCCAGATCGCAATGTGATCGTTCTGCCCCAGGAGCGTCACGCGGTCGCTGACCAGTGCCCGCTGCATCGACTTCTCCGGCAGCACGATCCGGCCCTGCGAGTCCATCTTCACCACGCGGGCCATTGCAAACAGCAGATCGATCTTCTGCGACTGACGATCCGGCAGCGGCGAAGACTGCAATTTCTTCAGAAGCTTTCGGTACAACTGGTCCGGGTACAGCCACAAGTGCCTGTCCGGGCCAAGAACCAGGATGAAGTCCGCGCCATCTTCCTTGGCGTCCATTGACTCTCGCAGAGGGGCGTTGATCGCCAAGCGATGCTTGGCATCAATCACTTGCTCGAATTCCCCAACGAAGAGAGCCATTCATAAGTCCTTTACGCCGCCAGATGGGATTGGCAGGGAAATTACTCCATTTATAGGGACTCTTCAACAAAAAAATGAGGAATTTCATCCGCTCAAAGTGGTTGAGGCAAGCGGGCTTTCGGCACAACCACTACATCTAGTGGTCCAGCAGGCTCAGCTTTCTACTTCTTGGGATCAAGCCCCTGAAACATTTTGTTATTATTTCTGGCTCTCATTCGGGACGCCCTGTGATATCTCTACCGCCTCCGCCGGCTGGCGGTGAAGGAATCTACGAATCTTCTCCATGTACAGGAAGAAAACGGGCGTTACGTAGAGCGTCAGCGTCTGGCTAAAGACCAGGCCGCCCACTACCGCCAGGCCCAATGGCCGGCGGGACTCAGCACCCGCGCCCAGGCCCATTGCTATCGGCAGGCCGGCCATCAAGGCTGCCAGCGTGGTCATCATGATCGGGCGGAAGCGGACCAGGCAGGCCTGGTAGATGGCCTCCTGGTCGCTCTTGCCTTGCCGCTGCTCGCTGAGGGCAAAGTCAATCATCATGATGCCGTTCTTCTTGACCAGCCCCACCAGCATGATGATTCCGACATACGCGTAGATCGTCAGGTCGGTGCGGAACAGCATCAGCGTCAGCAGCGATCCGAATGCGGCAAAGGGCAAGGCTGAGAGGATCGTGATCGGGTGGTAGAAGCTCTCATAGAGAATGCCCAGCACAATGTAGATGACCACCACCGCCAGCACGAACAGGATGCCCATGTTCCTCATCGAGTCGCGGAACGCCTGGGCGGTGCCCTGGAAACTGTACACGACATTCGTTGGTATCGTCGCCTGTGTGACTTGCTCGACCTGCTTCATCGCATCGCCCAGGGGAACGCCCTGCCGCAGGTTGAAAGAGATCGTAACGGAGGGCAACTGTCCCGAGTGGTTTACCTGCAACGGCCCGACGCCCTGTGACATCGACAGCAAGGCCGAGATCGGCACCATCTGGCCTGTTGCTGAGCGGACATAGAGGTTCTCGACGGCGGCGGGCTCCTTTTGATACACAGGCAAAGACTCCATGATGACCGAATACTGGTTGTTGGGCGCAAGGATCGTGGATATCTGGGCTGTGCTGTATGCATTGGCGAAGACCTGCTCCACCTGGAGCGGTGCAATCCCCATCGCAATGGCCTTGTCGCGATCGATGTCCAGCTTGAGCTGCGGGTTCTTCAATTGCAGATCGCTGCTTACGTCGATCACGTCATTCATGCCGCGAATCTTATCCTCCAGCTCGCCGGCGAACGCATAAAGCGCATCTGTGTCGCCGCTCTGAAGGGTCAACTGGTAAGTCGCCCTGCTCTGACGCCCGCCCGTTTGAATCGTCAGTGGATTCTGCAGGTAAACCTTTATACCTGGTATTGAATTGAGCCTGGGACGAAGCTTCTCAATCAACTCGTCGGCCGAGAGGTCGCGCTGGTCGCGGGGCTTGAGAATCAGGAACATTCTGCCGGTGTTGTTGCTCCCGCCCATCGCGCCGCCACCCGCAGTGCTGCACATGAACCGTTCAATGTTGGGGTCGTGGCGAACCACCTCTGCAATAGCCTCCTGGTGGGCTTGCATGGCCTCAAAAGACACGTCCTGTGCGCATTCGGTCTGGACCATTATCTGGTCGCGGTCTTCGCTGGGGATGAACCCCTGGGGCACCTGCATGAAGATCCATACCGTTCCGCCCAGGATCGCCAGCGAGACGAGCATGGTCGCCAGGCGGGCCCTGAGCACCTTGCTCAGCGACCATGCATAGAAGCCCTGGATGAGGTTGAAGCATCGCTCGCTTGCGCGGTAGATGCTGCCGTGATGCACCTCGTGCTGGTTCTTCAGGAACCGGCTGGCCAGCATCGGCGTCAGCGTCAGCGAAACAAAGCCACTGACGATCACGGCTGCGCCGATGGTGACCGAAAACTCGCGGAAGAGCCTGCCCATCAATCCCGGCAGCAGCAGGAAGGGAATGAACACAGCCGCCAGCGAGAGCGTCATCGAGACGATGGTGAAGCAGATTTCGCGTGAACCTTCCAGGGCAGCTTGCAGGCGGCCTTTGCCCATCTCCATGTGGCGGACGATGTTCTCCAGCATGACGATCGCGTCATCGACGACGAAACCCACCGAAAGCGTAAGCGCCATCAGCGAGAGATTGTCCAGGCTGTAGTCCAGCGCGTACATCACCGCGAAGGTGCCGATGATGGACATCGGCAGCACCAGGCTGGGGATGACCGTCGCGGAAAAGTTCCGCAGGAACAGGAATATGACCAGGATCACCAGGCCAAGAGTCAGCACGAGTGTCCACTGCACGTCGCGGGCGGATTCCTTGATGATGACGCTGCTGTCTCTCAGCAAGTGCAGCGAGACGGAGGCCGGCAACTGGGCACGCAGCTTGGGCAGCAGCGCCTTGATGGCGTCGGCGACCTCAACCGTGTTCGTGCCGGGCTGGCGCTGAACCGCCAGCACGATCGATCTCTGCATGGGGTAGTTGCGGGCCTCCTGCTCGGCCGAGGCGGCGTCAATCTTTACCGATGCCTCGCCAGCAGCGCGAGTGCTGTCCTTCAGCACGCTGGACCAATACCACGCAGCCGACTTGTCGTTCTCGACGCTATCGCTGGCGACGCCGATGTCTTGCAACCGCACCGGCCGGCCCTGGATATTCTTGATCACCAGCGGCATGAAATCAGCCGCCTGCATCAGTTGGCCGTTATCTTCGATCGTGAAGGCCTGGAAAGGCCCTTGCAGCGTTCCCAGCGGCAGGTTGACATTCTGCTGCTGGATCGCCTGGGCAACGTCGCCGCTGCTCAGGCCGCGGGCGGCCAACTCCCGCGGGTCCAGCTCGATGCGGACAGCGTACTTCTGCGAGCCATAGACCTGCACCTGCGCGACGCCTTGAACCATGGAAATCTGCTGGGCCATCGTCGTCTGGCCGAATTCATCCAGCGACCACATCGGCTGCGTGGGGCTCGTCAGCGCCAGCCATAGAATCGGCATGTCCGCCGGGTTGGTCTTGCGGAAGGTCGGCGGCGAGGGCATGTTCGAGGGCAGTTTCCGCACAGCACGAGCGATGGCCGTCTGCACGTCCTGCGCTGCGGCGTCAATATCGCGCGACAACGCAAACTGAATCGTGATCTGCGTGCTGCCGAGCTGGCTGGAGGAACTCATCGAGTCGATGCCCGCGATGGCGGAAAATTCCTTCTCCAGCGGGGTGGCCACCGAGGCAGCCATTGTCTCGGGGCTGGCGCCCGGCAGAGATGCCGAGACATTGATGGTGGGATTGTCAACGTTAGGAAGATCGCTCACCGGCAAGCTGCGATAGGCCATGACGCCCAGCAACAGGATGCTGATCATCACGAGCGTCGTCATGATCGGCCGGCGAATGAATAGCTCCGAAATATTCATGCTCAAGACCTCTGGGATGGACGGCTGGCCATCGAGGCAGCCTGTTCCAGGCTCGTGCGAACCAGCACCCTTGCCCCAGGCAGCAGCCGCACCTGGCCGTCAGTGACGATCTGCTCGCCGCCCTCAAGCCCCGACTCGATGATCGTCTTGCCGTCCAACGCCCGCCCGATGGTCACCGTGCGAATCTCCGCAATCTTGTCGCCCTTGGCGTCGGTGGCGATGACAAACACGTATCGCCCGTCCCGGCCGGACTGAACAGCCTGCGTCGGCACGACAATCGCATTCTGTCTCTCCGTCAGCCGAAGCGTCACGTCAACGTACAGCCCCGGCCAAAGCCGGCTGTGCTCGTTGGCGAAGGTCGCGCCAAGCCTCACCGTGTGCGTGGCTGTATCCACATTGTTATCAACAAAGGTCAGTTCGCCTTCCTCCACAGCCTGGCCGTCGCCCGGAAGCTTGGCGGTTACCTTCAGCGCGCCCTCGGCCATGTATTTCAGAACCGATTGCAGATCGCGCTGCGGAATCGAAAAGTAAACCTGGATGGGCTGAACCTGGTTGATAGTGACCAGGGCTACGTCATTGGCCTTTACGAGATTGCCCGCATCGACTAGCAGGTCGCCCGCCCGGCCGTCCAGTGCGGCGAAGATGGTGCAAAAGCCAAGTTGAAGCTTGGCATTCTCAATTGCCGCCTCATCGGCCTTGACGGCGGCAGCCGCCGCGGCTGCGTCGGTCTGCGCCTTGTCGAAGTCAGCCGTGCTGGCGATGCCCTTCTCCAGCAGGTCGGCCTGACGCTTTAGTTCCTTCTGCGCATTTGCCAGCGTCGCGTCGTCGCGTGCCTTGTTTGCCTCCATCTGCTTCAAGGCCGCCTCGAAAGGCCCCCGGTCGATCTCGAAAAGCAACTGTCCCTTCTTTATGTCCTGGCCCTTGCGGAAGCACACCTTGTTCAGCATGCCGGTGACCTGCGCGCGGATCGTCGTGCTCGCGTTGGCCTGCACCGTGCCGAACGTGCTGATGTTCTCCTCGACGGCCTGCTTGACAACAGCCGCCGCCAGAACCGGCACGGGCTTGGCTTCGCCGGCGGCTCTGGACGGATCATCCGCCTTCTTCGAGCATGCCAGCGGCATAGCCGCAAGCACCGATAGAACAACCGCACCCACGGCAATGCCGGCAATTCGACCTGGCCGCATTCTCTTCATGACTTCTCCGCCTTCACTTTTGGACTGTGGCCGATGACCTTTGAAACGTTCGGATCGCGTGAAACGCCTGGATCGTGCTGGAGCCGGCTGAGGTGCGCCGACAAGCGATCAAGCATCGTCCGCAGGACTTCCTGATCTTTTTCGCTCAGGCCGCCAAGCACTGTCTGGATCTGCCCCGCGCGATAGCGTTCAACGCGCCTGATAAGCCTGTGCCCTTTGGGACTCAGACGCACCTGCTTGGCGCGATGATCGTCATTGGCGATGCCTCGCTGCACCAGGCCCGCTTGCTGCAGGCGGTCAACCACGCCGCTGACGCTGGGCGGGCGGACGACCAGCCGCTCGCCAAGGTCTCGCAGTCGCAGGGCGGAACTTCCTTGCTTCTGCGCCCGCTGCAAGGCCCGCAGGACGCCCCACTGGGAACCGCTTATACCGAATCGCGCAAAGTACGGCTCCATCACGCGGCGAAGCAGGCCGTAGGTCTTTATCAACGACCCAAAGGCCGCCTCAGCCGCCGGCGGCGAAGCTTGTCGATCAATAGTTAGCATGCTAACTATTATTCGGTATTGCCCGGACAAGTTCAAGCCCTTTGACCATCATTGGCGCGAGTATGGAGTGCGGCGGCAACGACGCCGCTTTGGCTTTGGCCTGACAGTTACTGCAAAACGCATGACTTCCGAGAGTCAATGAAGGCGGTGCCGTCGCCCTTTCGGGCTAGTCACCGCAGTCCAAAGAGTTGGCTGGGATTTTGTGTTGTAAAGGGTGGCCTTGATGCGACTATGTCTGTGAGAGTTCAGGCATGCCAGATTGGGACATGATTATCCGCGAGCACAAGGCGGCGGTATGGCGGACAGCCTATCGTCTGGTCGGCAATCCCAGCGACGCCGATGAGTGCATGCAGGAGGCATTTGTCGCCGCGGTCGCCCTTGCGCGACGCAGAGCGGTGCGGAATTGGCCCGCCATCCTGCGGCGGCTGGCCATGGCGCGCGGCATCGACTGCCTTCGCCGCAGGGTATCGAACCGGGCGAGTATTCAAGACGAATCCACCTTGGCGTCGGCTATGGACCGCGAAGCGTTTCCTGATGCCATCGCCCAGAAGCGAGAGCTGGTGGAGCGGCTTCGCTTGGCGCTGGCGCAATTGCCGCCGCTTCAAGCCCAGGCGACGTGCCTGCGATACCTCGACGAGATGGAGTATGAAGAAATATCCCATGAGCTTCAGATCAGCGTGAGGCACGTGGGAGTGGTCCTTTCCCGGGCCCGGGAAAAGTTGCGCAAGTTGCTGAAGGAAAGAGGCGCCGACCATGGTTGAGCCACAACGCCAGTCGGACATTGTGGAAGAGGCCTTCGCGGCAATGCGGCAGTCGCCCATTCCGCCAGGCCCCAGCGAGCGCGCCCTGGAGCAAACGCTCCAGGCAGTACACCAGGCCCAGAACGAACGTCACAAAACTTCGCTCATCGAAAGGATCAGGGACATGAACAAGTTCATCAAGTACCCCGTGGCAGCCGTGGTGGCCATGGCCATTATCGTGTCGTCATTCGTGCTATTTGTCGGCAGCCGCTCAGATACAGCATTCGCTGACACATTGAACCAGCTCAAAGGCTCCGGCTATGAGTTTGTGTTGGAACTCACGACCGATCAAGGCGGGGCCAAAGTAAAGGCCATGGTACTCGAGCCTGGGCGACTTCGCCTCGAAGCACCCGGCGGGCCGGTCTGTATCATAGACCGAGAGAAACGCCAGCGCTTGATTCTCTGGGCGAACTCCAAGGCTGCATACAGGTTTGATGCCGACGAGCAGGCCGTGATGGGGCCACTTGACTTCCTGCTGATGCCAGGAAGAACGATCGAAGGGCTGTGGGACCTTCAGCCTGGCCAGGAAAAAAATCTGGGCAGTCAGACCATCGACGGCATTAGCGCCGAGGGATTCGAGGTCGTCCAGAAGTTGGGCGACCTGTCGCAGACGATTCGTGTCTGGTCCAATAGCGAGAATCACTACCCGGTGCAAGTCGAAATTGTGGCCGAGTTCGCCGAACCTAACACCGCGGCGGCCGGTCAGAAGACGGTGACTATTGTTTTGAGCCAATTCAAATCGAAACCACATCTTGAGCCAGAGTTGTTCAGCAGCGATCTGCCGGAAGGTTACACGTTGGCGGATCGAGTGAAGTTGAGCGAGCTTACGGCTGCGGGAACATCAGCAGCAGGCGCGTCGCCGGAGGCGGAAAAGGTGTTGAAAGTTCACGAACTGTGGAGTAGTGGCCAGAAGGATCAGGCCGTCACAACGCTTAAGTCGATAGATTGGTCTGCGCCGATGACTTTTCCCAAGCAGCGATACATGTTCACACTCAGTGAGCAGCAGTGCGTCTCGCTACTGGCCAAGGATCGGCAGCAGGTCATCGAGCAGGTCGTTAAGGAACTCACTGACTTTCGGCCGCTGGCCAGGGAAGTCATAGCCTTGGGCAAGAAGGCTGCCGAGGCCGGCCAACTCGACGAGGCGGAAGAGGACTTCCTTGCGGTATTCGAGCTTGGCGCCATGCTCAGCGGCAATGACAAGATGCTGATCGTGCGCCTGGTCGGAATGGCCTTGCGGAAGCTGTCGCTGAATGAGTTGCAGCCGTTATATCAGAAACTCGGAAACACAGAGCGCGTAAATTGGGCTCGTGAACAATCCAAGGCAGTCGATGATGAGCAGGCACAGATCAAGAAACTAGCCGGCGGCTAAGTCAAGCGACTATGGAGTGCGGCGGCAACGCCGCCGCTTTGGCTTTGTTCCCATCAATGTCTCGACTCAATGTCATATGAGGAACACATGATCTTCCAGCCAGCCATAGCGGTGCCGTCGCCCTTGCGGGCTAGTCACCGCACTCCAAGGGGCTTTCCCTGCCTGACCCCGTTTATCATTGTCTCTCATCGCCCCAGCGCCAGCGAGGTTTCTCGCCTTTAAGGTAGCAGACGACAAAGAGGATCGCGATCATCGTCAGGATGAAAGGAAAGAACAGGATGAGCTTGAGGTCATTGCGGGCAAGGGTCGCGATGGCGGCCAGTCCTCCAAAGAAGCCCGCCAGCCAGATGATCATCACCGCCCAGCCTTGCCAGGCGCATGGAAAGCCCCAGCCCCAGCCGTATCGCTTGGCTGGAAACCAGATGGTCCTGGGCAAGGTCTGACGGGCCTGCCGCGAGGCGGCCACCTCAGCCTTCAGCAGCGGCAGCACGCCTATCAGCGTGGTCACGATGAAGATGCCAATGGCCGGCAGAATGAAATATGTGAATTGGAATCGAGCGCCCAGATTCCACGCCAGTGTCAGGCCATGCAAATATACAAACAGCAAGGCCAGAGGAATCAGCATCCCGGCTGCGGTACGGTGCAGCACGCGCAGGGCCGGCTCGTCCTTCAGGCGAGATTGGATAACTGACAACACCGTCAGGATTATGACCGGCAGCAGCGCAATTGCCAGCAGGAGAGCCATCGCCCATGGCTTGGCCATGTAGCCATCAGGCTGCCCGCCAAAGCTCCAATGCGTAACTATCAGGTCGGGAAGCAGCGGCCAGCAGACCAGCCATGCCACCAATGAAACAACAAATGCTGCGATCACAAAGATCAATACGGCTCTCATACTCGCCCCTTCTCCAATAGTGTGATTGCGAAGCCTAATCCAACGGGACAATCTTAACAAGCTTACGCTTTACGTTATGTATCGCCTTTGCATACCTGGGGCTCCGCCCCAGACCCCGGAGTTTTGCGGTTCTTTCTTCTGCAAGAGCAAAGGGGCCTCTTTCCTGCGCACTTATGCGCCGCATCCAAAGATTAGGAATGGAATTTGCGTAGAAAATTATCTCCATACAGGTCAATGGTTAAGGATGGCCGACTGCTTCACTTTGACCATCTTTGTGCGCACAACACGGGGCGCTGTCTGGATATGGGGGCGCTGCGCGCGGCTGGATGGCCTGCGGAGGCATGTCCCGCCGTGAGAGCCTTGATGGAGGCCGAAGATGGCCAGGGCAATGGCCGCAAGTCGTCGGGCGGGCGCTAAGCGCCAGGATCATCAACTTCTAAATGGTTCGTCGGATAAGAATCTGGAGCCCAAAGCGCGCAACAACCGGCAAAAACCCGGGCTGAATCGAACAGGATTTAACAGAACCGGACAGAACTGAACAGGCAGGAAAGTCACAACCCCGTGACACCGAGGATATTATGGCTTTGCTTCGAGCAGATGCAACGCAAGGACAATTGCCCGATCTTTGCAGGTCGCCGCGTACCGCTTACAATGCCCAGCGCGGCAGACAGCCGCAACCAGAACCAGGTTCGGATTTCTCAGCGGGCATGCGCCTAACGAGGAACCGTCGGACAGTAGTATAGGCGTCTAACATCAAGGAGAACACGATGGCCAGGAACGGTTCGGCTGGAAATTCCGGCAAGGTCAAGATCGGGATCATCGGTTGCGGGAAGATCAGCAGCATCTACTTCAAACGGTGCCGGGCGTTCAAGGTGCTGGAGGTGGCTGCATGCGCCGATGTGCTTCCCGAGCGTGCCAAGGCAGCCGGCGCCGAGTTCGGCGTCCGCGCGGTCAGCGTGAAGGAATTGCTGGCCGACCCGGAGATTCAGATCGTGCTGAACCTGACGATACCGGCTGCCCACGCCGAGGTGGCGATGGCCGCCCTGTCAGCCGGCAAGAGCGTACACAATGAAAAGCCTCTGACCATCTCCAAGGCCGATGCCGCGGAGATTCTTGCGTTAGCGGGCAAGAAGAACCTTCGCGTCGGCTGCGCGCCGGACACCTTCCTGGGCGCCGGCGGGCAGACCTGCCGCAAGCTTATCGACGACGGCTGGATCGGCAAGCCGATCGCCGCCAGCGCCTTCATGCTGTGTCACGGGCACGAAGGCTGGCACCCGGACCCGGAGTTCTACTACAAGCTTGGCGGCGGCCCGATGTTCGACATGGGCCCGTATTACCTGACCGCCCTGGTGAACCTGATGGGCCCGGTGCGCGGCGTAGCCGGCCTCGCAAAGGTAACCTTCCCGCAGCGGACGATCACCAGCCAGCCCAAGGCGGGCACGATCATCGATGTGGACGTGCCCACGCACGTCAGCGGCGTGATGGAATTCCGCAGCGGCGCGGTGGCCACGATAACGACCAGTTTCGACGTATGGGCGCACGAGCTGCCCTGCATCGAGATCTACGGCACAGCCGGCACGCTCAGCGTGCCCGACCCCAACACCTTCGGCGGCCCGGTGCGCATCCGCCGAGCCGGCGAGAAGGAATGGAGCGCGGTGCCGCTGACGCACGGCTACAGCGAGAACAGCCGGGGCATCGGCGTGGCCGACATGGCCCACGGCTTGCTGAGCGGCCGGCAGCACCGGGCCAATGGAGAGTTGGCCAATCACGTGCTGGAGATCATGCACGCATTTGATGAATCCAGCGATCAAGGCAGGCACATCGAACTAGCCAGCACGTGCGATCAGCCCAAGCCGCTGCCAATGGGGCTAAGCGATGGTCTGCTGGATGAGTAGAGGTGCTCGCGGCGCTACGGAATTTAGGAAGCCCACTGCGGAAGCAGGGGGATGGTCCCCGTGCGTTCCGCACGGGGCTTCCTGTTTGTCTTAGCTTGCCAGCAGATTGCGGAGGAATGTCGCAAGGTTGGGGTGGGCGATGGCCTTGGCGGCTTGCATGACGCTTGGCGCCGCCCAGGGCATGGCCACGCCGAGGCCGGCCGAGCGAATCATCGGGAGGTCGTTTACATCATCGCCGAAACATGCGATTTCGCGGGGCTTGATGCGGTAGGCCTGGGCGACATACATCACGCCGGCCCACTTGGTGCAGTCCTTGGCGAAGGCCTCCACCACCGTCACATCATAGTTGGGAGCATAAATGCTGTGAATGTTCAGCCGGCCGGCAAATCGTTGCGACAGCTCCTGCGCCAGCCTTGCGGCTGCCTCCGGCGGGGCAACGCAATTGATCCGCAGCGGCGAGGGCAACTGGCCGTCGAACTTCGCCAGGCGCTGCACCGTCACTTTCATCTTGGAGAACCACATTTGTTCAACGCCTGCGGCATCGGCAGATTCACAGATGTAGTAATCCACGCCGTGCCGCCAGACGTCCACTATGGCCAGTGCCGAATAGCCTGCCCGGCAAAGCGCCTCGGCATATTCGCAGGCATCGTCATGGCTGATGGTGCGCTGGCAGAGCGTTCTGCCGGTGTCAACCTCGCTGACCAGGCTGCCGCCGACGAGGATCATTGGCTCGTGCGGAGCAGCCAGCTTCAGTTGCCGCCAGATGGGCATTGTTTCGACGAGGCTTCTGCCGGTTGCCAGGCAGATGCGAGTGCCCTGGGCCTGCATATGGGAGATGGCATCGATGGTCTCTGCCGGGACAACTTCATCAGGGCCAATCAGCGTGCCATCGACGTCGAATACGCACAGTTTATACTTCACACGCAACTCCAGGTCGTCGGGAAAGAAAGGGGCAAGGGCCGGGCGTATGTTGCTGACACGTCGGCGCCTTTTTGATTCACCGAAGCCAATGGTACTTGAGCGTCAGCATGATGATGACAAACGCCATCACAACCAGCACCATGGCGGCCACAGCCGACAGGGCCAGGACCTTCATCCGATGATGAATCTGTCGCATCTGCCGGAGTTGATCGGATTCGGTTCTAAGTCGCAGCCGCCGCTCCCATCGAGGCGGCGCGCCGGCCACTTTGCTTGCCGGGGCAGGCTCGAAGTCTGCCGGCAAGATGTCGGTGTCATCGCAGGCGTCGGTGGCGCTTTCATCAAGCTCCGAGTCCAGGTCCAATTCATCCTTGTCGCTTGGCTGCGGTCCGGCGGCCACAGCCGGCGCAGTAGGTGCAGTCTGTCCGATGGCACGCTGAGCGTTAGCGGCTCCTGCCATAGCGCGCACTTTGGGCGGCGTCTCCTGCGGGTGAGCAACGCGCGGAATATCGACCACGCCCTTGCAGGAGGGACATCGTCCGAGCTTGCCCGCGCAATCGTCGGATACCCTTACAGGCCAACCACAATGCGTACACGTAAATCGCATTTTCGCCTTGCTCAGAGTTCAGTTTCTCGGCGTCCATGCCGGCTGTCCTTTTCCGCCTCCATTGTATTCAGAGAAACGCTTTTTCAACAAGATGGATTCTTATTGTCTGGAATGCCCCGCCGGCAGGCGGAGCCTCCCCGTGCGTCCGCACGGGGCTTCCTCAAGCAATCATCGTTTAGTCCTCGTCTTGCGATGCATCGCCCAGCGAAATGGGCTTTGCCAAATCCGGGTTCGGCCGGTAGAGCAGCACCACGCGCCCTACCACGCCTATGCATGCCGACTGGGTTGCCTGGGCCAATGATTCGCAGCAGAACGCTCGGTCCGCGCCGCTGCCGGCTGGCACGCGGACTTTCACTAACTCATGCTGCTCCAACAGCCGTGATATATTGCTCACCAGGTCGTCTGACAGCCCTGCCTTGCCGACCGAGGCTAGTGGCTTGGCCTGTTGGGCCAGGCTGCGAAGATAACGTCTTTGTTTGCCCGTCAATTCAATCATTGAATTTCCCTGCGATCTCACAATGCTGCTATCGGCGTCAGCGCCTTGCCCAGGTTGTCCGGCCCGAATGGCTCATCGCTGACAAAACGGACCACATGGCCGCGCTGAGTATCGCTGCTGATCGTCAGGCCCAGCGGAGAGATAATCTCGAAGCCGGCCTCTGCATGACGATGGCCCAGGATGAAATAGCGCACCTTCAACTGCTCCGCAAGTTGCTGCAATTGCTCATGCGTTTGCCCGCGGCCCCATGTCCATTCATATACCGCCCCGCCGCGAACCAGGTCTTTCTGTTCATACGGACGATCCAGTATCTCTGGAGTGGCTTTTTGCATCCGCGACGGCGAGGGCAGCGAATGCGAAATGAACACGCCGTTAGGACATCGCGCAGCAAGCGGGATCGTCAGCAGGAATTCGTTGACGGCCTCCAGCACCTCATCGGCTGCCTCTTTGAACTCAATTTGCACAGCCTCGGTGAAGGCCTTGCACACGCCGCAGCCTTCCTTGGCGATCTCATTTCCGGTGGCCTGGGCAAGATCGTGATTGCCAAGCACCAAGAGCACCTGCTGTGGATTGCTGATCCTCAGCCTGGCCAGGCGCATCAGCAACTCGATGCTGCGATCGCGCTTGGTGGTCGGGTCGGTGGGGCCATGAATGACTTCCTGAAACACGATCCGGCAATTGGCGTTGACAGACAGGTTCGCCCGCGAAAGGATTTTCACCATCGCGCCGCGATTCCCGTGGATATCGCCGACGACGATAACGTCGCAGCCGGGCTCGATGGCCATCACGTTGCCGCTGCGACGTGGATCGGAGGTGTTGGCCTGGGCAGCCTGGCGGAAGATGTCTGCCACGCAATGCGCCATGCTACTCCTGGGGAATTCGAATGTCGGTATCGAAGCTGCTGGAGGCCGCGCCATTGGGCGTGCGGGGTTTTTCGCTCTTGTCAGCCTTGGCGGCATCCTTCGCAAGCTTGTGCGCGATCAGGCCCAGGCGGGAGTTTACCTCGCTCATCGAGCTGGGGCGGCGCGGCGGATGCAGCTCGATGCAGTCGCTCACCAGTTTGGATAGCGCCGGCGGGACATCCGAATTCACTTGTTCCAGCGGCACAACCGCGAGGTCCGCCAGGAGCGTGGCATTGCCCTTGGGCAGCACGGTGGGGATCGGCCTGCCAGCCAGCGTCCAGTACAGGCTGGCGCCGAAATTGAAGACGTCGGTCCGTCCATCCAGCGGACGGCGATGGACCTGCTCCGGCGCGATGAAGTCCGGCGTGCCCTGGATGCGTCGCTTGATGGCCCCCAGGCGGCAGCTCTGGCCGAAGTCGATGACCTTCACCGTTCCGTCAGCCGCGACGAGAATATTGTTGGGCTTCATGTCGGCATGGACAAAGCCCTGGGCATTCATGTACGCCAGCGCGCCCGCGACCTGGCAATATATCCGCACGGTCTCCTGCACATCCTTGGGCCGGTTGTCCTGGACGGTTCGGCCTTCGCACAACTCCATGATGAGGTGGATTTCGCGAAGGCTCAGCCATTGCTTGATTCGCCGCAGGCCATAGAGGTGCCGCAGCACGGGGTGGTCAAGTTGCGAGGCAACGTTGTATTCGTTCTGGGCCTGCTCCATGAAGCGGTAATCGCTGCTTTGGCGCTTGATGACCCGTTTCAGCGCGTAGAGCCTATCCGTCTGGCAGTCGCGGACTCGCCAAATAGTACTACAGGCCCCGCTGCCCAGGAACTGCATCACCTGGTAGCCGGGGACTTCTAATGTCTGCACACTACTCATCGGCTGGCTGTTGGATGAAATATATAGATGAAGCCAAGCGATCACGATCTTACAGCCTGCGCAGGCCAAGGTAAAGCCCATTGCGACGGAATGTCCTTCCTCAACAAGATCATCTATCGAAATAAGGGCCACATGGAGTGCGGGGGCAACGCCGCCGCTTTTTCCGTAGGAAGCCCCCTGCGGCAAGCGGGGGGAGCGCCCCGCCTTCCGGCCGGGGCTTCCCAATGTGGGCGGGCAGCCTGCCGCTTTGGCTTTGCCTTGACGAATCTCGTGAGCAAGAACATGGCATCTTCCAGCCAGCCAAGGCAGTGCCGTCGCCCTTGCGGGCTAGTCACTGCAGTCCAAGGGGCTAGAGCGGTCTGAGCTTGCCTGTTTAGATGACGATGATGTCGCCGAAGGTGGCTGAGCCTTCAAAGACCTTCAGTTCAAGGTGATCCAGGGACAATTCGGCTTCCAGATCAATGATGGTCAGAGACCTGCTGCCAACATCCGTTCCGTTGAGCCAATAGTGAAGACTCAGGCTGGTGCCGGAGCGGTGATAGTCGATCCGAACATCGTAGGTCGTTCTGGTTTGGTAGGTCGTCAACACGGATCCGTCCGCGGCCAGCACCTTCCCATCGCCACTGAACTTGATGAGTTGCCGCGAAGGCTGATCGCCGGATGAGCCATGGCTCATGCCGACATAAGCCCTGGGGCTGTTGGGTATCCATGGTGAAAGGTCTTCACTGCCATTGTGGATCCGCAGCCGCAGGGAAAAATCCTCCCGGAAGGAACAAGGGTGATAGGCACTGGCCGGCACAGCTTCGACAGCGGGTTCAAAAGACGGCGACGGGACGCCATAGAGCTGCAACCCATAGAAAGGAGAAGAGACAATCGTGTTTCCTGACTTATCCGTAAGGGCATTGCCGCCGGCCGTCCAGCAGACAGGCCAGGATAAGATGGGATACCCACCAAAGCCCTCCATGAATGGGGCGTCATCAGAAAATGCAAATACGCTAACCCAGCCTGAACTTTGAGAGCTATTACCAGTGACATATATGCGTGACGCATCCGGGGAAAAAGTCACGCTCCTGGCCTCACTTGGCACATGGAGACTCGCTATGCATCGGTTTTTTTCCCTGGAGAATATCAACACATGATTGTCATCTTCTAGCGTCAATGCAATCAGGTCCCCATCTTGGCTCACGTCCAGCCCGTTCACAAAACCAAGCGAAAAGTCAGAATATGGTTCATAGTCTAGAACCTGGATTTCCCTATCATCAGCGACTGAATAGATGTGCAGCATCTGGTCGCCAGTCCCCGAGACGACAAAGCCGCTTCCATCCGGCAGCATCTTGATACGCGGCCACGCGTAGTGCGCCATATTCAGGCTGATCGTGGAGACCACTTCGTTGGTGGCTGTGGAGACTTTGTATATCTTGCCGAGAGTATACGGAAGATAGAACCCTTCCACAACATAGACATATTGCCCATCCGGCGTCATTGCCATATCCGTGGGGCCAGATGTCGAGCAGGCAAGTCGGCCTAAGTAAGTGCCCGTGGCCACGTCAAGAATCCCCTGAGGCCCAATATAGACCTTATCGCCATCCGGAGAAAAAACAATGCCGCCGGAAGAATAAACAGGCATTGAATCTTGCAAGACCGTCAGGCCGTTAGCGTCGAATTTGGTTGTTCTAAGACCCCATTGGCCTGTTTCGGTGATGTAGCCGACTGAACCATCAGGAGAAAGAGCGAGGCCTGATCCCACCCCCCCAACAAGCAATGTCCCGTCGATGCTCATCGTGCTCGTGTCGAAGGCGTACAGGTTGGCGTTTGTATAACCCGGATAGGTACAGGCAGTGAAGAATAGCCTGCTTCCATCGGGCGACAGAGAGGCATGGGTACTGTAAACACATTGCGGCACGCTAAGGTACTGCACCATTGTCGGCCTGAGCATTCCTGCCCAACGCCAATCATCCACGGCCAGTTGGGAGAGCGCCGAACCCGATGTTGTTCTCTGGGCGACGCCGTAGGACAGGTTCTGACTCTCGTCAAAGGCAGCCACAGGCTCTTGCCAGACAAGTTGGCCATCACAGAAAAAGGAGTACACGTCTCCGCGCCGCTGCAGGTCCAGAGACGCCTGGCTGCCGGAATAAGCAATCCGCCGCGATTCGACGGAGACACCGCTCTTGACCACCTCCAGGTACAACTGCGAATCAGCCGGCTGGGATTTATCCAGCCCGAACATGACATAAGTGCCCAAGCCGATATCTCGCAGGTCGCCCAGGTAGAGAGCACCCGTCGAGCCGTCCAGCACGGATATGTCGGCCCCGAAATCGAATGGCTCGTTCGCCGGCGTCACGGGTGAGTATGTGCAGGGACGCATCAGCGTCCAGCCTGGGCTGCCTTCGGTGCGGACAATCGCCCGCTTGTTCAGGCTGTCATAGGACACATTCGGGATGACAGACTGGCCGGAGATCGACGGCCAGAAGAGCGCTTCGTAACGATTGGTCGTGTCGGCATCGAACGCATCCACAGGCGCAACATAAGCAGGTTCGTCGTCCTGTTCGATGGCGAGAATACTATCGCTAACAAGCCCCTCTCCAGTGGCTGTGATGGTGGCAGTGCTGTTAACGTCATCAACATCCTGCCTAGCCGACAGAACCAGATGCTGGTAAATGTTGTAGTTCAAGGCGTTGAACGTGAGACTGGTTGGCCCGGATATTGATATGTCGCCGTCTCCGGCGGATGCAAAGGTTATTGTTACCGGCCGCAAGGGAGCTTGCGACAATCTTACGTCAACTGTCGCCTGGCCTCCTTCAGGAAGCTGACTTCGCTGAAGTGAACTATCGGACAAGTAAATTCGCCCCTGCTCGCTGCTGGACAAAGCTTTCACGTGCCAGTTGGTCAGCAGCAGGCTGAAATCAAGAGCATCCACATAGCCATCGCCGGTGAAGTCGGCCGATGACCACGAGGCGCCCCCCGTATGCCACGATGTCAGCAGGAGGCTGAAATCGCATCCGTCAACATAGCCGTCCACGTTTGCGTCGCCCGCGCCGACCATGATCTTGAAGGTCTGCGGCGCGGAAGTGTCAACCCCGCCATTGGACACGCCGCCGTTGTCCTTCAAGACGACCGTCAGGACGGCCAGCCCGCGTGCATTTGGGGCGGGTGTGAAACTCAATGTGCCGTCGGCTGATATTTTAGGCGGGGAATAGAAGAGCAAACGGTTGCTGTCGCTGATCACGTTGAACGTAAGAGTCTGGCCGGACTCCTCGGCCGGCCCAGGCGAAATGTTCTTCGCCCAGTTGGGAATCACCTGGGCTGCCTCGTTGGTATTGACGCTCAGGTTGCCGCCGGCTGTAAACGTGGGCGGCTGATTCGGAGCAATCGCGTCCAGCAGCAGCCGTGCTTCCAGTTGTTCCATCAGGGCTGTTATATTGCCACTTGCCGCTGTTGAGCCATTCCCCGCGCGCATGATCCATCCTTTCCTAACAAGAACAACAGCAAAACGAACGATTGGTGTAACGGAGCGGGCGATAGCGAATGAACCCACCCGCCCCGCAGCGTTGACGCGATTATACCACACTTGTCCAGCGTGACCAGTTAGTCTCGTCGGCCTGTAGCGCGTAACTTTCGCTTTGCCGGCCGTCTTCAACCTGTGGGCATTTCTGGCCGATAGAACCGGCGTCGAAGTGCGGGTGCGGGCCAACTTTGTTCGAGGCCGGCACTATATGGTGACAGTACAAAGCGTAGATCGCATCTCCAAGCGTCGCGGAGGCATCTTTTCCATTTCAGCCGACGCGACAGCCGCCGAGGCGGCGAAGAAGATGAAGCACTGCCAGATCGGCTGCCTGCTAGCGCTGGATTGCCAGGGCAAGATGGTTGGCATAGTTTCGGAGCGGGATATCGTCGCCAAGATCGTCGCAGGCGGCGCCGATGTGACCGCGACGAAAGTTGAAAAGATCATGAGTAAGACGATCGTCTCGTGCCCGCCCGGCACGCCCGCCCACGAGGCCCAGCGGATAATGGCCACCCACGGCATTCGCCATTTGCCGATCCTCGTCGACGGCGTGCCGGTTGGCATGGTCTCCAGCCGGGACATCATGGCCCAGGAACTCTCCGCCATGCGAGCGGTAGTGCAAAAACAATCAAAGCTCCTCCAGCAGCTCGAAGAGCAACATCCCGGCATAACCAGACTCGATACCGATCGCGCGGGAAGAGTGGTTATCTAGCAGTAAATTTGATCGGCGGATGCCGCCCTTTCAGGGCTTAGTTTGGTTGTGGCCGGTTACCCAGGGCTGCGCTTCGCTTCGCCCTGGGCTTCCGCAGCGCGGGCCCTTGGCCCGCACAAACCCCGAGCGAAAACCTTGAGCCCAATGGCAGCCTGGAATCAGAGTAGGCTGGATTCAGAATATACTGAACACGTCTCTGGCCGCAATAATCTTCTGTCGCCGTCGTTGTCGTTGCCGCTGTTGATTCCGCAATCCGAAATCCGTAATCCGCAATTTCAGTCACACGCTGCCGCTATCGACATGGCTCTGGATCGACTCCACGGATAGGTGCGAGCGCACCGCCTCCAGTTGGGCGGTCTTCTTGCCGATCTGCCCGACCAGCAGGATCAACGGCGGGCGGCGCGTGTCGGCGAAGGTGATGATGATCTGCCCGAAGCCCAGCAGGCGTTCGAGGAAGTCGCCGGTGTCGATCCGCGTGCTGAAGGCCTCGCGGGAAATCTGCTCGCTTGTCTCGTTCGGGCCGTTCTGGATGTTGATGTAGTTGGGCGTCATGGCCACGTAGTAGAACAGGCCCCGCACCCAACTTATCAGGATCGCCAGGA
This sequence comes from uncultured Planctomycetaceae bacterium, assembly GCA_964417755.1. Taxonomy (GTDB): domain Bacteria; phylum Planctomycetota; class Phycisphaerae; order SM23-33; family SM23-33; genus CAYQJH01. The sequence goes on from CAYQJH010000023.1 coordinate 27,051, forward strand.
AGAAGATGACGGCAAATAGCAGGTAGCCCGTGGCGTTCATCCGCACGCCCAGGTGACGGAAGAAGTGAATGAATGGCCAGAACCAGTTCATCAGCGTCAGCCAGAGGCACAGCACGGCTGAGGCAAGGACGATCAGCAGAAGAATCTTGAGGTTCATCTCATATTCATCAATGAGGAAGTTGATGAAGAATACCACCAGCCAGCCGCCGCCCAATGCCTGCGGAAAATCCGGGTTGAATCTCGTCTGGTCCGCCTGCCACATCCACATGAACCCAGCCGCCAGTAGGCTGGCCACGATGGTTGGGATGTAGAGCACCTTGCGGCTCCATGCGAAGACGACCAGCCAATCGTTGATCTGTGGGTCGGCCTGGAGCTGCCGGGCCATCCTCAGCCGCGAGCGGATGCTCTTTCGCAGGAACAGCCAGACGCCCACGCCCAGCAGCACGAGAATGGCCGGCAACACGCTGATGATAACGGTCCTGAGTTCCATGTTTGTTCCCTTCACAGTGAAATGCGGCTTCCCATTGCGGGCAATAGTACCAGTGCAGCAACGCAAGGGCAAGCGGCTGGCTGCGGTCGGGTATTGGCAGTTTGTGGTGCAGGCGTCCCGCCTGCAGATCCTCTGAAAAAGAAGCATGCAGGCGAGACGCCTGCACCACAATAGCAGCCGGCGCGGTCTTTCAATTGACACAGCCGCGTCGTTCGCCAATGATACGGCATGGAGATTCACAGATGAGCAAGACAATCGACGCCGCACTGGTCCGGCATATCGGCAAGCTCAGCCGGATCGAGCTGAGCGATCAGCAGGTGGACACGTTTGCCGCCCAGTTGGGCAGCATCCTGAGCTACTTCGACAAGTTGGCGGAGCTCAACACCGACAGCATCGAGCCGATGGCCCACGCGGTGGAGCTTCGCAACGTGCTGGCTGACGACGTGCCGCATGAATCCCTGACGGCCCAGCAGGCCCTCGCCAACGCGCCGCAGCGCGACGGCGACTTCTTCAAGGTGCCAAAGGTGATCGGGGAAAGCCAGTGAACAACCATTGCGGATTGCGGCGTGGCGCGGGCGTCCCGCCCGCGTGTACGCGAGGGCATCTTGCCCTCGCACAATGCCACAGTCTCGCGGCCGAGACGGCCGCGGTACTCGCAGGCAGGCTCGTGCTACGTAGCGAGCTACTTCGCAGAGTAGCAATGCCCGCGCCACGCCATTACCGCCAGCCATGACGGAGCAAATGCATGAACATAACAGACCTTAGCGCTATCGAGCTTCGCGCGGCAATTGCGGCGGGTGAAGTTTCGGCTGTCGAGGCCGCCGGCGCTTATCTTTCCGCCATCGAGGCCACCGAGCCAAAGCTCGCCAGCTTCAACGAAGTGCTGGCTGAGCGCGCCATCGAGCAGGCAAAGGCTATCGACCAAAAGCGGTCAGCCGGCGCCGACATCGGCCCGCTGGGCGGCGTGCCGCTGGCTATCAAGGACAATCTCTGCACCACCTTCGGCCGGACGACTTGCTCATCGAAGATTCTCGCAAACTTTCGTGCCCCATATACAGCCACAGCCGTCGCCAAACTCGAAGCTGCCGGCGCGGTCATCCTTGGCAAGACCAACCTGGATGAGTTCGCGATGGGCAGTTCAACGGAGAACAGCGGCTTCAAACCATCGCGAAACCCGTGGGATGTCTCGCGAGTTCCAGGCGGCTCGTCCGGCGGGTCGGCCTCAGCCGTCGCGGGCAGGCAGTGCGTCGCAAGCCTGGGCAGCGATACCGGCGGATCAATCCGCCAGCCGGCTGCCTTCTGCGGCGTCGTCGGCATGAAGCCCACTTACGGCCGGGTCAGCCGATACGGCCTGGTGGCCTTCGGATCGAGCCTTGACCAGATCGGCCCATTCGCCCGCGACGTTTCCGACTGCGCGCTAATGACGCAGATAATCGCCGGCCATGACGCCGCCGACTCCACCAGCGTCAACCGCGGCGTGGAAAATTACGTCGCCGCCATCGACCAGCCATTCGAGAAGCTTCGCATCGGCCTGCCGAAGGAGTTCTACAGCCAGGCGCTTTCGGCGGAGATACACCAGGCCATCGACCAGGCCATCGGCGTGTACAAGTCGCTGGGCGCGGAGATCGTCGAGGTCTCGCTGCCGCACAGCAGGATCGACATCGCCGCCGACGGCACGCTCAGCTCGTATGCGGTGGCATGCTATTACATCGTTGCCACCGCGGAGGCCTCCAGCAACCTGGCCCGATACGACGGCGTGCATTACGGCCATCGCACCAGCGCGGACGTTCGCGACATCATCGATCTGTATTCCAAGAGTCGGGCTGAGGGCTTCGGCAGCGAGGTCAAGCGGCGGATCATGCTGGGGGCGTACGCGTTGTCCAGCGGCTATTATGACGCCTATTACCTCAAGGCGCTGAAGGTCCGCCGGCTGATCAAGAACGACTTCGACCAGGCCTTCGAGAAGTGCGACCTGCTGCTGTGCCCGACGTCGCCGACTACCGCGTTCAAGATCGGCGAGAAGGCGGACGACCCGTTGCAGATGTACCTGGCCGACATTTACACCATCAGCGTAAACCTGGCGGGCCTGCCGGGCATGAGCCTGCCGGCTGGCCTGTCCAAGGACAACCTGCCCATAGGCATGCAGTTAATTGGCCCGCTCTTCAGCGAAGACGCGATCTTCCGCGCCGGCAGGATGTTTGAAAAGGCAAGCGGGATCACAAGGCTGAGGCCGAAGGGCTGACGGCGGAACGGCGACGGCGTTGTTGGCGGGGCGGTCGGCGTGGTTGCTTCGCTGCGCTCCGCAAACCACGGCACCGCAAGTTGGCCAGACCGAGCAGCGAATATCGAATATACAATAAGGAACCGCAGAATCTCGAAGGAAAGGCAGCAGCGACGGCGATTTGTATTCATGCTGTCCTTTGTCGTTGTCGTTCCTTCGATATTGGAAGTTCCTTGTTGGATATTCTGCTGTTCGCCGTTAGTTGCTGCGGCCATCGAAATGCCTTGCCCCCCAGGATACCGGCCGATAGACTATCCGCCTTGTTTTCCTAACCGTCCAGCGGTCTCCGTGCCCCTGCGGCGGCTGTCGTGTCGTTGTGTTGTTCTTCGTGTCTTTGTGTCTTTGTGTCTTCGTGTCTTTGTGTCTTTGTGGTTAATGGTCGTACCTAGCGAAAGGATGGCAGCATGAAACTGGCGGTTATTGGCGGCGACGGCACCGGGCCGGAAGTGGTGGCTGAGGGTCTGAAGGTCCTCAAGGCGGCGGCTGCCAAGGTGGGCTTCAAGTACACTACCGACGACTTTGACATCAGCGGCGACCGCTACTTATCTGCCGGCGGCGACCCCAACAAGCAGACCATCCCCGTCATCCATGACGAGGAAATCGCCAAGCTTCGCTCCTACGACGCCATCTACCTGGGCGCCGTCGGCCATCCCAAGATCGCCCCGGGCATCCTCGAAAAAGGCGTGCTGCTGCGGCTGAGGTTCGAGTTGGACCAATACATCAACCTCCGCCCGGTGCGGCTGTACCCCGGGGTCGAGACGCCGCTGGCTGGCAAGGGCCCGCAGGATATCGACTTTGTCGTGGTTCGCGAGAACACTGAAGGCATCTACACCGGCATGGGCGGCGTGCAGTACAAGGGCATGCCCAGCGAGGTCTCCACGCAGATCAATTGCACAACGCGGTTCGGGGCTGAGCGGGCCATCCGCTACGCCTTCGAGTTCTGCCGCCGCCGCAACAACAAGAAGCACCGCCTGACGCTGGTCCACAAGACCAACGTGCTGACCTTTGCCGGCGACACCTGGTTCCGGGCGTTCCAGGAAATCGGCAAGGAATACCCGGAGATCGAGAAGGACTACAACCACGTCGATGCCTGCTGCATGTGGTTCGTCAAGAACCCGGAGTTTTACGACGTGATCGTCACCGATAACATCTTCGGCGACATCATCACCGACCTGGCCGCCGTCATCCAGGGCGGGCTGGGCGTCGCAGCCGGCGGCAACATCAACCCCAAGGGCGTCAGCATGTACGAGCCGATGGGCGGCTCGGCCCCGAAGTATACGGGCAAGAACGTCATCAACCCGATGGCTGCCATCGGCGCCATGGGCATGCTGCTCCGCGAGACCGGCAACAACAAGGACGACAAGAAACTAGTCCAGGCTGGCGAAATGGTCGAGGCCGCCATCAT
>CAYQJH010000024.1:0-30054 GCA_964417755.1 uncultured Planctomycetaceae bacterium
ATCGCGCAAGTAGGAATTCTCGGAAACAGAAAATACTTTTGGCAACCGCTCTAGTTCACTGAACCTTGTAAACAGCCTGCGCCGTCGCTACCGTATGCACATGGGCCATTTGTACGACTTCGGGATCTTAGGAGCCACCCCCGCGGGGCTTGCCGCCGCCTACTTCCTGGCCGCGCAAGGCCGGAGCGTGGCCATCTTCGACTCTCCACGCGAGAGCGTCGAGTCTTCGCTGGCTGACTGGGCGCCGGCAGACTTCTTCCACCTGAGCCATCTTCCCAAATCGCTCGCCAGGGCCTGCAACGCAGTCGACTTTCGGGACGTGGTGTACCACAACACTACATTGGACGGCCTGGCGGAGTATCGCGGACGCAAGATCGCCGGCTATTTTCTCCAGCAGTCGCAACTGATCGGCGCGCTGTTGGCGGCCGCTGTCAAGGCCGGAGCGAAGATCAAGAATTCAACCACAACGCCCGCCATCGCCTTGGAAGAAGATGCCGTGCAGGTTGTCGGCTCGACCCAGCTTCGCTGCCAGTTGCTCATAATCGCGCAGAACCGCCCCGAAGACATCATCACCGAATTGTCGCTGCCGGTGCGCAGCGTGCCGCAGTCTCCGATAGTGGCCGCCGCACTGGATATCCCGCTTGCGGGCAAGGCCAAAGCCTTCGTCCCTTCTCTGCACGTGGTGCAGTCGCCACAAAGAGGCGAACTTGGCATGTTCTTCGTGATCGACAACCTGCTGCACCTTCGCCTGGTTCGCTCAGCCGACGCCGCGACCGGCCATGCCGCGGAACTGTCGTCGATGGTCAGCAAGCTTCAGAAGGCCGGCCTGCTTCCATTCGACCTGATGATGAACAAGGCCAGGGGAGCAGTCTGGCGTCCGCCTGCCGGAGTGGCGCTGGAACTGGAGACGCATGTCGCCAAGCGGTGCCTGCTGACGGGGACAGCCGGCGGCTTTGCCGACAGCATCACAGGCGGAACGCTGACGCCCACGGTGAAGTCGGCCCTGCTGGCTGCCGAGGTGGCCCTGCATGCCCTGGGCAGCAAAGACCCGCAGGATGCGCTGATGCAATACAAGATGTCCTGGCGAAAAAGCCTGGCCGACTTCCTCCGCCCGCCCAATACTTCTCTGTCCATGCTCATGCCGCTGCTGTTCGTCAACAATCGGATAGTATCAAAGTTCACCGAGGCCCTGCTTCACGGCGAAAGCATCTGACGCCAACTACTGCTCTTTGACAAGTAAACCCGAGCGTGCCGCGGTTTGCGAGGTCTCAAAGAGAAGGGACGAAGCAACCACGTCTTTGGGATCATCATGGTCAGCGTGGTTGCTTCCGCTGCGCGTCCGCGAACCATGGCACCCCACTCCGCGAACCACGGCACCGTATCCGTAGTCTTACGGGCGGACTCTCATGACAGCCAGGCCAAGAGATGGGCTCCTATCCAGAGCGCTATCGCGACGGCTGAGATGATGGCGGCATATCGACGCCATTGTGCCAGCGTTGCCTGCTTGCCCGTGGCCGTCAGGCCGCCCGATTTAGAAATATCATAATAGCGGGCCACGATCACGCTGATGGTGGCAAAAGGCAGGATGATGTCGCCCCACGAAAACATGCCCTCCTTGTTCCTGGCGATGGCTATCGCGGAGCTGCCGATAAGCACGTTGCCCACGAGCATCCAGTAGACCCTCGTCAGACAGCCGGCCGTGCTTTGCGTCGGCGTCGCAAGTGCTGGTGCCGCTACAGGCGCCGGCGCGGGCGCAGGCACCGGCGCCGGCTGAGCCTTGGCCGATTGGCCTGCCTCCTTCGGCGGCACAGAAGGCTTGGCCGGGCGCGCTCCAGGGGGGGAGACTGGCCGGGCAGGATGATGAGCAGCCTTATGATGCTTATGGCCGTGCTTGGACATAGTCTTCTCCGGCTAATCATAGGTTGGCAGCGAGATGCAGAGAGAGCGACGACGCGAACGGCGAAGTAGCCGGGACCGCAGGTGAATCTTCAGGGATCGAGGGTCTGCAGAGCTTGGAGCCGTTGCCGTTTCACCTGCTCCACTGCTCCACCGTTCACCTGCTCTAAGTTGTCTTCAACGAAGTTGAAGAACATCGCGTGCTTATGAACAGGAGAGCAGGTGAGCAGGAGACCGCAGGTGAATCTTCAGGGATCGAGGGTCTGCAGAGCTTGGAGCCGTTGCCGTTTCACCTGCTCCACTGCTCCACTGTTCACCTGCTCTAAGTTGTCTTCAACGAAGTTGAAGACAACTTAATGGGTAGGGCCGGAGTTGAACCGGCGACACCGGCATTTTCAGTGCCGTGCTCTACCAACTGAGCTACCTACCCGACAAGCTTCACACTTTATCGCCCATTCTACCAGCGGTCAAGTGCTGTCGTGACAAGAATTGTCCCAAGGACGCAGCCGTCAAGGAAGCCCCGGCCGGAAGGACGGGGACGGCCTGGGTCAACCGCGGGCTTCTCTTCACAGGCGGCTGGCCCGATTCGCAATGCCTCTTTGTCTGTCAGCATGTGCAATTTACAATGTGTCCATGAGAACTACTTCAAGTTCATGCCATCGGCCACTGATGGTATTGCTCCCGGCAGGGATGACGATGCTTCTCTTGTGCCTCATCTGCTGCAATCTTTCTGCGCAGAGCGCACCTGCCGGCAAGGTCGCAGCAGCTACCTCCCCAGCCGTACGCGGTCCAGCTGGCAGTGCAAGCCAAAGCGGCGTCAAAGCCGCCGCACTCCAAGGTTGGCCCGTGTTTCACGGCCGAAATGATCTTTCCGGCCAGGCTACCGGACCACTGCCCGCCAGACTCACGCTCGCCTGGAAATTCGGGACCGGTGCTGCCGTGGCCTCTTCGCCGGCCATTGCCGATGGCCGGGTGTTTGTCGGCTCAGCCGACGAGAACGTGTATTGCATCGAGCTGCGCAGCGGCCAGAAGCTCTGGTCATTCAAGACCGAGGGAAGCGTGGACTCCGCGCCGTGCGTCATCGACGACGCGGTGTATGTAGGCTCGTCCGACGCGTGCCTCTATGCCCTGTCAGCTGCCAGCGGGGAACTGAAGTGGAAAATCGAGACCGGCGGAAAGATTTCCGGCGGCGTCAACTTCGCCCGCGACGGTGGCCGGACGTACATTCTTTTTGGCAGCTACGACAATTGCCTCTACTGCCTGGACGCCTCCAGCGGCGAGGAGGTCTGGAAGTTCCAAACGCAGAATTTCATCAACGGCAGCCCTGCCGTCTCGCAAGGCAAGGTGGTCTTCGGCGGCTGCGACGCCACTTTGCATGCTGTCTCGCTAAAGGACGGTTCAGCCATCTCGCAGGTCAAGACGGAGGCCTACATTCCTGGTTCGCCGGCTATGTCGGGCGACCTTGCCTTCGTGGGCAACTATGAGAAACTATTCACATGCGCGGATATGTCCGACGGCCAAATCCTCTGGACGTTCCAAGGCGGCGGGGCCTTCTTTGCCGCCCCTGCTGTCGGCCGCGACGTGGTCATCGCCGCCTGCCGCGACAAGAACATCTACTGCCTTTCGCGCGACAAAGGCCGCCGCAAATGGACCTTCAAGACCAAGGGCCAGGTCGATAGTTCGCCGGTCATCGTTGGCGAGCACGTCGTAGTCTGCAGCGGCGACGGCCGGGTGTACCTGCTGAAACTCTCGAACGGCTCGCAGGTGTGGTCTTACGAGATCGGCGAGGGCATCGTCAGTTCGCCTGCGGTGGCGGCGGGCTACGTGGTAGTGGGCTGCAACGACGGCAACGTGTACGCCTTTGCCGCTGACGCACAGAGCCAACCTGCGCCATGAACAATCAGGACGATAATGCAAAACGAAAAGCCGATCATTGAACTGTCAAATATCTGCAAGGCCTACCCAACTGGCGACGCGGCCGTGCTTGAGGGCCTGAACCTGGCGGTCGCGCCCGGCCGGAGCATCGCCATTACCGGTCCTTCCGGCTGCGGCAAGAGCACGCTGCTGAACATTATCGGCGCGCTGGATCGAGCCGATTCCGGTCAGGTGATGCTGGATGGGCGGGATCTGTCGTCATGTAATGATGACGCGCTGGCGGCCATCCGCAATCGTTGCGTGGGTTTCGTCTTCCAATCGCATCACCTCCTGCCGCAGTGCACCGTGCTGGAGAATGTCCTCCTGCCAACGCTGGCGCAGTCCGCCAGGCCAGACGCGGCAGCTATCGAGCGCGCGAAGTGCTTGCTCGAATACATGGGTCTGGCGAAGCTGATGAATCGCCGTCCGGGCCAGCTCAGCGGCGGCCAGCAGCAGCGAACCGCTGTCGCGCGGGCGATGATCATGCAGCCAAAGGTCTTGCTGGCTGACGAGCCAACCGGCTCGCTGGATCACAAATCGGGCGAGGAACTGGCCGACCTGCTGGCTGCGCTAAGTACCCAGGAGGGCCTGACCGTCGTGGCGGTAACGCATTGGGAGGGCCTGGCCCGGCGGATGAGCCACGTGTACCAACTGCGCGACGGCAAGCTTCACAGCGGAGGCAGCCAGCCTTGAGCAGGTGGACGTTCATCTTCCGAAGCCTGCGATTCTACTGGCGGACGCACCTGGGCGTCATAGGCGGCGTGGCCCTGGCGACGGCCATCCTGGTGGGCGCACTGGCTGTGGGCGACTCGGTGCGGGCAAGCCTGCGTCGGCTGGCTGCCGAGCGGGTCGGCAGCGTCCAAGTGGCAATGTCAGCCGGGGAGCGTTTCTTTCGTGATGCCTTGGCGGATGAATTGTCGCAAGCGATGCCTGCCCGAACGGCCGCCGCCATCACACTTTCCGCGGTGGCCTCGACTCCCGATGGAACTGCCCGCGCAAATGATGTGCAACTTCTGGGCGTAGATGATCGCTTCTGGCAGTTCGCGCCGACGCCGTCCTCTAAGAAGCTCAATCCCGGCTGCTTCAGCATGGACGATGAGTCGATCCTGCTGAATGATCGCCTGGCTGCCCAACTGAACGCCCATATCGGCGACTATGTTGTGGTTCGGGGGCAGAAGCCTTCGCTGCTGCCCCGCGATGCGCCGCTATCCTCCGATGCCGAAGAAGATACTTGCTTCGCCGCAACGCTGAAGGTCTCCGCCATCGTGACGGCTGATGATTTCAGCCACTTCAACCTGGTGAGCGATCAGATTCCACCGATGACTGCGTTTGTCAGTCGGGCGCTGCTCGCTCGCAAGATCGGTCAGGCCGGCAAGGCAAACCTGCTGCTGGCCGGAGGAGGGGCCGGCCTTTCGCAGGCCCAGGCGGAGGCAGCGTTGAAGGCTCTTTGGCAGCTGGCCGATGCCGAGATGGGAGTGATCGACCTTGCGACCCCTGCTGCCGGCGCGGAACTGAAAACGGCACGAGTGTTCCTCGAGCCGGCTGTCGCATCTGCTGCCGCGCAGGCAGATGAATCAGCCATGGGCGTGCTGACCTATTTCGTCAACGAGATACGTGCTGGCAGCCGAGCAACGCCCTACTCCATGACGACGGCCATCGGCCCGTTAAGTGCCAGCAATCAGCCCTTGCCCGCCCCACTGCCGGGGCAGATCGCCGACGGCGAGATCATCATCAATCAATGGCTGGCCGACGATCTCGGCCTTTCTCAACCGTCGCTCGGCCAGGAGATCGAGCTTGAATACTACATCCTTGGCAGCGACCGCCAGGTGCTTACGCGGAAGCATCCATTCAAGCTGGCTGGCATTGTGCCGCTTCAGGGCCTGGCTGCCGATGAGCAGTTGATGCCCGCTTTTCCCGGTCTGGCCGACAGCGCCAACTGCCGTGACTGGAAGCCGGGAATCCCCATCGATCTCAAGAAGATCCGGCCCGAAGATGAGCAGTATTGGCGCAACCATCGCGGCACGCCAAAGGCATTTATCTCCCTAAAGGCCGGGCGGCAGCTCTGGGGCAATCGCTTCGGCGACCTGACAGCCGTCCGCTATCCGACAGGTCACACACCTGCGCAGATCGCCTCCGCCATCCGCAGCCATCTCACGCCGTCGCAAGTGGGCCTGCAAATGCTGGACATCGGCCACCAGGCAGAGGTCGATGGTTCGCCCGCAATGGATCTTGGCCAACTCTTCCTGGGCCTTAGTCTGTTCCTCATCGTCTCAGCCGTGCTGCTGATGGGCCTGATGTTCGTCTTGAACCTGCAGCAGCGAATGGGCGAAGTGGGCATACTGCTGGCCGTCGGCCTGACCTCGCGCGGCACGCGCCGGCTGCTCCTGCTGGAGGCGCTCGTGCTGTCAGCCGTCGGCAGCGCTATCGGTACGCCGCTGGGCGCCGCGTATACATGGGGCATGCTCTCGGCCCTGGCGAGCCTTTGGCCGGCAGCCGTGGGCGGCATGAAGATCTCCTTGCACATCGAACCGCTGACATTGCTTGTCGGCGGTCTGTCAGGCCTGGCAATCTCGGCTGGCGTCATGTGGCTGGGCCTGCGCCGAATGGGCAAGCTTGCCCCAAATGATCTGCTGGCCGGCCATGTTGTGGTGTCGGCGTCTCGCCGGCAAGGACTCTCGCCAGCGCGAGGCAACCAGCATGAGCAAACAGCAACAACAACAAGAACATGCAGGCAAGATGCCTGCACCACAATACCAGCCATCGCCTGCCTGGCCTTCGCCATAGGCATTATCGCTTCAGCAGGTGGCGGGCAGGCCGCAATCGGGGCCTTCTTTGTCGCCGGGGCGCTGCTGCTGGTCGCCCTGATCCTCATTTGCCGAGCCATGCTGGGACGTTCCGCAAAAGGCCTGGCCGGAGGAATCGGCGCCCTTGCCATGCGCAACGCCGGCAGACGCAGGTCGCGAAGCATGGCGACCATCGCAATGCTTGCGTGTGGCTGTTTTATCGTGATCGCCGTCGGCGCCAGCCGCCATAATCCAGCCGCCTGCCTCGAGCAGCCGTCATCCCCAAGCGGCGGCTTCGGCTTACTGGCCAAGTCGGCCATGCCAATCTATCGCGACCTCGACGATCCAGGCGCCCGCGACCAGTACGGCCTTTCCGCGGAAGTCATGGCCGATGTCCGCATCGCCGCAATGCACGTCCGCAGCGGCGCGTCAGCCGATTGCCTTAATCTCAACCAACCATCCCAGCCGCAACTGCTGGGCATATCATCGAACCAGTTCATGCGACGCGGGGCATTCGAGTTCGTCGGCGAGCAGGGCAACTGGGCGATGTTGGACGACCCGCTTGGGGATGGCATCGTGCCGGCCGTCGGCGATGAGAACACCATAAGATGGTCGCTTCGCAAGACCATTGGCGACTGCCTGGACTACATCGATGAGTTCGGCCGGCCGATCAAGGTCAAGCTCGTGGGCATGCTCGCTAATTGCGTGCTGCAAGGCAACCTGGTTATCTCCGACGCCAACTTCCGCAAGCACTTCCCGTCGCAGGCCGGCTATCGATATTTCCTGATCGACTGCCCCGCCGAAAAGCAGGCGGAAGTCTCGCGCGAGCTCAGCCGGCAGCTTTCGGACATAGGCATGGAGGTGATGCCGACCTCCAGACGCTTGGCTGAACTGTCAGCCGTTGAAAATGCATATATGTCCATATTTCAATTGCTGGGGGGACTTGGACTATTGTTGGGCAGCGCCGGCCTGGCGATGGTCGTCATGCGAAACGTGCTGGAGCGCCGCGGCGAGCTTGCCCTGCTGCGGGCAGTGGGCTTCAGCCGCCAGCGGATAGCCAGGCTCATCCTGCGCGAGCATTGGCTGCTGCTGGCCCTGGGAGTGCTGTGCGGCACGCTCTCAGCCGGCCTGGCCGTGTTGCCCGCATTGCGACATAATCCAAGTCAAATTCCCCTGACATCACTTGGCGTGACCATCCTGGCGGCCCTTGCCAGCGGCCTGCTGTGGGTCTATCTGGCCGCGCGCCTGGCCCTTCGCGGCGAACTCCTGCCTTCGCTGAGAAGAGAGTAGCACCGCGCGGGGCTTTCTTGATGCGGGTGCCGTGACCGCGGCGTTTGCGGCCACGGGCCGGATTATGAACTTAACACCTCCTGTAGATTTATCCCCCTGCTTCCGCAGGGGGCTTTCTCGCCAGAGGTGGATTGCAGGCAAAATGCCTGCACCACAAAATGGCAGCGGCTGTCGCGGCGGAGGCGGTAGCAACAATCTCAGCTTGGAGTTCGACAGACTACGTTGCCCCTGACGACCGCCTGGCACGCCAGCCGCGAAGTGGCGGGCTCGGGCGCATTCTGGTCGATCACGTCCTGTTCCTCGGGCGCAGCCGGGCTGAGGTTCTCCATGCCCTGCTCGATCTCGACGTAGCACAGGCCGCAGGTACCCTCGCCGTCACAGGGATGATCGATCTCCAGACCATTGGCCATCGCGACATTCAGCAGCGTCCCAGCCGGCCCCACTCCTTCAATCGGCCTGTCGGTATCCACGTCAACAGAAACATCAGCCGGCCTGAATTTCACCGTGCAGCGATTCATGTTATGTCCCTTTCTGAGCAATGGTAGGCCGGCCCCTTGCGGATTGTGGATTGACCTAGGGCAATGACCTGCCGAATCTTTGCCATCGCGGCAGATAGTAATGAGTGGGATCGACTGAAAGCACTACAGCGGTAGCTTTGCCCGCAATGAGCTTGGCGGCCACAGTGCCGAAATGGAGTCAAGGCTGTTGTCCCGATTGTCGCCCAAGACGAAGTAATGTCCATCCGGCACAACTATCGGGCTGAAAGAACCCATGGCGCATACGTGCGGAAGTATCTGAATAGGATGCGGATGACCGTCGAGGTCTTCCTTGAGCGTGACCGGGCCCACCGCAGAATTATCTGCCCTGGCAGCGCTCAGCTCGTACTCAAGCTGTCGCCCGTCTATGAAGAGCCGGCCGCCGCGTATTTCGACGATTTCTCCCGGCAATGCAACAACGCGCTTCACCAGGCGCTGGCCATCCGCGGGAGATTCAAATACGATAATGTCGCCACGCCTCGGTGCAGACCAGCAGGCCAGCCGCCATTGTGTGAAGGGCACCTTCAGGTCGTATGAGAGCTTATTGACGAAGATGCGATCCCCCTCGACGATCGTCGGATTCATCGAGCCGGTGGGCACATCGTTCCAGTCAGCCACCGACGACCTCACCGCCGACAGCACAATAACCACCGCCAGAATCGGCCGCACCCAGCGCCAGAACCGCACAATGCAATACCTGCTAAAAAGTGGTTTCATAGTCGCTTGCTCCTTTCGAACTTATACGACTGCTCAAGATTGATGTTCAAAAGCTGCCGCCGCTTCTTGACTTGCGCGGCTTAGTCGGGTAACTCCTGAGCATGCTCCCCAATTGTTTGGCAGACATCATCTGGCCCTCGCTTTATGTGGCTTATTACTACTTTGCATCAGGGGCAATCGTCTTTGGCTTTGCAGCAGAGTGGATCATCTACCGCTATTGGATCGGGCTGACCTGGAAGCTGGCATTCATTGCATCACTTCTTGTCAACGGCGTGTCCGCGGCATTCGGCTATTTGCTCATTCCATATTCGGGGTTTCTACTGGGTGCCGGCTCGTTCGGTTTTGCCGGGTGGCTGGGGGCTTGGGCGTCCGTGATAATCATGAATACGGGCATCGAGTTTCCCTTCCTTTGGCCGTTTGACACTGAGCGGCCATTCCGCCTTCTGGGAATCGCCTTCGTGGCCAACTTCGCAAGCGTTCTCTTTGCCTTCGCGTGCTCGCTCTTCATGGCTGAGCCAAAACTGTAGGTGCCTTAGCACGGGATGGAAGGTGTTGCGGGTCAGTCTTCGGCCGGTGCGCTGCTGGCCTGTCTGGTGCTGCACATGGTTATCAGGCGTTGGCGAGCCCAGGAGACCCACTGGCTGCGCGTGTCCTTCAAGATGATGTCTTCCAGAAGTTGGCGGGTTCGCTCGTCATTGCGATTCATGCGGATGCGGACGCGGGCCAGATTAGCCATCACCTCCACGGCCGATGGCTCCACGGAAAGCGCGCCCTCGTAGCTCCTGGCGGCGTCTTCCAGCCGCCCTGCCGCCTCCATCACCAGGCCGAGATTGTTTCGCGGCTCTGCCTTTCGGGACATGATCGAGGCGGCTGACTGGAACTCGCAGGCAGCCTGGTAGTAGTCGTTGCGGCGATAGTAGACGATCCCCAGGCTGTTGTGCGCCGGGCCGTAGAGCGGGTCAGCCTTGAGGGCGGCCTTGAGCTGCCTCTCAGCGGCCGTAAGGTCGCCGTGCTCGATCAACTTCAATGCTTCCTCATTGCAGGCCTTGGCCTGGGCAAGGTTCCTGGCTGGGTCCTGGGCCTCGATCACGCCCTGACCTCGTGAGGACGATGTTGGGTCGCATCCGCCAGCCAGCAGCACGATAGGAAGCAGCAACATAGCAGCCTGGATCACTCGCGTCACGCCATGCCTACTTTCCCGCCTTGGGCGGATCATAAACGAGATAACTCAGCACCAGATCTACATTCCACTGATCGCCCTCACGGCCGTCGGGGGGCGCGGTGACTCGGATCGATTCGACATTGAGCCCGGCCTCGCGCAGCGCCTCCGCCGACGCAAGATCGACCAACTGCCGCAGCGTCACCGCCTGGAGCCAGACCTGCGTGGGCTTTTCCTTGTAGACGCTCTCGCCAATTCGCCGCGGGGCCTCCGGCGTGAAACGCACCAGGCTGTCGGGGGCAATGCCCGCCGCCGTCGCGGCCGTTGTAATCAGGCCGGTAGTCTCCGTGAGCAACCTCTCGTGATCGCTAGCCAGGGCCGGGCGGCGGCTCATCTGCTCGATCTGACGCATCATTGACAGGCCCTCGCGCAGGTCCTCCGCCGCAGCCAGGGCGGCGTCTCGCCGGGTCAACATATACTGATACGACCAGAGGGCTGTCAATATCAGCATGGCCATGAGGACGCCGATCAACACTCGATGTCTTCGCGTCATGGGGCGACCTCCGTTCCATCGCCGGCCTGGGCAGGCGGCGGCTCGGCTGGAGAATCAGCAGCCAGTTCTGGTGCAACAGGTTCCGCGAATGTCAGGCCAGGCCGGCCAGTCAGCGTAAACTTGATTCCTCCCGTGGAAAGATTTTCTGTCCGCGGCGGGTCCATCTCCATGCCAGCTTCTATCTGCATGCGCGTGATCGTCTCGGCATCGGCGTGGGAAAGCGCCTGGCCTTCAACATAGACAGTGTTTGGGTCCAGTCGCATCTCCAGCACGCGCAAACGCATGCCGCTCGGCAGGGCTGCGATGACCCGCCGCATAGTGTCAAGTGCACTGATACGCGTCGGCGTCTCGTCGGCTGCCCCGCTGATGGCCCGCAGGCGCGTCAAATCGCTTCGCAGCCGTCGATTGAGGGCCTCCGGCACGCTGCGCCCAGGATTGAGCTTTTTCCAAGCGCCAGCCTCCTGCTGATAGGCCTCATCGGCTGCCACGCCATATTGCATGCCTCGACAGATGAATGCCCCAGCCAGCACCAGCGGCAGCACAATCGCCATTGCCGCTGACAGTCGCAGGTTGCGGCGCATGGGCGCCCAAGGCCTGGCCAGCGCCAGCGCATCGCGCTGAAGATTCACCCATCCGGGCATTTGTGCAGCCGATGTACGCCCAGCCGCCTTGGCGGCCAGTTGTTCAGCCGGCTCTTCGATGCGCCCGGCAATCTTGATGCCGCTCTTGCCTTCAAGAATATTGCTGCTTGGGTCAGGTCGGCCGATCACGCAGACATCTACGTGGTCGGCCTCCACCGGATCGGTCAACTGGTCAGCCGTTACGCATTCCAGGGCTTCCTGCATGTCCGCACCGGCTGTGTACCACGCTATCGGCAGGCCGTTTTTCAGGCGGATAACATCGATCCTGTTCTGCCAGACAACCAGGGCGTACTGCGATGACCGGCCATCGCGGCAAAGCTCCCATACAGCCAGCATCGCTGCCGGGCAAATGCTCTGCACCTCGAGGCCGGCTGACTCAAGAGTCTGGACAATCTTCTGCACGGCCGGCGACTCCACCGCAACGCCCAGACAACATTCATCAGCGCTGGGCAGGAAGTCCGCCGTCATGCTTTCTATGTCCAGCGGGAGTTGCTCCTCCAGCAGGCAGAGCATGCCCGCCCGGCGCGGCGTCCGCGGCGGAAGCTGGCAGCAATCAACCTTGGCTGCAAAGACCATGTTCGAAGGAAGCGCCAGGCACAGCCCGCCCTTGACATACCCAAGTTCACGAAGGGCATCCCGCACGCCTGCGCCGGCGTCTTGCGAGGCATCCACCTCGCGCAAGGCGACCTGCTCCTGCGTTGCGCGGGCGACCTGCCACCGGCAATTATCGATAAACACCACGAATGAGGGCATCATCGCTTGGGCTCCTCGGCTTCGACTTTCAGCGTCATCGTCTGCCCCGAGTAGCGGACAGTGGCAGAGGAAGCCGCGATAGAAAGAATTTCAACACCGTCCACCGTCTCGCCGATGCTGGCCGTCCGCGACTCACCGCCCGCGCCTCGCAGCATCGCGTAGCTGAAGCCTTCCTCGACGATGGTTCCAAGCAGGCGGACGGGCACAACCACCGCGGGCGCACTGGCTACCGGCATCTGCACCGGCGGAGCATCGAACAGCGGCGCCCGCAAGTCGGCCTGATAGATCGCGGAGTAGTCGCCGCAGAACGTTTCTGACTCTTCATGCGCTGCCTGCCCTGCTGCCCTGCCGAGCATCTGGCCATGCGAAGGGTCGGGAAGTTCCCCCGGCCATATCGCCCAAGCCAGCGTCAGGGCGATGCCTGCCGCCAAGGCTGCATTTGCCGCCAGGACAAGATGTCTTCGTTGTCGTTGGTTCATCTTTCTACCATTCAAATGCCCATCTCTGCGGCAACTGCGGGCCCTGGTCCGCCTGGATCACATATAGCCGTCGCCGAGTCCGCGCGCCGTCCTCAGCCGATATCCACAGGCCATGACAGTTCGACGTATCGGTAACCAGCTTGCCGATGGCCTCTCGCTGGGCTGTCGTCAGTTGCACAGCCGCCAGCGCGTCAATCACGCTGAAGGCCTCCTTCGAGCGGCGAAGGCGGTCGATCACCTGCAACTGCGTGCCGGTGAGCTGCCCTGCCAGCACCTGCGCAATCACGGGCAGTTCTGCCCTGCGGATATTAATCCGCCCATCTCCCCAGCAGGTCATTCGCCGCCGCGCCATCGAGCCGGTCAGTTCCGAGACGTTACGGGTGGCGAAGACCTGGTCGAAGCTGGCGAATAGCATCGGCAGGCCGGCCATGTCGGTCTCGACAGCCGACTGCGTTTCGCGAAGTTCCACGCTTAGAAGATCGCCGCCGCCGTCCTGCAACTTGTCGATTGCCGCCAGCAGGCCGGCATTGTTGTTGGCGTATTGTTGCCCCAGGCGGTTGATGTTGGCCTTTGCGGACTCGTCAGAAATGGTGACATTGAACGTCATATTGCCCAGCACCACCTCGCCGGTAGCCTCGCTGCACAGCGGCAGGCCCGATTTCAGGGCCTCGTCGAACATTCGCTCAGCCTCG
The DNA here is from genome assembly GCA_964417755.1 of uncultured Planctomycetaceae bacterium. Classification (GTDB taxonomy): domain Bacteria; phylum Planctomycetota; class Phycisphaerae; order SM23-33; family SM23-33; genus CAYQJH01. The sequence goes on from CAYQJH010000024.1 coordinate 13,414, forward strand.
CCCAGCAAGACCGCCTGGCAGCTTGTCGCCCCCCAGCGAAACTGCAGTTCGCGCATGCTCGCAGAGGCCTGCATGGCGTTGTGCGCGCTTCGCCGGGCAGAGGCCGCCATGATGACGCCGCATAGTGCAATCAGCACCAATATCAGCACCAGGACAAATCCGGATTGTTGTCGCGATGCAATCATCTGTTCTTAATCTCTGCGTGCCACGATTCGCAGCGGAGCCATGTCCGCCGAAGCAAATCGCACTGTTGCCACTATCACAGGCATGCCCGCGCTGTCCACCTCGCCAGAGGGCAACTGGCTTGCGTCGGGCATGGCCGTAATCGACTGGCCATCCTGATCCGACAGATCCAGCGAGGCCACGCCGCAGCAGACAAGCTGGCTGGATTCCTCGTCGAGCGTCTGCGGGCGCTGCGTGCGAATCAGCCATCTCCGCGAGCCAATCTGCCTGATGCTGTATCGCACCTGGCACGGCAGGTGCCTGAATTCCTGGTTTCGCTCATCGATATATGCGCATGTCTGCAATGTGTATCCGCTGTCGGTCCTCTCCAGGCTGCTGGCGTGAAGAAGATCGCTTCGCAGCAAATCCAGCAGCGGCGTGATGGCTGCGCTTTTGTCCGCCTGGGTCTGTTCGCGGGCTTCGGCGCGAGACAGGCCGCCGATGGCTGCGAAGGCAGCCGCCATCAGGATGCCCACAATGGCTAATGCCGCCACCAGTTCAATCAGCGTCAGTGCTTTCCTGCGACTCTTCACTCTGTGCTTCCTCCGGCCGGAGCAGGACCTCGATCCTGACGGCTGGCTCGTCATGCCAGCCGGGCGCAAAGACCTCCACAGCCGCAACATCCGCGTTTAACCAATCGCAATCGTGACGAGGTTGGCTCTGCGTGCGCCATCGCCAGCCCTTGTGCGTCTTGATCGGCCCCTCGCCGTTTCGGGGCATCGTCGAGATGTCCTTCCACCAATCATTCATCAGTTCATCCAGAATCCGGCATGCCTCCACGCGCTCGGCGGAGCGCCTGGATTGTCCGGCCACTTGCACGCGGGCCGTCACGATCGGCGCCAGCAGCGCGCCCAGCAAGGCTGTGGCGGCAACTGCCTCAACCAGCGTTACGCCCGCGCGCCGCGGCCATGATTTTGCGTACCTCGTCCTCATTGCTCACCTGCACAGCCTGGCCGCTAAGGCCGGCCATCACTATCCATTGGCCGCCGCCTGCGCCGCTTTCGATCAGCAGCGCATAGGTCGGCGTAAAGCCCTTGCTGCTGCACGCGATGACGGCTTTGCCTTCGCGGCGATCCACCGCGCCAACAAGGATGCGGCCGATGTGAGTCTGGCCGCCTAACTGCATCGCGGGCAAGGGCAGCTTTCGCCCAGCCTCATCCGCCCGACAGAGCATTCCCTCCGTCAGGTTGAAGACCAACTGAAGCGGCCGGTCCTGCTGGCGAGCGCCGCTGCGCGTTGTGGCGTCATATTCCACTATCGCTGCGATTGCGTCCTTTGCGGCGGCACTGCGCAGCGGCCGCTGCACCTTCAGCACCACTGCGGCGGCCGCGAGGGCGACGATCAGCATCACCATTGCCAGTTCGATCAGTGTGAAACCACTGCGTTTCTTCATGGGGAGGCCTTCTGCGGCAGATCGTCGCTGGAGATGACTCCTGCGCCGGTATCGCGATTGTCCGGACCGCGGCTGATAACCTCAAAGGCGCTCTTTGCTCCGGGACAAATGTACACATACGCACGCCCCCAGGGGTCCACGGGTTCCTTGGCCAGTAGCGGCTCGGGGTGCTTCTCGGTCTTGGTGTACAGGACGGTAAGGCCTTCCTCGTTGGTTGGAAATCGCTTGTTCTCAGACCAGAATTCATCCAGCGCGTGGACGATGTTACGGATGTCCTGGCGGGCAACCGTCTCACGGGCCTTGGCCATCCGGCCGCGGACGTTGATCGTAACCACGCCGGCCAGCAGGCCGATGATCGCGATGACGATCATTATCTCCACCAGCGAGAAGCCCCGCCGGGCTTCTTTGTGATGCGGGCGCCTCGCCTGCACAACCTTGGCATTGTCAGAATCAGCTCTACATAACATTGCTGACCTCCAGAATAGGTAAGATCGTTGCGAACGCGATGAAGCCGACAACAACCGCCAGCAGCACGATCAGCAGCGGCTCGATGAGCGCCGTCAGCCGCTGCACAGCTGTGGCCACTTCCTTGTCGTATGACTCCGACAATTGTTGGAGCATGTCTTCGAGTTGGCCGGCCTGCTGCCCGACGGAGACGATTTCAACCACCATCGGGCTAAAAACGCCGGAAGCTTCCAGAGGCGCAGCCACATCCTGGCCGGCTGTTACCGCAATTTCGTAATCCCGCAGTGCCCGCTGGAAGACGCGATTGGGCACGGTGCGCTGGGTGATGCGGATCGCCTCGACGAACGGCAAGCCGCTGCGCAGAAGCGAGCCGAGAACCACGGCCATCCGCGAGGTGTTCTCCATGCGGATCAGCTCGCCGATAAGGGGAATCTTCAGGACCAGCCGATCCAGCGTCAGCCGGCCGGCGGGATTTCGCATGGCCAATCCAAAGGCGACAACCGCAGCCACAGCAAGCAGAGCAATGGCCCACCACCAGGCCAGCACAAAGTCGCTCAGGCCCTTGACGACTTGGGTGACGGCAGGCAGTTCCTTGCCGGCCTGACTGAGCGTGCCGATCAGCCCGGGCACGACAAACGTCATCAGGAACACCGAAACCGCCAGCCCCACCACGCACACGACGGCTGGGTAGATCAAGGCCGTGCTCAGCCGGCTGCGAAGCTGGTGGGCCTTTTCCTTAAAGTCGGCCAATCGCTTGAGGGCGGTCTCGAGCTGCCCCGTATTCTCGCCGACGCGGACGATGCTGACGCACATCTCATCGAAGTAGGCGCTCTGCTGATCCATGGCGTCGGCCAGGCTCGCGCCCGCGGCGACCTTGTCAGCCAGGTGGCGAAGCACGGCGCTAAAGGTGCGATGGCGCTGCTTGGCCAGCGTCGTCAGCGCCGATAGCAGCGTGATGCCCGCCTGGAGCAGCGTCGCCAGCTCGCGGATGAACTTCACGACGTGATCCTGGTCGCGCCTCCCGCGGCGGCGCCACAACATCGAGCCGGCAGAGGCGGCAGCGGCAGCCTTGACCTGGGCAATCCGCATGCCTCGCTGGCGAAGCTCATCGCGCGCCTGGCGCGGCGTGTCGGCAACTATCGAGCCGCTGGCTGAGACGCCGTCCGGAGACATCGCGTTGTAGTCGAATACCGGCATTCTTCATTCCGGGAGTTCAGTCATAGATAGGGTGCCATGTATAGGGTGCCGTGGTTTGCGGAGCGAAGCGGAGCAACCACGTCCTGCGAACAAGCGTGGTTGCTTCGTCCCTTCGGAACTTCGCAAACCACGGCACCCATCATCTCGCCTGTTCACCTGTTCCACTGTTCACCTGTTCTCAATAGCCTTCCAAGCCAGTAACGCGGATGACTTCGTCCATCGTGGTCATGCCCTGGGCCACCTTCTCGATGCCGTCATCGCGCAGGCTTCGCATGCCATTGGCGACGGCTGCCTCTTTGATGCTGGAGGCCTTCGAGCGATGCAGAATCAGTTCGCGGATCGTTTCGTTAGCCGTCAGCAACTCGAACGTGCCGATCCGCTCGCAATAGCCTGTTCCCATGCACTCGCCGCAGCCTTTGCCTCGATAGAACATTTCGATGCCCTGAGGGTCTTCCGCCAGGCCCCAGTGGTGCAACTCAGCCGGCGTCGGCTCGAACACCTCCCGGCATGACGGGCATGTCCGGCGCACGAGTCGCTGGGCAAGAACGCCCAGCAGCGAGCTGGCCAGCAGGTACGGCTCGACGCCCAGGTCCAGCATTCGCGCCACCGCGCCAGCTGCGTCGTTGGTATGCAGCGTGCTGAAGACCAGGTGCCCCGTCAGCGCCGACTGGATGGCCATGTGCGCCGTCTCCCCGTCGCGAATCTCGCCGATCATGATTATGTCGGGGTCTTGCCGCAGCACGTGCCGCAGCCCGCTGGCGAATGTCATGCCCTTGCGGTCGCTGACCTGCGTCTGGCTGATGCCCTTGAGGCGGTACTCGATGGGATCTTCCAGCGTGATTATGTTCAGCTCCTGGCTGTTGATCTCAGCCAGCGAGGCATAGAGCGTGGTGCTCTTGCCACTGCCGGTCGGGCCAGTCACGAGAATGATGCCGTGATCCATGCGGATGAGCCGCTGGAACTCTTGCAGGACGCCCCTGGGCATGCCAAGGTCCGCAAGTTCGTATTGCCGGGCCGACTTGTCCAGCAGGCGGATGACCACCCGCTCGCCGAAATTCGTCGGCAGCGTCGCGATGCGTAAATCGACGATGCGGTCACCCATCTCGACGGTGGCGCGACCGTCCTGGGCCAGCCGGCGCTCCGCGATGTTGATGCCGCCCATGATCTTGATCCGGCTGATGATTTCTTCCTGAAGCGCCTTGGGCGGATGGAACACGTCATGCAGCACGCCGTCCACGCGGAAGCGCACGATCAATTCATCTTCATACGGCTGGACGTGAACGTCCGACGCTCGGCGTTTGACAGCCTCCAGAAGCACGAGGTTCACCAGCTTGATGACGGGCGCCTTGCTGGCTACGTCAAGCAGGTCTTCGTTGCTGGTGATGCGAAGCGCGCCGCCGGCTTCGTCGCCGTCGAGTTGTTCGATCAGCCGCTGGGCCTGGCCCGACTGCTGCTGGTAGGCGGCATTGACCGCTTTGAGGATTTCATCAAGCGGCGCCAGCACCGGGCGCACGTGCTTCGCGAGCATCTTGCCGACGGTCTGAATGTGGGGCAGCAGCGAAAGATCGCTGATAGCCACGCTGACCGTGCCGTTGTTGCTCGCCAGCGCCACCAGACCATGCCGCCGCGCGAAGGCTATCGGCACCGACTTGAGGAACTCGGCGCTGACAGCCTTGCCGCCAAGGCTCTCCATCAGGGGCAAGCCCGCCGCCTGCGCGGTGGCAGCGAGGATGGCTGAATCGTCCAGGCCGGCTGTCCGCGCCGCCGCCGGGCAGCGAAGCGCATCGTCTTCCACGCTGGCGGATTTGCCGTTCAGCCTTTTGCGCATGGCTTGGGCAAATTGCTGGTTGACGTTGATCACTATACTACCTTGCCCTTCGCCGTGAGAGGCTCGCCGAGATTACGATGACGATAGGTTGCTGCATATTCGCATTGTTCGCTGCGGCGGTGCTGGGATTCGTGCGAGTCCCTCAACTTTAGACTCGCCGAATCTTCGTATCAAATTTCCCTCAAAAGATGCGCGGTGATCCACTTGGTTTCCTTAAGGGCGCTGCCTAGCATGGCCTTGAGGCATCTGAAAAAAGGCAAGGTACCCCATGCACACTCGCAAGCGAGCATTCTGTGTTTGCGCGCTGCTGGCTGTCTTTATGACCGCACTTGCAGCCAGGGCTGAAGCACAAGCGCCTGCCACCGCCACAGCGGCGGCGGAAGAAGGTCTGATCCAGTTGAACCTGCCGCCTGTGGTGGATCTCAAGCTGCTCATCGACTACGTCAGCAAGCGAATGTCGATGAACATCATCTACGATGAGTCTCTTGCCGGAACCAAGGTAACGATTCTTTCGCCCACAAAGATAAGGAAGGAAGAACTGGTCGATCTGCTGCGAAACGCTCTCAAGATGTCAGGCCTGGAACTGGTTGATACCTCGATGCCCAATTGGAAGACCATCGGCCGAAAGGCCCTGGTGCGTTTCGTGCAGGTGCGGAATGTTTCTGCCGCCGACCTGGCCAAGCGCGTCAGCACGGTTCTGGACGAGCGCGATCGAATAGGCGGCGCCGGGGCTCGCCGGGCGGCCATCCCGCGGGCTATCGCCGGCGCCGCGGCAGTGCCGATGGCGGCGGCGGCTGGGGCGGAGGTTACGCTCGTGCCAGACGCCAAGACCAACCAGATCGCGGTGATTGCCACCGAGGCTGAGATGGCTGGGGCGCTGGCCCTGCTCGATTCCCTTGATGTTTCGCCCGATGTCGAAACCAAGACTTATCGCCTGCGCCACATCAGCCCGCAGAGGATCGACACGTTGATGAAGAACCGCACCGCGGCTGAGTCCAGCGAGGCGAATTACGCATCGACGCTCGATGAGGCCTCGGGGCTTCTGATGGTCACCGCCAAGGGCGGCGTTCACAAACAGGTCGAGTTGCTCGTGCACGAGCTTGATGTGGAGGCCGACCCCAACCGCAGCAATATCCAGTTCTACAAGCTTGTCAACGCAACAGCCGCCGACGTGCTGCGGACGATCCGCGGCCTGCAGCGAGGAGGTTCCGCGGCAGTGGCGTCCAGGCAGCAGGAAAATTCCTCTGAGCAGGCTGTAACGCCGACGGCCGCGATGAACATGCTCGGCGGCGCACTGGCCGGGCCGAACGTGCCATCCTCTCCGGGTCTGGAGCCCGTGCCGCTTCCGCCGGCGTATCATGCCGGCCCGGCAAGCCAGGCCGCCGAGGCGGAAGCGCCGGCGTCGGTTGCATCCGTTCTGGGAAAGGATGCGATTGTCACCGCTGATCAGAACACCAATGCCATAATTGTCGTGGCCCCGCCGGAGGTTCAGCGGCTGTACAAGCAGTTGATCGCCTCGCTGGATAAACGCCGGCCTCAGGTGCTGGTCGAGGTCACGCTCGTCACGCTGGACACCAGCGAGAGTTTCTCTCTCGGCGTGGAACTGGGCAAGACCAAGATCACCGACGATAACACGGTCATCGTGTTCAATTCGTTCGGCCTGAGCACAATCGACCCGGCCACCGGCATACCGACGATTAAGCCCACTACCGGTTTCAACGGCGTGCTGATCAGCCCGGAGTCGCTGAACGTGGTAGTGCAGGCGCTGGCGACCAACGGCAGATCGAAGGTGCTGGTGGCCCCGAAGATCCTTATGAACGACAACGCCACCGGCAACCTGGCGAGCATTTCGGAATCGCCATTTACGAGCGTCAACGCGTCGCAGACGGTCTCGACCACCAGTTTCGCCGGCTATGCATCAGCCGGCACTACCGTCATGGTCACGCCGCACATCAGCGAGGGCGATTACCTTCAGTTGAAGTATTCGGTCGCGTTGAACAGCTTCACGGACAAGTCGACCAATGGCATTCCGCCGCCCCGCCAGACGGACACAATCGGCAGCGAGGTTACCGTGCCCGACGGCTATGCCGTCGTCGTGGGCGGCCTGACTCGCAAGGACTTCAACAACACCGTCAGCAAGGTGCCGCTGCTGGGCGACATTCCGATCCTGGGATACCTCTTCAGTCTGAACGACCAGAAGCAGCGTCAGAGCACGCTGTTCGTGTTCATCCGGCCGATCATCCTTCGCGATGACAAGTTCGAGGACCTGAAGTATCTCTCTGAAAAAGACCTTGCCCTGGCGGAGCAGGTCGGCAACTATCCCTCGAGCGACCCGATGGTAGTCAGGTGAGTTGCCTATCGTATATGACATTTCCTAGCAGGCCCGCGCGGTGAATATAGGGCCTCGGCGCGACAGATGGGGGATTGTCCGGTTCCGCAACACCCGATGAACTTTCGGGGCGGTTGGACATCATCCTGCCGATCATTACAGGCGCCACTTCCGCGTTTTACAGCGTGACCGTGACCAGGCCGCGCTTTGTCTTTGACCGCCGCCAAGCCGGAGCTTTCTACGAGATTCACCCCGTCCGGCATAGGGTTTCTCCCATAGCAGAAACGGGACTCTCTCCATTTGAGTGTGCTGAAATTGCGTGACTAGGATGGACACGTATTCGTCAGCGCCACGTCAGATGGCAGAGATTGACAGATCAAGACCGCAACATCGTGAAAGCGAATCGTGGCTGTCTGAGAAGGCTGATTTGGCTTGCCGGATTTCGAAGCTTTGCAGCACGTCCTGATAAGAACAAGGAGAGCACGATGCCTGTCTCACACGGGACATCATGAGGCCTTCTGTATAGGAGGACAATCCCGAAAACAGCGCAGCACAACATAGATCAGATGATGGTGCAAGAGAGTCGAAATGAAACCGCAGACAAACAGGAGAAATAATATGGCTACGCGAAAGCTCGTGATTTGCACATGCTTGATTGCAGCGGCGATAGCACTGACCGCTCACGTGGATCAGGCCTGGGGCCAGGCGGGCGCCAACCCGGAGTTCCCGCCTGGAATTGGATTCAATCCAGCGGTCGATTACACCAAGGCCAATTACGCCTACAGCCCGAACATCAGGAAGTTCGTGGACAGCCTGCCTGGCCTGGGCGCGGCGAATAAGAACAACCTGGGGCAGTACATCCCCGTGGCCGTCCCCAACACGACGATGTATCCCGGCAGCGATTACTATGACATCGCAGCCCGCGAGTTCACCGTCAAGATGAGCTCCGACCTTCCACCGACAAAGGTTCGAGGCTATCTGCAGGTCTTCGGCACCGGCCCAGGACAATCCAACGACCCCAACGTGGGTGGCGCGCTGCAGTATCTTGGCCCGGCAATCATCGCCAAGGAATTCGATCCGACCAAACCCGCCGGGGTCAATGGCAACGGCAAGCCTGTCCGCATGCTGTTCCGCAACCAACTGCCCCTGACAACCGCGGGCAGGTTCTTCCTTCCCCTTGACACAACCATCATGGGCTCAGGCATGGGCCCGACAATGGGGCAGGCGTACACTCACAACCGCCTGTCGATCCCACACCTCCACGGCGGCCTGAACCCCTGGATCAGTGACGGTACGCCGCACCAGTGGGTCACCCCCGTTGGCGAGAACACGCCTTATAGAAAAGGCGTCAGCCTTGTGAATGTTCCCGACATGGTCGGCGCCGGCAAAAGCATTCCCAATCCATCAGCCGGCGACGGCATGGCCACACTGTACTGGACCAACCAGCAGAGCGGCCGGTTGATGTTCTACCATGACCATGCCTGGGGAACCACCCGCCTGAACGTTTACGCAGGCGCGGCAGCGCCCTACCTGATCGTCAGCCAAGTTGAAGAAGACCTGATTTCCGGCAGGAACGACTCGGGCGGCAACCCCGCTGGCGTGCAGATCCTGCCCGACCAAGCCGGTTTAGACAACGGCACCGGCCTGTACCGCTACGGCATTCCGCTGGTAATCCAGGACAAGACGTTCGTGAATGATGCGTCGATACCGCTTCCTCCTGGATTCCCCGCAAATGCAACACGCACTCCGTACACATTGACGACTGATCCACTCTGGGCAAACTACGTGGGCAGCGGCGGAGGCAGCCTGTGGATGGGTCATGAATACCTGCCCATCGAAAACATCTTCGCACCCGATGGTGTGACCCCCACCGGCAGGTGGGATTACGGTCCGTTCCTGATCCCGCCGATGATCCCGCAGAACCTCACCCTGCCCAGCCCCTCAATCATTCCCGAGGCGTTCCAGGATACAGCCGTCGTCAATGGCACGGCCTTCCCGTATGTTGACCTGCCCCCGACGGTCGTTCGCTTCCGCATTCTCAATGCCTGCAACGACCGGTCTCTGAACCTCTCGCTGTTCAAGGCCGACCCAGCCGCAACGACGGAAGTGAAGATGGTTCCGGCGGCGCCGAATGACGCGTTTCCGACCTGGCCGCGAGATGGCCGTGATGGCGGCGTGCCTGACCCGACGACCTCGGGGCCCAACTGGCTGTTGATTGGTAATGAAAGCGGTTTCCTCGCTCAAGTCGCGGACATTCCGCCCCAGCCGGTCGACTACGAATATGTGCGTCAGACCATTCCGTGGATGGGCGTGACCAGCAAGTCGCTGTACGTCATGCCGGCTCAGCGTGCCGATGTCGTCGTCGACCTGCGTAATTATCAGGATGGCGATACTCTGATTCTGTACAACGACGCCCCGGCCCCGATGTCGGGCTTCTGGCCTCACTATGATCTCTACACGGGCAACCCGGACCTGCGGGCAGTAGGCGGCCCGCCGACCACGCCGGCAGGCTTTGGCCCCAACACCCGCACGCTGATGCAGATCCGGATCAAGGGCACGAATCCTTCAACGTTCGCCTTCAGCGCCACAACATTGAAGACGGCATTGCCCAAGGCCTTCGCGGTGGATCAGCCCAAGCCGCTGGTTCCGCAACTTGCTTACAACGATGCCTTCCCTGGCTTTGCCACGACAGACATTTACGCACAGGCCGTCCATGAAACTCTGAACGTTACAGGCCAGCGCGGTTCAATCGTCCGCATCAAGACGGTCCTGCCCGGCAATAACTACACGACGCCGCCGCAGGTTGTGATCGTCGGCGGCGGCGGCAGCGGCGCAACAGCCACCGCCACCCTCAATGGCATCACGGGCATCGTGGTAACGGCCTCCGGCAGCGGCTATACGACAGCTCCGAACGTTACAATTTCGGCTCCGAACGTAGCCGGCAGCGTCCAGGCGACCGCCAAGGCAGTCGTTTCTGGCGGAAAAGTCATCGCGATCATGGTCGACGAACCCGGATCGGGCTACAACAACGTCCTGGTTGCCCCGACCGTGACAATTGCCGGCGGCGGCGGAACCGGCGCGACGGCAACAGCCACCATCACACTCAACACCGTCGGTTCGATCAGGATCACCAATGGCGGCTCAAATTACATCAGCCAGCCAATGGTTTACCTGGTTGGCGGCGGCGGCATGGGCGCGGTGGCTGACGCCTTGATCGCCGGCGCACTTCCGATGACGGTCAAGAATATCACCGAAGGCTTTGATCCGGAATATGGCCGCATGTTCGTTCAACTCGGATCGACGCCCAATCCACTGGCGCCCACCGTAGGTGCAGGCATGGGCGGCATTGCGGCCTTGGCTAGATACATCGATCCACCGACAGAGATTGTCAATGAAGGCGAACTGACGCTCTGGCGGTTGACCCACATCGGCGTCGACTCGCACCCGCTGCACTTCCACCTCGTCGACGTCCAGGTCGTCAACCGCATAAGCTGGACCAATGACGTCCTCGGCCCGTATGAGGACGAAATCGGCTGGAGAGAAACAATTCGAACAGATCCTCAGAAGGATATCGTGGTGGCCTTCAAGCCCAAGCTGATGGTGCTGCCGTTCCAGCTTCCCAATAGCAACCGCGTGCTTGACCCCTCCACGCCGGTGAACTCCACGCTCAACTTCATGCCCGTCATTCCGCCGCCGGGTATACCGGCTGTGGCGCAGATGAGCAACGTGATGACCAACTTCGGCTGGGAGTACGTCTGGCACTGCCACATGCTGGGGCATGAAGAGAACGACTTCATGCGGCCGCTGGTGTTCAACGTTCAGCCGCCGCCGGCATGCTCGAACCTCCGGGCTGTCTCGACGCCGACTACGGCTACCGCATCAGTGACCCTGACCTGGACAAACCCGGCGACAACAAATGCCACCGGCTTCACCATCCAGCGGGCCACTAATAGCGGTTTCACTTCCAATCTAGTCACTATTCCGGTGAATGTACCGGGCACCAGCACTTACATCGACAATGCGGTGAACTGGAATACCCGCTATTACTACCGCTTGCGGGCAACCAACGCAGCCGGCAATTCAGGCTGGACGAGCTCGGTGAACCTCACCACGCCCAGAGGCGCGCTGCCGGCAGCGCCCACTAACCTGACTGTTGGCACGGTGACGTCAACATCCGTCGTCCTGAGCTGGACGATGAATGGCGCCAATACTGGCGTGGCCATCCAGAGGGCGACCAATGCCAACTTCAATGGCGCAACGACAACCAACGTCAATACCGCCAACCTGTCGACTCGCAATATGACGGGCCTGAGGCGAAGGACGACGTACTACTTCCGAGTAGCTGCTAGAAACGCCAACGGCAATAGCGCCTGGAGCAACGTGGTCACCGTTACCACGCCATAGCCTCTGTTGACGTTGCAACAGTATCGGGGGAGGGCGGCAATCAAGCTGCCCTCCCCATCTTTTTCATCCAGCGAGCCTATGATTTGCCAAACACTTTCTTGAAGGAAGGATAACGAGCATGAAATCGACTGGACCCCTGGCCGTCCTGAGCATCGCTCTTCTAGTCGCACAACTTGGCTGCAGCGCAACGAGTTCCTCAGCAATCGCACGGGCTCAGCCCGCAAATCGGACGCCCGCCACCGCAACGGCCCCGGCTGCCGCAACCACGCAGCCAGTCGCCCTCAAGACGCAGAAAGACTATCAGAGCTACGGCCTGGGCGTCGACACGGTCAGAAACCTCAAGCGGATGAGCCTGGAGATCGACCTGGACATAATGATGCAGGGAATGAAAGACGCGATGGCCGGCGACAACCTTCTGATCTCAAACGCCCAAGTCAAGAACATCATGGCTGAGATAGCCGCACACGCGCGGATCGCTCAGCAGAACTACAGGCTAAGCACAGGCGAGGAGAACAAGAAGGCCGGCGAGGCATTCCTGGCTGCCAACAAGACGAAGCAGGGCGTTGTGACGCTGCCAAGCGGCCTTCAGTATAAGATTCTCACGGCCGGTACGGGCAAGACCCCGAGTGGCTCGGACACGGTTGAGGTCCACTACCAGGGCACCCTCATCGACGGCACGCCGTTTGACAGTTCCGCAGCCGCCGGACAGCCGGCCATCATCAATGTTTCCGACGGCAATATCATCGCGGGCTTTCGTGAGGCGCTGAAGCTCATGCCGGTCGGCTCGAAGTGGCAGATATTCGTTCCTTCGCAGCTGGGGTACCTGGCCATAGGCAGAGGCCGGCAGGTGGGCCCCAATGCTACACTCATCTACGAAGTGGAGCTTCTATCCATCGTGAGCAAGGCTCAAGTTGACGGCAATCAGCCCAAGGAGGAATAGCATTGAAGTGCACGTGGATAATGGTGGCAACTGCTCTTGCGGTGTCTGGCGCTCTTTTGTGTGAAGGCTGCTCCAAGAAAACGGAGTCTAATCGCACTGCGGACGATGAGCCGGCTGCGATGCCCTCTTCACCCACGCACAGGCCGGCGACAGCTTCTCCGGCGCGCGCTCGCAGAACGGCGACGGTCGCCTCAGCCCCCGTGCGAAGCGCAACGTCAACCTCGCCTGCCCAAACCGCCCCCTCGACCGCCACTGCCCCGGCGCCAGGCGTGGTTCTGCCCGCTCCAGTGCAGGAGCCCCTCTCGCCCGAAGGGGCAAAGATGCTTGAGCGCTTTGGCGCCCAGGTGACCAGCGTGACCATCCGCGGAACGGCCATCGAGGTCCGTATCACGGTTCCGGCAGCCGACAAGGCCGGGCCAGTGCTGTCACCGGCTGCCCAAAGATACTTGATCGACCAGAAGAGCGGTCGGCAATTGCTGGTACCAGGCGCTGGCCGGCCAGCCGGCAGAGAGCGATACCGTAGCGGCGCGGTTCGCCCGGTTGTCGGGTCGCCGGCCGCACAGCGCAGCTATACCATCATGTTCGACAATTCCGCCGGCCTGGTGCGGCCGGGCGACAAGGTCGCATTGGTGATAGATGAATTTCGCGTCGACGACCTGACCGTCCGCGAGTAAGCGGTGCGAATTGCGAGGATTTCCCGGCGGGTGTACAAATCCCACGCTCAATTGGCCCGGCGATCAGACGCTACAATTCAATGTCCGGCCGAGGGGGAACGGCTATGGGTTGTTGTTAAGGAGTTGCCCGATGCCGAGATCATTGTGGAGCGGGGCGATAAGTTTTGGCCTGGTGACGGTTCCAGTCAAGCTCGTGCCGGCTACGCGGGAGCATGACATCCGATTCCACCAGTTGGACTCCAAGTCGCATTCACGCATCCGCTACAAGCTGGTGGCCAGTTCCGACCAGCACGAGGTATCGCGAGAACAGGTTGTTAAGGGTTACGAGGTAGGGCCGGATCAATACGTAGTCGTCGAGCCCAAAGAGCTGGCTGCCCTTGCACCCGAGAAGACCCGCCGCATCGATATCAGCGACTTTGTGGACCTGGAGCAGATCGACCCCGTCTATTACCAGCGCCCCTACTACCTCATCCCGGACGAGACAGGCGCCAAGGCCTATCGCCTGCTGGTCGAGGCCATGACGCAGTCTCGCAAAGTGGCCATCGCCCGAATGGTGATGCACAACAAGGAATACCTGGTGGCGTTGCGGCCGATACAGGGCGTGCTGTGCGTCGAGACGCTGCATTTTGCCGACGAGGTGATCATGCCCTCTGAACTGGAAGGCGTGCCAAGAGCCATCAAGATCGCCGATAAGGAACTGGCGATGGCGCAGCAGCTCATCGGCTCGCTCCAGGCGGATTTCGAGCCGGAAAAATACCATGATGAGTATCGCGCGGCTGTGGAAGACATGATCCACAAGAAGGCAGAGGGCATCGAGGTCGTCGCGCCGGCTGAGGCGCCTAAGCCTGGGCGAGCCATTAACCTGATGGAGGCCCTCCGGGCCAGCCTGGAGCAGGCCAAGAAGGCTGAGGGCAAGGCTGCACCACGAGCGCCTTCACCAGCCGGCCAGAAGAATGCCGCTACGCGCTCCTCGCCGCATCCGCGCAGGAGGAAGAGCGCATGACCACGACAACGGTGGTGCAAGTCGAGGGGCGAGACCTGAAGCTGTCCAACCTGGACAAAGTGCTCTTCCCGTCGGTCGGGCTGACCAAGGCCGGCGTCATCGACTACTACAGCCGGATCGCCCCTTACATTCTGCCGCACCTGAAAGACCGGCCTCTGACGCTCAAGCGATATCCACAAGGCGTCAGCGAAGACTTCTTCTACGAAAAGCGATGCCCGTCGCACCGCCCATCCTGGATGCCTACCGCCAGGGTCTACAGCGAAGGCAACAAGGACTGGCTGAATTACTGCCTGATCGATTCCCTGCCGGCCTTGATCTGGGTGGCAAATCTGGCCTCCATCGAGATGCACACGCTGCTGGCCCGGCGCGATGCGGTCTATCAGCCGACCGCAATGGTCTTCGACTTGGACCCCGGCTCGCCGGCAACAGTTGTGGATTGTGCCCGAGTAGGGCTGCAACTGCGCCAACTGCTGCGGGAACTGATGTTGGACAGCTACATCAAGACCTCCGGCGGCAAAGGCCTGCACATGTACGTGCCGCTCAATACATCCGTGACGTATGACGACACCAAGCCGCTGGCCCGGGCCCTGGCTGGCTTGATGGAGGAGCGAAACCCGATAGTCACCTCCAACATGCGCAAAGATGCCCGAACCGGCAAGGTGTTCATCGATTGGAGCCAGAACGACGAGCACAAGACCACGGTGTGTGTCTACTCGATGCGCGCCCGCGAAAGGCCCAGCGTCTCAACGCCGCTGGAGTGGGAGGAAGTGGAGCGTCTGGCCCAGACCGGCGACGCGGACGCGGTGACTTTTCTTACCGAAGATGCGATCTCACGTGCCAGGAGAATGGGCGACCTGTTCGAACCAGCCTTAAAGCAGAAGCAGCGCCTGCGGAAGTATGTGCCCTAATCGCCTTGCGTCTGGCCTGCAACTTTGACGATGCCGAGACTGTGCCCTGCGTAACATCGAAGGGCGCCACAACACGGCAACGTCTCCTGAATTTTGGGACTTCCCTATCGCAGCGGCATCTGCCTGTCCATCTCCATCAGCCGCTGGATTCGCTCCTCGATCGGCGGGTGCGTCATAAAGAGTTTCGTCACGCCTCCGCCAGCCAGCGGGGCAACGATAAACAGATGCCGCTGTGCTTCATTCACCGGCAGCGGTATGTGACGATTCGCGGAGGCCAGCTTGCCCAGGGCCGACGCCAATCCTCGCGGCGAGCCTGAAAGCTCCGCGCCCTCTCGGTCGGCCTCGTATTCGCGCGAGCGACTGACGGCCATCTGGATCATGGCAGCCGCCAGCGGAGCAAGAATCAGCAGCAGCAGGGCAACGATTGGATTGCGGTCGCGGTCGTCCCGGCCGCCAAAGAACATGGCCATGTGTGCCAGCCAGGTGATGGCCCCGGCGATGATGGCTGCCACTGTGCCGATAAGCATGTCGCGGTGCTGAATGTGCGACAACTCATGCGCGATGACGCCTTCGAGTTCGCGATCGCTCAGCATTTGCCTTAGGCCCTGGGTCACGCAGACCACGCTGTGCCGGGGGCTTCTGCCGGTGGCGAAGGCATTGGGCGCCTGCGCGGGCGAGACATAGACGCCGGGCATCGGCAAGCCGGCCCGCTGCGAGAGGTTCTCGACCATGTTCCACAAGGCTGGGTCGTCCTGCCGGCTGACCGGCTGGGCGTGCATAGTGGCCAGAGCGATCTTGTCGCTGAAGAACAGGGCCACGATGTTGATCGTCGCGCCGACGGCCAGCGCGCCGATCATCGCGCTTTGCCCGCCCAGAAGGTAGCCCACCGCCAGGCACAGGCCCATGAGGCCAGCCATCAGCAGGACCGTCTTGGTGTCATTCCAGAATCTATACATTGGGTTGCTCCTCTTTGTCTTTTCGTAAGAGCTTACCCATTCTACGTTCTAAAGCACAAGGGGTTCCCGGGCGCAGCAAGCCTGTCGCGGGCATGGCGCTGCGTGTAGCGGGATGTCGCATCCGTGTCGCGGGCGTCTCGCCCGCGTGTACCGAGGGCATCTTGCCCTCGCATCCTCCAACAAACCGCAGGCGAGACGCCTGCGGTACACGCGGGCAAGATGCGCGCGACACATAGTTTGGGCTGTGCACAAGCCGCAGCTATTCTCACTTTGCTATCGCAAGCATCTCCGCCGCGAATTCCCAATTTGCCAGCTTCATTAA
>CAYQJH010000025.1:0-29334 GCA_964417755.1 uncultured Planctomycetaceae bacterium
CGTGCTCGCTCTCCTTCCTCCCCTTCTTTTCTATTATCGTTACATTCTGTAGTACACCAACCTCTTGTTCGACTTCTTCGCTTTTATACTAACTCTGTTGCATCATTCCACTTAGCTTCTCGTTCTCTCTTCCGATCATGGCAAAGCTGTCGTTGTACATCTCCTTTATCTTTTCTCCTTCTTTTCCTTGTTTTATTTTTTTTTTTCCTCTTTCTTCGGCCCCCGGGGGGCCACCCCTCTCCCCACTCACCAAAAAAAGCCCCCCTTTTTTTTTAACCTCCTTTCCAACCAAACTCTCCCCAATTTTTTTTTTTGGGTTTTTTTCATCCGGAAAAAGTAAAAAAAAATTTAAGTTTTGGGGGGGGGGGGGGCTATGAGGAGCTGGAAGCCACGAGCATGGAAGCCGCTTGCCCATACCGGACACGTGCCAGTAGTCACAAGCTACCCCCAATAATCGAGCTTTGAGGGCTAGGGGCTTCTCGCGGCTGGTTCGCGGCAGAGATAGGGGCTACTTTTTGAGGGGCTTTTCCTCTGGACAGGCCAACGGCCTCTTGCTCCAATGCCCTTGTAGGACAGAGGGTAGAGCTTTGGAAGACAACGAACTTGATTCGCTATTTAGCCAAATTCGCTCGCTGAGCGAGTCGAAACGTCGGCTCATTGCTCAGGTTGTCGGCTCGCATTGCAGCAAAATGGACATAACCTTAGCTGAAAGCTGCCTTCCATTTTCTGCGAAATGGGCGGAGTCGATGGGTGACGCTCTATTGACTCATCATGCCATGTCTTCGCAGCCATTTACTAAAGATAAGGCAGAATATGCCTTGCTTGACGCTTTCCGTCTCGCAAACATTGCAGCCGAAGATTCCAAAAGCAAGACAAGAGCGGGATACGACATAAAAGTTGAGGGTATACCCTGGAGTATAAAAACGCAGGCCGATAAGGGTATTAAGGCTGACGAGATTTACATTTCTAAGTTTATGGAAATGGGCAAGGGCAAATGGGAAAGCAAAGCTGATTTGCCGGGGCTTAGAGATAGATTCTTGCATCATATGGAAGATTATGAGCGGATATTTACCTTGCGGCATTGGCTAAGCAATAGTCTCAGTTGCGGATTACAGCATTGCTATGAATTTGTAGAGATACCTAAGACTCTTTTACAAGAGGCAAAACAGGGGGTGTTTGAATGGATGATTGATAGTAAGCAGAATCCTAAACCCGGATATTGTCGAGTTATTGATAGTCTGGGGGTTCCGAAATTTGAGTTGTATTTCGATGGCGGGACGGAGCGTAAGTTACAGATTAAGCATCTTCGCAAAAGCTATTGCATTGTTGTAGCAACGTGGTGTTTCCCGCTCTCAATAGCCTAAGCGTTTTTTCGCTATGTCTGCATATTCTGGCTTTAGCTCGATACCTAAAAACCGCCGATTGATTTGTTGACAGACAACACCAACAGTCCCAGAGCCAAAGAACGTATCTAAGACTTCATCCCCTTCGCTTGTCCCAGCGAGCATACATCTTGCCGCAAGAGCGGTGGGGAAAGCCGCGAAATGGGCTTCCTTAAGAGGTTCAGTATTAATGGCCCAAACAGAGCGAAGCGATTTAGTTAAACCGTTAACCGCTCGCTCTTTTACGGCATGATGATTGTACTTGTATCGCTCGTTCTTGGTTAAGAGGAAGACGTATTCGTGGACTCTACTTGGCCTATCTTTTACTGACTCGGGGTGCCCATTAGGTTTTAGCCAAACAATATCGCTGCGAAGATACCATCCATCCTTTTGCAGAGCGAAGGCTAGAAGCCAAGGGACACCAATTAAATCTTTGGGTTTTAGTCCCGGAGGCGTGGGTGGGCGATAGTCCATTCCGCGAGCCGGATTTTTCTTGTCTGTCTGTCGCCAAGTCCGCCCGCCGCTCGTGTATGAATCGCCAATGTTGAGCCAAAGCGTACCATCGTCTTTAAGACATCGTTTGACTTCTCTAAAGACTTCAACAAGGTGTTTAACATAATCGAAGACGCAATTCTCTGCCCCTATCTGCCCTTTAATCCCATAGTCTCGCAACCCCCAATAGGGGGGCGAAGTAATAGCAGACTGAAAACGGCAGTCGTCAAGCCCCCGTAGAACCTTCAGAGCATCGCCAACGATAATTTCGCCGCAATGCCTGCCGCGATTACCCTTAGCCTTTGCCAAGTCCTCGCCAGCGAACAAGCCAAGTGATAATTCTGCCGCTCTTGTCTTTCCGCTCATTCTTCGTTCGTCCTTGAGAATACATCACACCTAACCATCGTCAACATGGCTGTCAAGCCAAGAATTACTACGGCTTGCATGGCTCGACAGCAACAGCGAGCTAAGAAGGAACCGGGAGAGCAATCGCTTTCGATTCTGGGGCTTCTGGCGACGTTTTCTAGACAGCAAAGCCAAGGGCAGCGACTAGACTAGCAAGTTAGGCGACTGCATTTGCCG
The DNA here is from genome assembly GCA_964417755.1 of uncultured Planctomycetaceae bacterium. Classification (GTDB taxonomy): domain Bacteria; phylum Planctomycetota; class Phycisphaerae; order SM23-33; family SM23-33; genus CAYQJH01. The sequence continues at coordinate 2,457 of CAYQJH010000025.1, forward strand.
GAAGGAAGCAAGGTTCGATAGAAGTTGCCGTCGGCATCGTTCCTCTTGAAGTTGGAATTTGGGCGGCCCTTGCCTATGGGCTTGCGTTCAACCTCGACGCCGTTAGCATCAAGCGTAATGTAGTAATGAATTGGCTGAGCCTTGCGGAGTGCTCTCTTATGAGCATACAAATTGAAGTTGGAATCAAAGCGATAATTGCCATCCGTTCCTTTCACCCAGCCAAGACGAGTTCGGCCTTTTGGCTTTGGCGTGGCAATTTCAACGCCGTCTTTCAGTTCAATGTAGTTAGCCATTGGTTAGCCTCAAAAGGGATACAAAGGGGATACATAGCGGAAAATTCAGCCTCTTGAAAGATTTTCATACAAATAAAAAAGCCCCTGTAAGTTCTTGTCTTACAAGGGCTTTCGTTCAAATCGGGGCGGAGAGATTTGAACTCTCGACCTCTTGACCCCCAGTCAAGCACGCTAAACCAAGCTGCGCCACGCCCCGATGCTTCCGGCGAGCGTTTCTTCTCGCCGTGTCGTATTTTACTCTACTTCCGTTTTCGTTTCCACCGGTTTTTCTTCTCTGTGTTCTCAGCGTCTGTGCGGCGATTGGTGTGGTGTCAAAAGTCTCTCTAGAACTTGCCGTCTCTTGCCTCAAAATGCGTTGGCTTACCCAGTGAGCTGCCGCCTTGCATGATCCACTGCGCCACCCACGTAATGAGCTGCTCTGCCGTCACTCTGGGCAATGAGAACATCTTGAAGGACATGCTGCTGTCGTTGAGCAACGCTGAGGGCTGCTCCTTGCCGACAACCTTGGCGCTCTTGCCCATCAACTTGCCGAACTGCTGGGCCACTTCCCGCACGCTGAGAATCTCCGGGCCGCTGCTGTTGACGATCTTCGGCGGGCAGGCGGCGTGCTCCAGGCAGGCCAGCGACATCGCGCTTGCATCGGCCTGCCATATCACGTTGAAGTGCCCCATGGCGACATCAACTTCCTGGCCGGCCCAGACCTTCTGGGCAATGTCCACCAGCACGCCATAGCGAACCTCCGCGGCATAGTTCAGGCGGAAGATCGTCACCGGGATGTTCAGCGTCTTGCTGAAGTGCTGGAAGATGCGCTCCCGGCCGAGACAGCTCATCGCGTAGTCGCCCAGCGGATTGACTTGGTCTTCTTCCTTGCAGCCGCGCTTCTCCAGCGGGCACAGGCCATACACGTTGCCGGTAGAGTACGCCACGATTCGGCTGTTGCGGAACTTCTGGCTGACCATGCCAGGCAGGTACGCATTCATCGCCCAGGTCAGCGGCTCCTGGCCGGTGGAGCCGAATTTCATGCCGGCCATGTACATCACGTTTGGCACTTCGGGCAGGCTGTCGAGCTGGGCCTGGTTGAGCATGTCGCACTTGAGCGTTTCAATGCCCCAGTCCTGCAGCGGCTTCATGTCGGCATCACCATTGGGGAAGCGATCCACGCCGATGATGCGGCGGTTCTTGCCGGCGGCCTGGCTGGCGCGCTTGGCCATCCGCGCCAACGTCGGGCCGATCTTGCCGGCTGTGCCAAGGATCAGCAGGTCGCCCTCCAGGCGCTTCATCGCCTGGACAAGGTAATCCGGCGGCTCGCTGAGCATGTCGTCAAGCTGTTGCACGTCTTTGATCGAACTGGGCAAAGAACTCTGTGACATCATCGACTCCTGCTTGTTAGTGTTCCGTAGCAAGTCAACTGTGTGCGCTTCTCTCGCTACAAGAGCGGACATGTTACGCAAAAGCTTCCGCAAAGTCCAACAGTGCGCAAGGGAATTCCGGGATGTCCTCAGGTGCATCTTGCTGGCAGAATCATCCTGCCGTCAGGGAGCCCCGCACGGAAGTGCGGGGATGCCGCCACCATGAACAACTATCCCCCTGCTTCCGCAGGGGGCTTCCTACTGATGCGCCTGCAGGTTCTCTCATGCGAAGATTTTGCAGGCGAGACGCCTGCACCACAAAACGGCATACGCCTTCATGCCAATTTGCGGACGAACTCGATTCCCAGGCCGATCATCTGCCCGATGAGTTCCCAGCGAGTGACCCGGCTGTGATAGATAACCGTGCGGAAGGCGGCCTGCCCCGGGCGGCAGGTGGCGGAGCAGTCGGGAATGCTCACCTGAACCTGAACCTGCTGGGGCGGGGTATTTGAGCGCAGCGGGCTGAACATGGCATACATGCCGCATTCGGAGATATTGACCGTTCTGCCGCGGGCGAGGAATCTGCCCCGCCGGTCGCACAGCGTAACGCTGTAGGCGGCGGCGGCGCGAATGCTGGCTCGCCTTTCTGTTGTCACAGTAGCCATGCCAAGTACCTATCGCCCCGCGAGACAATATTAAGATATATGTCGGCAAGGCGAGGGAGGTGAATAAGTAGAGCCCGCAAGAAGGAAAAAAAGATGGGCTGGCTGGGGCCCGGCACTGGGACCAGGCCCCAAGGCCTTCGCTGGGATCCCCGACCCGTACTAACGAAGACCCACCAGCCCATGTAGTTGCGATTGTTTTCGCGCCGCCAAACCGGCAGCCTTGGCTCCGCGCCCGACCTTCCCGGGCGCCTCTGGCTTCCTGGGCTTCGCTCGGGCCAGATCGATCGCCTGGCAGATCAACTGCCGCTGCCAATCCAGCAGGACAAGCTGTGATTCCAGGCACTCCAGAAGCTTTTCAGGTTTGGGCATTTTTCTCTTGCCGACGCGAGGGCGGCCAGTAAAATACATCTTGGTGAATTAAATATTCGCATTCGCGAATCTTGTCAAGCCTAATTATCTCCATTTGTGAAGTTTTTTATGCCGGAATCCAGCCCTGACATCTGCAAACGCATCGCGGCAGTTCGCGTGGAACTGTTTGGCCACCGAGGCAAGGCCGCCTTTGCCAAGAAGTTAGGGCTTTCCGCCAGCACCTACGATTACTATGAATCAACTCGCGTACCTCCGGCGGATATTCTGGTCCGAATAGCCGATGCCGCCGCGGTGGACCTTCGCTGGCTGCTCACAGGCCAGGCTGGCCCCGCCGGGCCGCAGGTGGCGGCGGATCATCCGATACTTCGCCGGGCGGCTGAGTTGCTGTCGAGGTCTCCGGATGCCGCGGCGGCGCTGGGCGCATTCCTGGACCTGCTGACCAAGAGCCTGGAGTTCCCGCCCAAGGATGCCGTCGCGTCGAGACAACCCCCGGCCGGCACCGCCCCGGCGATGCCGACACCAATCATACCGCATCCCGAGCCGTCTGCAAGAAATAATTCCGCCTCTAAGTCGTCCCTGCCATCGGCTTGCGACCAGGAATCTAATGTGGGAGATGGTCTTGGCGGGGATGCCGCCGGCTGGATTCCCATCCTCGGCCGAAGCGCCGCCGGAGTTCCACAGTTCTGGACGAGCAGCCAGGAGGCAGCCCAGTTGACCAGCCTGCGCGAGTTGATCGCGCGCCACGAACTGCGGGCGATGCAGTCGCGCCCAGCCGCAATCGCGGGCGAGGCCGACCTGGTGCAGGACATGGCGCAGATCATCACTACTCGTCAAGGCGACGATCAGGGCGTGTGTGAATTCATTGCCGCGCCAGCCGTTCTGCAGCAATACCGTGATGCCTTCGCGGTGCGTATCGACGGCCAGTCGATGGCCCCCGACATCAGCCACGGCGACCTGGTTATCCTCAGCCCATCTCAGCCTGCAATAGATGGCCGGCCAGCCGTCATCCAACTTCAGCAGCAGATCGGCGTGACGTGCAAGCTATGGCGAAAAGCCGGCGAGATGGTGCACCTGGTTCCCATCAACGAAACGATCCCCACCACGGCCGTCCCGGCAGAGAATGTGGTTTGGGCACTCAGAGTGCTGGCGAGAATCCGGCCGTAGGTAAATCCTCGCCCAGAGCGGACGCAGCCAATTTCAAATCTGAAGTCTCAAATCTGAAATTTCAAATCTGAAATCTGAAATTTGAAAGTCGTCGTTGTTGTCAAACAAACCTGACCTTCAGCAAATGCACGGAGCATGAGATGCACGGATCATACGCTCGGACGAGCATCTCCAGGTCGTGAGCGATCTCTGCCTCGCTGCGCTGGTTGATGACTTCCGGCACGTACTTCCGCATGTCGCAGTCGATGTTGCCCAGATTCATGCCCGTCGGGATGACGCAGTTGGCCTTGGTGCAGACGCCGTTCTCGTCATAGGTGTAATCATGCACCAGCAGGCCGCGCGGCACCTCCGTCAAGCCAACGCCGCGCCCAGCCTTGGGCTTGATCCGCGGCGCAAGAGTCGCCTCCGACATCTCCATCGCAAGCAGTTGGTCGATGAGCTTGACGGCCTCATCGTAGCAGTGCGCAATCTCAACCGTCTGTGCAAGCGTGTTGTAGTACGGGTTGTAGCATGGGGCCGCCAGGCCCAGTGCAGAGGCAGCAGCCTTGCCGCGCGCGTTTAGCTGCGAGCCGTTATTGTTGAACCGCGCCAGGGCCCCCACCGCCAGCGAGTCCTCCGCGTTGTACACGTGCTTGGAAGTCGAATGCTCCACGCATTTTTCGTGGATGAAATTCAGATAGTCGTGGTAGTCAATAGTGCCGGCCTTGGAACTCTTAAGCTGGCCGTCGTAAAACGCGTATTCCTTCGGGTTGGTCAGGCTGACGTCCTCGCGGCTGCGCTCGAACCGGGGGAACTTGTCCTTGATGGCCGCGATGGTCTCGACGGTGGCGTCGATGTCCTTGTCGAGGCCAAGCAGGTAGTCCTTGATCCGCTGGAGGCTCTTTCGAGGCGGGCAGTACGTCCAGCCGCCGGGGACAAACGAGATCGGGTGCACATGCCGCCCAGCCAGTTCCTCGCAAATGACGTTGCCGAGTTTCTTCAGGCGCAGGGCCCGCTTGACGACCTCGCCATGCGTAGCCGCCAGCGGAATAACGCTGGGGGCTGAGAAGGCATCCGGCGCAACCAGGAAGTAAACATGCAGGATGTGGCTCTGGATGATCTCAGCCATCACCATGATCTTGCGCAGGGCAAGGACCTCGCCGGAGATCTTCGCGCCGAAGGCGTCGTCGGTGGCCAGCACGCTGGCGGTGGTGTGGCCCACCGAGCAGATGCCGCAGATGCGGGCTGTCAGCAGCGACGTGTCGCGCCAGGTCAGGCCCTCGATCATGCTCTCGAAGACCCGCGGCGTCTCGACGATGTGCAGAGCGCAATGCTCGATCCGGCCATCGTTGGCGCGGACGATGATGTCGCCGTGACCTTCCACGCGAGTCAGGTGATGAACATTGATATTCAGATTCTTGCCCATGTCTTTGTCTCCACTTCTAGCTCGAGAGGGTCCACGAATTACACGAATTGCACGAAGAGAAACGGTTTAACAACAACGAAGCAAACAAGCGTGGTTGCTTCGTCCCTACGGGCCTTCGCAAACCACGGCACCCATCGGCTTGTCGTTTCAATTCTGTCTTTCGTTCGTGTCATTCGTGTAATTCGTGGACCTCACGTTGTTCGTCTTACTTTCCCGCGGCCGAAGCCTTGGGTGGCTCGGCCACCTCGTAGGCGCCGTTGAACAGGCGGAACTCCGTCATGACCTTCTCAAGCGTCAGGCCGAACTCATCCAGCACGTCCTTGGCCGCCTGGTTGTTCGGGTCGCTGATCAGGCCGCGGCAGGCATAGCATCGCCCGCCGTAGCTTGGGCACCAGGCATTGCAGCCGGCCCGGGCGACGACGCCCATGCAGTATTGCCCCTTGTGGTAAAGGCAGACGTTCTCGCGCAGCTTGCACTCGACGCAAACGGGGTAGTCCGGTATCTGCGGCTTGCGGCCGGCAAGGAGGCTCTTGACCACCTCCAGGAATTCCTGTTTGGGAATCGGACAGCCGTGGATCTTGTAGTCGACCTTGATAACCTGATCGATAGGCTGGACGGGCGAAGTCTCATACCAAGTGGCCTTGTCGCCGTACACCGTCTTCATCGCCTGCGGGATGCCCTTGTAGTTCTTGAGGACGTTCAGCCCACCGGTGCACGCGCAGGCCCCGAAGGCCACCACGATCTTCGCGTTGGCGCGGATCTTCTCCAGCCGGGGCCGGTCGCTCTCGCGGCTGAAGGCGCCCTCGACGAATGCGATGTCGCATTCCCACTGGCGGTTGTCGATGGCCTCGCGGAACTCGACGATCTCCACCGCGCCGAGGATGTCCAGCAGCTCATCCTCGCAGTTGAGTGCCTGCAGCTGGCAGCCTTCGCAACTGGTGAAGTCATGGAATGCAATTCTTGGTTTTCCCATCGTCCGGCATCTCCTCCAGCAACCAGTCAACTGGATATTGGTTGACTGGTTAACTGGTTAACTGGTCAATTGGTCAATTGGCTAATAGGTTGATCGGTTGACTAGTTGACCAGTTAACCAGTCCACCAGTTAACCGTCTCTTCAGATTCCTTCCCTCAGCCGCATTACTTCGGCGTAACTGAATATCGGGCCTTCCTGGCAGACGTAGACATTGCGTATCTGGCAGTGGCCGCACTTGCCAAGCCCGCACTTCATCCGCCGCTCCAGGGAACAATAGATATTGGCCTTGCGCAGGCCCATCGCCAGCACCTCCAGCACGGCAAACTTGAACATCACCGGCGGGCCGATGATGAAGGCCACCGTTTTGGCTGGGTCGAACCTGGGTACCTTGCGGAAGAGCGTCGTGATCACGCCGCGATTGCCCTTCCAGGTCTCGTCCGGTCGGTCGACCGTCATCTGGAACTCGCAGTCCTTCCGCGCCGCCCAGGCCTGAAGGTCCTTCGTGAAGAGCATGTCCTTGGGCGTCCGTGCGCCGTAAAAAATCGTCATCCGCTGGAACTTGTCGCGCTGTGCAAAGGCTGCCTCGATAAAGCTGCGGCAAGGCGCCAGCCCAAGCCCGCCGGCTACGAACAGCAGGTTCATGCCGGCGACTTTGTTCATGTCAAATCCATTGCCGAAAGGTCCGCGGACGCCCAGCAAGTCGCCAGCCTTGAGCGTGTGCAGGTAGTTCGTCACGTCGCCGGCGGCGCGGATGCACATCTCCAGGTCGTCGCGATTTCCCGGGCCGGAGCATATCGAGATCGGCGCCTCGCCGATGCCGAAGGCGCTGACCTCCATGAACTGGCCGGCTGCATACTCGATGCCGCGCCCGTCCTCGAACTTCAGCCGGCAGTACACTTCCTTGTCGGTGAATTTCTCAAAGTCCGCCACTCGCGCGACGCGCGGCAGATATGGCGACGCCAAGGCACTGGGCTCAACCTGCTGATTAGCATTCATCGGTCACCTCATCAAAAGGACGGCTCCGGGCTTCGGGCCCCGGGCTCCGGGTACGACAACAACGGCAACAACAACGACAGGCTACAGGCCTCAGACTTCAGACTTCAGGCACGGCAACGGCAACGACAATCTGCTTCTGCTTCGCGCTGGGGCCTGTTTCATGGCGCCAGCCGTTGCGCCTGGAGTCTGTAGCCTGGAGCCTGAAGCCGTTTCTGGTGCTTGAAGTCGTTTCTCTTCGTGAAATTCGTGTAATTCGTGGACATCGCCGTCATCTTTACACTGCGTCCTCAGGCTGATTGGCGATCTGCTGGAATGCCTCCAGGATCGAGATAGTCGCCACGCAATGCTTGATGCACCTTCCACAGCCGACGCAACCAAGCCGGCCTGTTCTCTCCAGAATGTACTTGCCCTTGCGGAACATGCGGTGCCTCAGGCGGGTGCCGCGCGTCTCGCGGAAGTTCTCGCCGCCGGCCACCTCCGCAAAAACGCGAAGCTGGCAGGAGTCCCACATCCTCTGGCGAGTGCCGGAGGTCGCGTCGATGTTCAGCTTATCCAGCACGTCGAAGCAGTAGCACGTCGGGCAGACATTCGTGCACGTGCCGCAACTGAAGCATCGCCGCGCCAGGGCATCCCACAGCAGCGAGTCATAGCTGGCAGAGAGCAGTTCCGGCAGATACTTCGTATCGTACGGAAGCTTCTTGGGGTACTGGCCAGCCTTGCGGGCATCGAACTCCAGCTTGGCCTTGTGATGCTCGCTGCCGGCTGGGCGGGTGCACATCGCACCGCCGATGATCTTCTGGCCGGCATCGCTGCCGACCTCGACGAAATACATATCGCTCAGGTCGGTCAGGAACAGGTCATAGCCGCCAGCCGGCGCCTCCAGCGTCCCCATGTCGGCCATGAACTGATGCTCATTGATATACCCTCGCGAGATGTTAATGCCGATCAGCCGCGTCGCCGCCCGGCGGGCCTGATAATAAGGATCGCAGGGGTTCTGGGCAAAAGCGGCGTCCAGCGTCGCGATGCCGTGCAGGTCGTACGGGTGCGCGCCCAGCAGCACGGTAGGCCCAGCCTCGACGCCAGCTGCAACGCCCTCCGGCCCGCGGCCGGTGAAGGAAAGCAGCTCCTGCCGCTGCGGATGGAAAAACTTCTTCAGTGGCAGGATGGTGATGTCGTAGTCCATCCGAATCCTGTCGATGTCCTGCTCGCTCTCGACGGCTGCGAAGGCGAAGTTGGTCGGCTGGGCCATGGCCTTGGCCATGGGCGCGTAGACGCGCGAAGCCGGCACGCCCCTGCCGCCATCCATCAGGAACTTGACGAACTGATGAAACCTCTCCTTGGGCAAAATCTGTGGAAGCATTGTGCTTTCCTTTCAAGACGACGAACAGCCGGCTCCGGGCTTCGGGCTTCGGGCTCCGGGCACGACAACGGCAACGACAACAACGACGGGCAAAGGCTTCAGACTTCAGGTTTCAGGCGCGACAACGACAACAACAACGACAGGCTACAGGCAACGGCCGGGACCTAGGTCGTGGCGGCAGCCGCCGCGCCTGAGGTCTGGAGCCTGGAGCCTGGAGCCGCCGTTCCAGTTGCCGGCAGCGTCACCTGGACCGCGGTGCCATCGTTGCCAGAAACTATGGAAATCTGTCCGCGCAATTGGTCGACGATGGCCTTGACGATCGCCAGGCCCATGCCGGTGCCGCCGGCCATCTGCCGGGCATTTGTCGCGCGGAAGAACTCGTGAAACAGCCTATCCTGCTCGCCATGCGGAATCCCGATCCCGCTATCTTTAACCTCAATTGTTACGCCATCGCCGCGGCGGCGGGTTGAAACAAAAACGCTTCCGCCATCGGGCGTGTATTTGATGGCATTGCTGATGAGATGCTCCAGCACCGTCTCCAGCGCGTCATCCCACGCAAGCACCCAGCAGCCGCTATGGGCCTCCAGTCTCAGCGCCAGCCTGCGGTTGGCGGCCTCGTCGGCAAAATCATCCACCTCGCTGCGCACCAGGCTGTCCACGTCCATCGCCTTCATGCTACGCGTCTCGATGCCGCGCTCCTTGATCGTGCTCAGCAGCATCATCTCGTCGAGCAAGGCCATCGCCTCGTCGGTGCGAGTCTGAATCTTGAGCATCATCTCGTATTGCTTGAGGCTCAGGCCGCCCACCTCCTGCAACGCCGACAGCATCGAATGGATGGCCGCCAGCGGCGAGCGAAGCTGATGGCTGGACATGCGGAGGAAGCGGCTCTTGGTCAGGTCGAGTGCCTCCAGTTCAACATTGGCCGCTGCCAGGCGGGCGTTGATCTTCCGCAGCCGCGTCAGGATGGCGTCGACAAACCATGTCGCCAGGAAGAACATGCCGATCACGCCGCCGGCTGCGAGCAACGCCCATGCAGCCTCAGGCCCGGAACTCAAAACCGCCTGGAACATGGGCGGCTCGACGGGGATGCGCCAGCCCAGCAGGCCGCTTTGACAGATCGCGATGCCGCCGTAGAGCGCGCTCGCCCACATGGCCTGCATGTACGCGCCCCGCCGCGGCAGCAGGCTGGAGGCCACCGCAAGGTGAAACACGATGACAGCCGCCAGGGGATTTATCGGCCCGCCGGTGCATAGCACCAAGGCCGACAGGACGAGGATGTCGCTGGCCAGCATACTGCCCGCCAGGGCACGGATGAATTTAAGCTGAAGCTTCTCCTCTGCGCCGCATCGCTCCACCCTGTTCAGCCGCGACCTGACCAGGATATTGCCGGCTGCAAAGATCGCCGCCGGCAAGGCGAACATGACCATCGCGTACCGATAGCCCGCCAGTTCCAGCACGGCGCCGGCTGCCAGCGCTGCGGCTGCATAGCACCAGCGCAGCTTCACCAGCCAGTTCACACGGGCGATCAGCAGGCCCATAGCTGTGCAGGCTGGTGCGATTAGCGAAGATGGCGATGGTTCAGTACGTTTCACTCGGACTTGCCCGCTGGCCTGCTTAGGATCTCGGCGACCTTGTTCTTGAGGACCTTCGCGTCAAGCGGCTTTCGCAGGAATGCCTCAACCGGCAGGAAGTCGCCAGCCTTCTCGGGTTCGAGCACCTCGCCGGTCCTCTCCTCGATGCATGTCAGGATAATGATTGGAATGTCCTTGTACCTGCCGTCTTCGCGCAGCTTGTAGGCCAGGTGGAAGCCCTCGGTCTCGGTCTCCATCATCACGTCCAGGAGGATCAGGTCAGGCCAGAACTGGTCGATCTTCTCCATAGCCTCGGCGGCGCTACAGGCGGATGCAACCTCGTAACCTGCACTGGAGAGGATAATCTCGGTGGCTTCACGCAGGTCCGGATCATCATCTACAACTAATATCTTCTTGGTCATGGCGGCTCCTTGTTAGCGGCAGGCTACAGGCTCCAGGCTTCAGGCTTCAGGAACGGCAACGGCAACAACAGAAGACTTCAGGCTACAGACTTCAGACTTCAGGAACGGCAACGACAAACAACCGGCTTCGGGCTTCCGGCTCCCGACTTCCGGAACGACAACGACAACAACAGAAGACTTCAGGCTACAGACTTCAGACTCAGGAACGGCAACGACAACAACAACAACGACAACGGCAGGCTGCCGCGGAGGCGCGGAGAACTTTCTTTTTCATCTCGCTGTTCTCTGCGTTCTCAGCGTCTCTGCGGCGTTCTTCTTTCGCCGCATTCAACAGATTCGGGGCAATTCCTCGCCGAAGGGCATCTGGACTACGCGGCGGCCGCCCACGGCGGTGACCATCTCAACGAATGGTTGATCGCTCTTTGGCCCAATGACGCCTATGACGGCAGCCCGCGCAGCGATTTCGAACTTCCGCAGCATGCCGGCCGCCTGCTGGGCCACCTCCGGCGAGACGATGGCTACCAGCTTGCCCTCGTTAGCGATGGTCAGCAGGTCAAGGCCCAGCATCTCGGCTGCGGCGCGGGCCGTGCGATTGACGGGGATGGCCGTCTCGTCCAGCTCGATGTCGCGCCCGGTAGCCGTGCTGACCTCCACCACCGTAGCAGCCAGGCCGCCGCGCGTGGGGTCGCGCATGAATTTCACGTACGGGCCAAACTCCGCAAGCAGGTTCGTCGTCAACTGCACCAGAGAGGCGCAGTCGCTCTTAAGCTCCGCCGAGAAGCTCAGGCCCTTGCGCTGGCTCATGACGGCCAGGCCGTGCTCGCCCAGCGGCCCGCTCAGGATGATGCGGTCGCCCTCTGCTATCTGGCCAAAGCCCAGCCTCGCCTGCGACATCCGCCTGCCCAAGCCGGCTGTGTTGATAATCATCCCAGCCACACCGCCGCGCTCGACAACCTTGGTATCGCCGGTGACGATCCTGACGCCGGCACGGGCGGCCTCCTGCCCTGCCGCCTCCAGCATTCGCCTGAGCAGGGCGATCTCCAGGCCTTCCTCGAGCACCAGCGCCAGGCTAAGCGCAAGCGGCCGAGCACCCACCACCGCCAAATCATTAATCGTTCCGCAGGCAGCCAGCTTGCCGATGTTCGCGCCGGGAAATTCCAGCGGCTGGACGACATAGCTGTCAGTGGTAAATGCGATATCGGTAGTGGCGTCCGGCGACTCATCCATCACGAGCACGGCTGCATCGGTCAGGCTGGCCTCGTCCTGCGCACTGGCCTGGCCCAACGAAGGCAGGATCACCTGCTCGATGAGCTCATTGGTCATCTGCCCGCCGCCGCCGTGAGCAATCTGAATGTGGGAGGTGTCAACCATATTGCTTTTCATTCATTATCGAACATCCGGGCATCAGATCGATATTCATTCCGTCATCGAGATCAACTGGTTAACTGGTTGACTGGTTGACCAATTCACCAGTTAACCAAGCAACCAGCCAACCAATTCACCGCCGTTCATACTTGTATGCCGCCGCGCACGCGCCTTCCGACGACACCATGCACGGCCCGACCGGGTCGCGCGGCGTGCAGCGCTTGCCGAACATCTTGCACTCCGACGGGTGCAGCCGGCCACAGATCACGTCGCCGCAGCGACAGCCTGGCATCTCGTAGCTGGGCATTGCCGGCAGGTCGAACCGCTTTGCCGCGTCAAACTCCGCCAGTTCGCCCCGGATGCCAAGCCCGCTGCCGGGGATCACGCCCACGGCCCGCCATGCGGCGTCGCATGGCTCGAACACTTCACCAAGCAATTGCATCGCCTTGACGTTGCCCTTGGCTGAGACGCTCGGGTACACGCTGCACGAACGCGGCTTGCCGTCGCGAATCTCCGTCAGGATCTCGATCACCGCCAGCACGACCTGCGCCGGGTCGAAGCCCGCCACCACGCAGGGCCGGCCGTACTTCGCCGCAATTTCCTCATAGGCAAGGTAGCCCAGGATCACGCTGACATGGCCGGGGCACAGGAAGCCGTCCACCTGCACGTCGCCGGTGCTCATCAGGGCGTGCATAGCCGGCAGGATAACCTTGTGGGCGGCCAGTACCGAGAAGTTCTTCACGCCCTCGCGATGGGCCCGCATGATGGCCATCGCCGTGCCCGGGGCGGTGGTCTCAAACCCCACGCCCAGGAACACCACCTGCTGCTGCGGCGTCCGCTTGGCCAATTCGACGGCCTGGTCGGCGGAGTAAACCACCTCGACCTTCGCGCCGGCTGAGCGGGCATCAGCCAGCGAACCGCCCCGGCCGGGCACGCGGACCATATCGCCATAGGTGGCGATGATAGGTGCGACGAACGTCTTTTCGCCATCGCCTCCCCTGGCCAGGTAAACCGCCTGATCCATGTATGACTGGTCGGTCACGCAGACCGGACAGCCTGGGCCGCTGATCAACTTCAGGTTCGACGGCAAGAGCGACCTAAGCCCGCTTCGGGCGATCGACATCGTGTGCGTGCCGCAAATCTCCATGATCTTGATCGTTCGCCCAAGATGGCCAAGCTGGCTGCACAGTTCGTGAACACTCTCTATATTTCGAGAAATCGTTGTGGTCATAAATGCAACTTCAACCGTGTTTTACTTGCAATTTAAACAGACTTTCACAGATACGCGTCTCCACAATCCATTTTCGTGAATAGTGTAACATATCCATCTGAAAGCCAGAAACCCAAAAGCATGAAATTTCGTCGGGATTTCGGACCATCTGCTGCCTGGGCAACTGCTGCAAATACAAAAGATTATAGCGCTACCCTAGAGGGTTTTGCCGCCAGGGCATCAGGATTTTGCTGCACACCCGCCGCTCCAGATGACTATTCGGTGTCGATCTGTGACAGCAGATCGTACGTCGCCTTGGCGTCGGCCTCGTCCAGGATTGTGATGGCATAGCCGGCATGAACCAGCACCCAGTCGCCCACCTTGGCCTCGGGCACTAGCGAGAGTATCACATCGGTTCGATTCTCATCCAGGACAACCGTGCCCCGATGCTCATCAACGATCTTCTCGATTCGCGCCGGTATTGCTAAACACATATCTCGCACTCCGCTCCAAGATGCCGTTGCAGGAAACCCCCGGCGGAAGCCGGGGGATCGCTTCTGGATTCGATCCCCATGCTTTCCGCATGGGGCTTCCTTAATCGCTATTTCTCCACAATCTCGCTATCGCTCCACTCTGGCCGCAGCCACCACCGCCTGCCCTAATGCTACGCATGCATCGGTGCAGGGAATAGTCTGGTGCCGCCAGACTCTGAACCCTTCTCGTTCCAACATGCCGACCAGGCGAACCGTCAGATACCTGTTGGCGAAACAACCTCCGCTCAGCGCCACGGTTTCCAGTCGCGTCTTTCGCCTGGCCAGCTTCGCCGAGGCCAGCAGCATTGCCCCAGCCGTGTTATGGAACTTGGCTGCGATGACACCTTTGGCCTGACCGTTGGCCAGGTCGCGGACAACCTGCCGCGTCATCGGCCGCAGGTCGATCTGAAACGCACCGGCGGCATCACCGTCCATTATATCGAAGGCATACTCCGCCCCGATTCCGTTCTGAATGGCTGACTCCAGCAGCATGGGTGCCTGGCCCTCGAAATCGTTGGCCCTCGCCACTCCCGCCAGGCCGGCCACCGCATCGAACCATCGCCCCAGGCTGCTGCTGGGCGGACAGTTGACGTTGTGCTCCAACTGCTCGCGCACCGCGCGGAACTCCTCACTGTCGCCGGCGACCCTGCACCGCCCAAGGGCATCATCAAGCTCCGTCCCGAATGCATCCAGCAGAACCGCAATGGCCGGGCGAAGCGTCCGGCTGGCAGCCAGGTCGCCGCCGGGCAACGGAACATATCGCAAATGCCCCAGCCGGCGGTAAGCAGCCAAGCTGGCCTCCATGATCTCACAGCCCCAGACGGCGCCGTCCTCGCCATAGCCCGTGCCGTCGCACGCCAGGCCAATCACCGGCGCATCGACGCCGTTTTCCGCCAGGCAGGCAGCTATGTGGGCGTGATGATGCTGCACACGAATAACGCCCCCGCCGCCTGCGCGCTTCAGGGCGTACTGCGTCGAGAGGTATTGCGGATGCATGTCAGCCGCCAGGACGTCAGCCCGCACGTCGAAGAGCTTCTCCAGGTGGTTGATCGTGTCGATGTAGTGGCGATAGACCCTGCCGTCCTTCAGGTCGCCGATATGCTCGCTGAGCACAGCACGGTCGCCCTTGAGCAGGCAGACCGCGCTCTTGAGCTCGCCTCCGACAGCCAGGATAGCGTGCCTGGCCGCAGCCAGGTTGGGCAGGTTCAGCCCGGCCAGTTGCACCGGCTGGGGGGCATAGCCTCGCGCCCTCCGCAGCGAGATCAGGCGATTGTCGCCGGAAAGCTGCACCACGCTGTCGTCCACGCGGCGCTGGATGCGGCGATTGTGCAACAACAAGTAGTCTGCCAGGCGGCCCATGTGGGCAATCGCGGCGTCGTTGTCCTTCACCAAGGGCTCTTCGCTGTAATTGCCGGAGGTCATCACCAGCGGCAGACCGGCCAGGGCAGGCTCGTCGAACAGCAGGTAATGCATCGGCGTGTACGGCAGCATGATGCCCAGCGTGCTTAGGCCCTGTGCAACCGAGGCGGCGATGCGGATTGGGCTGTTATTGCGGGCCGACAGGATGACGATCGGCCGAAGCGAACCTGACAGCAGCACCGCCGCCTCGTCGGTCATCTCGCAGATTTGCCGCGCGACGGACAGGTCGGCAACCATCAGGGCAAATGGCTTGGCGTCACGACGCTTCCGCCGGCGCAGGCGCATCACGGCATGTTCGTCGTCCGCCCGGCAGGCAAGATGGAAGCCGCCCAGGCCCTTGATGGCCAGTATCTTTCCCTGCTCCAGCAGGCGGGCAGCCTCCGCAATTGCGTCGCCGGCATCGACCTTGACGCCCCGCCGATCTGTCAGCCAGATGCCCGGCCCGCACGTTGGGCAGGCAATTGGCTGGGCGTGGAACCGCCTGCACAGCGGGTCCTCATACTCGCGGCGGCACAGCGGGCACATCTCGAAATCAGCCATCGTCGTATTGGGGCGGTCATACGGGATGGCTGTGATGATGCTGTACCGCGGGCCGCAATTGGTGCAATTGATGAATGGATAGCGATAACGAGGATCGGCTGGGTCGCGCATCTCTCGGAGACAATCGGCGCACACGGCTGTGTCCACGGTCACCTGCGCGTCGGTCAATTCGCCGCCTTCGCTGTGGCGAATCTCAAACAACGGCTGAGGCGCGGACGCTGCTGGCACATCCTCCTGCTGAAATCGCGAGATGCTCGCCAGCGGCGGCAGTTCGTCCATCAGCCGGCGGGCAAACTCCTCAAGCAACGCAGATGGCCCCTCTACCTCTATGGTCACGCCCCGCGCATCGTTGATCACCCAGCCGGCCAGGTTCATTCCGGTCGCAAGGCGATACACGAACGGGCGAAAACCCACGCCCTGCACCTGGCCGTTGATGCGCAGGCGGCGGCGATAGATAGTTGTCGTCTCAGTCGGCAATACAAGCTCCGCAGTCTACTACCGCATTATACTTATGTCCGGCAGATTCTGTTCCCGGAAGATCGAAGATGGTATTGTGTGAACGGCAACAACGAACCGCAGAATATCGAACAAGGAATTTCCAATATAGAAGTGAACAACAGGCCGTGTCTTATCCAAATTCTCGTCGTTGTCGTGGTCGTTCCTTCGTGATTCTGCCCCTCGGCCTTGCTCGGGGCCCTGAGCCTGTCGAAGGGCGGTTCTATTGTTGGATATTCGATATTCGTTTCTTATCGGTCTTCCGGTATCCGGTCTTCCGGTGTCCGGCCTCACGGAGAATCCATGACTGACTTGGCTAAGCAACTGTCCGGCAAGTTCATCGTAATCGACGGGCCCGACGGGGCCGGCAAGAGCACGCAGATCAAGCTCCTGTCCGAGTTCCTGGCTGACCAGGGTGTTGATGTGACGTTTTGCCGCGATCCGGGCGGGACAACCATCGGCGATAAGATCCGCGCTATCCTGCTGGACAACGCCCACCACGAGATGGCCGTCCAGTGCGAGCTCATGCTCTACATGGCCAGCCGGGCGCAACTCGTCAAGGAAGTCATCAAGCCCTCGCTGTCGCATGGCCGATGCGTCCTGTGCGACCGATATGTCTCAGCTACGCTGGCCTACCAGGGGGCCGGCGGGGTAAATGCGGGGAGCATTCTGGCGGCGGCTGAGATAGCTGTAGATGGCTGCTGGCCGGACCTTACGGTGATCCTGGACCTGCCCAGCGAGATAGGCCTGGGGCGAATCAAGCGGGCCTGCGGGGCGGACCGCATGGAAGTCAAAGGCCTGGACTTCCACCGCCGCGTGCGGGAGAACTTCCTCCAGCAGGCCAGGGACAATTCAGAGAGATTCGCGGTGGTCGATGCCGCCGCCGAGCCAGCCAAAGTACAGGCCCGCCTGCAGGAAGCGATTGTCGCCTTTGCGCAGAAGGCACGCCCTGCTGCTGCGAAATCGTAACAGCTACGGCGAACCGCAGAATATCGAATAACGAATTTCCAATGTCGAGGTGAACGACAGATATGCCGCATTCCGTCGTTTATCGTTGTTGCTGTTGTTACTTCGTGATTCTGCGGTTCTGTTGTTGGATATTCGATATTCGTCGTTGAATTCGAAAGTCTGTCGCTGGCGCTCACTCGCAAGTTCCTGGGGGTGTGCACGATCAGGAAAACACCCCCAAGCATACGACAACAGCGCTTGGGGGTGGCACCGAACTTTCACGGAACCTCCCGGAACGCTCGTTCAGCATTTTGCATCGACTCACGCCAGGCCGCTCCGTAGAATGCACAGAATGCAGACGAAGAGAATTGTTCAAGTGTGGTTTGCCGGGCTGCTGGTGGTCGTCCCCTTTGCCATTACGGCGTACGTCTTCTGGCGGCTGGCAACATGGCTGGGCGGCATGGGCTACTACCTGATGATGGAGCTGCTGCCGCTCTATGACAAGGGCCTGGCCGACGCCGTCGAGGAGGCGCACAGACGGGCGGTGGCTAATGGCGACATGGACGGGTTCAGCGTAATACTGGCCATCGTCGGGTCTTTGCTGGTTATCCTGGCCATCTATTTCATCGGCCTGCTGACGCACTGGTGGATCTTCCGCAAGGTTTTGAACATCGTCGAGATATGGATCAGCCGTGTACCAGGCGTCAAAACCATCTACGAGTCCGTCCGCGATCTGATGAAACTCTTCGGCGGCGATTCATCCAAAATGGGCCGGGCCGTGCTGTACAACATCCCCCAGACCGACATCAACGTCCTGGGCATTCTGACCAACGACAGCCCAGTCGGCGTCAGCCAGAACGGCAAGCGCATGGTGGCTGTCTATTTGCCCTTCAGCTACATGTTCGGCGGGCCAACGATCTACGTCTCGCCCGATCAAGTGCGGGAGGCAGGCATCTCGGTTGACCAGGCGCTGAAGCTCTGCGCGACGGCACACGTGGGTTCGCCGGCCGCGGCCGCCCCGCTGCCAGAGGTCATCGAGGTCAAGAAAGAGCCGATCTCGCGGTCGGATTAGCGGTGCGGTGGCGCGTGGTTGCTCCGCTTCGCTCCGCAAACCACGGCACCCAGTCCGCAAACCACGGCACCCAGTCCGCAAACCCCGGCACCCACTCTGCAACCACGGCACCCGCTCCGTTCTTTTATCGGTGATGGGGTACTAGCGCGCCGATTGCCCCTGCTCCCATCGGATCTCCAGCACGGATGCGACCGATGGGTGACGACCGTAAAGCAGGACCAGGATCACCACCAGCAGGTAGACAGCCATCACCAGCCACAGGACTTTGTCGTGCAGGACGACATCCACGGCGTCGCTGCGAGCGGCTTTGCGTGTCAAAAGGTTGTAGCGAAACATGCCATAGACGACGAGCGGAATCGTCCAGATCAAGTGCGCAGAACCAATCCGCAGGATCGTCTGTGGCGCGACGCAGTACAGGCTGTAGGTCAGGATCGCCATCGCGGTCGAGACCGTCAGCATGTGCTCCAGGTCGAGGCGGTCGTATCGTCGGTTGACGCTGCGCGACGCCGAGGCCACGTCGCCTTCCAGGATGGTCACCTCGCTGCGCCGCTTTGCCAGGGCGATGAACAGGCAGAGCGTGAACGTGCAGAGAACCAGCCAGGGGCTGATCGGCACCACGATGGCGGCTGCGCCGGCCATCGCCCGCAGCACGAAGCCCAAGGCCACCACGATCACGTCGACGATGACGACGCGCTTGAGCCAGAAAGAATAGAGAAGGTTCAGCGCCAGGTAAGCAACCGTCCAGACCACCAGTTCGATTCCAAAAAGCGGCCGGCCGGGCGCATACGTGAAATACTCCACTATAATCGCAATGCCCAGCCCGGCCGCTAAAAGGACAATGGCGGCCACGACCGCGGCCGACACGCTCAGCCGGCCCGAGGGGATTGGACGGTTCTTCTTGATCGGATGTGCGCGGTCCGCCTGGCGGTCCGCAATATCATTGATGAGGTAGACGCTGCTGCTGAGCAGGCAATAGGCTGCAACCGCGGCCAGGCATCGTCCCCAGGCCAGCAGGTTGCCGAACTGGGCCGCGAAGACCAAGGGCGCAGCCACAAAACCATTCTTGACCCAATGCGGAATTCGCATGGCCTCGACGAGTGCGACCAGGCCATTTGTGGACGGGCGGGCGTCTTGTGTTGCTGATTCGCTCAAGTCTGCGGGCTCCAGATGGCCGGGGCCAGCCTCTTAGTGCTTCCGTCGCGGCAAGGGCTGCACCTATGTTATCGGCCGAGGGCGAACGAAAGTCGATCTTTTTACGTCGTAGTGGCTTAAAAAGCCGATAGTAAAAACACGTGCTTTGTGGCAAGCAGGCTGATGTATAATGCGGGTGTTCAGGAACCCAGATGACTCTAAGACGATACAGGCTCGTTTTGCTCTGCATCCTGGCGGCCTCTAGTCAGGCGATTGCGCAGGGGCGAGGCGCCGTGAACATCACCAACCCCGGCGCTGCACGCACGCCTGGCCAGGGTCGCATCGGCGCCTTCCAGACCAATTCCTACGGTATCGGCTCGCTTGGGCCTTCGGCCAGTGGTGGCACCGGCGGCGATGCCCTTCGTGCCAACATTTCGGGCGGTGGTATGCCCGCCCGAAGCGCCGCAGCCGCCGCTGGTGGCATCAGCCCGAAGAGCGGACTGTCGGGAATGATCGCCTCCCCGGCTGCCTTCAAGGGCAAGGCCGACGGGCCAGTTATTGCTGCGGGCGATACTGGTAGGGCAAGAACCCTGGCCAATGACAGCCTGGCCTCAGCCAGCAAGTCTTACCTCTCGGCCATCTCGACGATCTCGGACGAAGACCTCAAGAATCGCACAGAACCGATCATCTCTTTGGTGCCGGCTGAGCCCAGTCTCTACCGCAATTACATGGAGCGCGGCGAGACGCTGTTCCGTTCGGGCAGCTTCCTGCCAGCCCTTGATGAGTTTAAGACAGCCTGCGACCTTGCCGACCGCGATTGGCCCAGCATGCTCAGCCTCATGCAGACGCATTTCACCCTGTCCTACGATTCCTTCGCATCGTGCTCCTATTACCTTCGGAGAGTCCTGCGAGTCTATCCCGAACTGCCCCTGCTGAACCTTCAGCCTCGCAACTTCTACGGCAATACCAGCAAGTATGCCGATTGCCTGGTGCGCCTGGAGACCTCTATCGCCCAGGCTGCCCGCCCATCTTCCGAGGCTCTGCTGATGCTGGCGTATTTCCGCTGGTTCGACCAGGACACTGAGGAAGCAACCTCCGCGCTGGGCAAGGCCTACGCGGTCGCGATTCAGCAGAAAGACACGGAGATGGAAGAGGACATCCAGACTCTATGGCGAGGGATGGTCAGTTCGGGAAAGGTATCCGGTGAGTTGACTCCTGCTTACGCCGCCACCCAGGCAGCTATGCCAAGTGACAGCACGGCCGCACTGCCGCTCGATGATGAACCAAAATGGCCTGCCTCGGCTTACCGGCCGCGTTTTGCAGCCTCTATGCCGGCGCAAAGCCGCCCAGAACAATGATGTTCCCTGCCGTTTCACGTGTCGCAGGCGTCTCGCCCGCGTTACCGAGGGCATTGTTACTCTGCGAAGTAGCTTCGCTACGTAGCACGAGCTTGCCCTCGTGTTTCCGGACAAACCGCAGGCGAGACGCCTGCGGCACAGGACGGGTGCCGTGGTTTGCGAAGTCCCGAAGGGACGAAGCAACCACGCTTGTTCGCACGGCGTGGTTGCTCCGCTTCGCTCCGCAAACCACGGCACCCCGCGACACATTGCGCTAAATCGCAGGTAAGTTTGTGTCGAGGTTAATCAGGAAGTAATATCTCATTATGACTGAGGCAAAGCTCGATCCATCCGATTCCGACTCCGCCGGCGCCGCGCGGCCGGTCTGGGAGGCCGTCCTGCGCCATCGCCGGTCGCTCAACGTGCTGCTGCACGCCGCCCTGTTTTCAATCTCGCTGCTTGTGGCCTTCATGATTTCGTTTGAAGCCGTCCGCAATTCCCAGGGCGAGCGACCCGGGCTGAGTTGGTTCCTGCCCAAGTTCCTGCCCTGCCTGCCCTTCTTCATCATCCTCAAACTCGCGTTATTCTGGAGAGGCGAGGTTCTTCGCGGCGGCTGGCAGTATTCAAGCATCCGCGACATAGCCAATATTCTGCGGGCGTCGTGGTGGTTTGTCTTTGTGACGTTCCTCTGCATCCTGCTGGTGCTGCATCTGCCGCAGGCCTTGGAACGCAAGCTGCCCAGCGGGCCTGTTTATGACGTAATCTCCAGTTGCTTCAGTGTCGCTGAGGATTACTTCAGCCGCTTTCCCAAGGGCGTGCTGGTGGTCGATTTCATCTGCACCGTCTTCCTGGTCTCGACAGCCCGCCTGGGCTTTCGCATCTATCGCGAGGAGCTTCGGCCGGTTTCCAGCCAGGGCGTCCGCCGCGTCCTGATCGTCGGGGCGGGAAACGCCGCCGAAGCGATCATCCGCGAAATCCATCGCAGCCGTGAAGAACGCTACCGCGTCGTGGGCCTTGTTGATGACGACCCAGCCAAGAAAGACCTTGCTATCCACGGCGTTGGCGTCCTGGGCGGCACGGCGGACATCGGCCGCATCTGCCAGGAAAAAAACGTCGAGGAACTCATCATCGCGATGCCCTCGGCCAGCCAGAAACAGCTTCGCCGCGTCATCGAGCTCTGCAGCGGAACGAAGCTGCGTTTCCAGTCTCTGCCCGGCGTGGGCGACCTCATCGACGGCCGGGTCACTGTCTCGCAGATTCGCCCGGTAGACATCGGCGACCTGCTCGGGCGAAAGGCCGTCGAAATGGACGACCAGTCCGTCAAGCGGTTCCTGCGCGGCCGGCGGGTGCTGATTACCGGCGCGGGCGGCAGCATCGGCTCGGAAATGTGCCGACAGGTCATCCGATATCAGCCGGCCAGGCTGATCCTTCTTGAGCAGGCTGAAAATCCCCTCTTCGAGATCGAGGGCGAGCTGCGAAGCCGGCAAGGAGACACTCCTGTTGTGCCGTGCGTCTGCGACATTCATGACCGCCAGCGCGTAATGGCGATCTGGGAGCATCATCGCCCGGAGGTGGTCATCCACGCGGCCGCACACAAGCACGTGCCGCTGATGGAGCAGAATCCTTGCGAAGCCATCAAAAACAACATCGTCGGCACGCGCAATGTCGCCGATGCCTCGTGCAAGTATGGCGCGGCTGAGTTCGTGATGATCTCGACCGACAAGGCTGTCAACCCTTCGTCAATTATGGGCGCTACCAAGCGCGTGGCGGAAATCTACACGCAATCGCTCAATGACTTGCCGGAGTGCAAGACGCAGTTCAAGGCGGTGCGGTTCGGCAACGTGCTGGGCTCTTCCGGCTCGGTTATCCCGACGTTCCGCAAGCAGATCGCCGCCGGTGGCCCGGTCACCGTGACGCACGGCGACATGACGCGATATTTCATGACGATCCCGGAGGCGGCCCAGTTGGTCATCCAGGCTGCCGCCACCGGCCAGGGCGGGCAGATATTCCTGCTGGACATGGGCGAGCCGGTCAAGATCGTGGACCTGGCGCGGCAGATGATTACGCTCAGCGGCTTCAGGCCCGGCGAAGATATCGACATCGTGTTCAGCGGCATCCGACCCGGCGAAAAGCTCTTCGAGGAGCTTCGCACTGACGGTGAGGACATCGCGCCGACAGTGCATCCCAAGATCAATATCTGGAAGCATCGGCCAATGCCCTGGGCCCAGGCGGCCAAGGCAGTGGACGACCTTGCAGCCTTGGAAGTCTGCCCCGACCGGCAGACGATCGTCGATGCAATCCGCAAGGTCGTGCCCGAATACAAGCCGCTGAATCCGCCTTCGCAGACAAGCACGTCAATCGCGGTCGCCGCACCAGCGCAGGCTGTAACTCAGCAGCCCCCAGCGTAGACCATTGCGAATCTCGGTGCGCATTGGTCCGAAATAGCCCAATCAGCGCTGAGGTGATTGTTGTTCATGGAAACAATCCATTAGAATGGTCTGTATGAACCAGCCTCTAATCATTCGGCGAAAATCTCGGCCCGTTCGAGTGGGCAACTTGACCATCGGCGGCGACGCGCCCATCAGCGTTCAGAGCATGACCAACACGCCAACGGCAGACGCTACGGCGACCATCGCTCAGGTGCAGGCGCTGGCCGCGGCTGGCGCAGACCTTGTGCGCGTGGCTGTGCCCACCAAGGACGACACAACCGCCCTGCGCGAGATTACCCGCAACAGTCCCGTGCCCATCATCGCCGACGTGCACTTTCACTTTGATCGTGCCTTGGAGGCAATCGATGCAGGCGTTGCCAAGATTCGCCTCAACCCTGGCAACATCAAGGATCGCGGACAGGTGCTAAAGATCATCGCAGCTGCGCGCGACGCCGGGGTGGCCATTCGCGTGGGCGTCAACGAAGGCTCAATCGTCGAGCGGGTCGATCAGCGGCAGAAGCAGGCCGACCTGGGCAAACCGCTGGATGAGCTGATGGCGGACAAGCTTGCCGAGTACCTGGAGATCTTTCACGAGGCCGACTTCCACAATCTGGTTCTCTCAGCCAAGAGCCACGACGCCTTCACCTGCATCTCGGCCTACCGCCGCCTGGCGCAGCGATGGGATTACCCGCTGCACCTGGGCCTGACGCACGCCGGCACGCGCGAAAGCGGCGCAATCCGATCCGCCGCAGCCCTGGGGGCACTGCTGGCTGACGGCATCGGCGATACGATTCGCATCTCCTATGCTGGCGACCCGGTAGACGAGGTGCGGCACGGCCTGGAACTGCTCTGGAGCCTGCGCCTGCGGCCGCGACGAGGCATTGACCTGATTGCATGCCCAACCTGCGGGCGACTTCAGACTGACATTGCCCCGCTTTTCGAGCAGGTGCGGCTGGCGCTTGCGGACATCACCCAGCCGATCACGGTTGCGATCATGGGCTGCGTAGTCAACGGCCCGGGCGAGGCTGAAAGCGCCGACGTAGCCATCTGCGCCGGCGCTGGCAAGGCGCTGCTGTATCGCAAGGGGCAAAAGGTTGCCACCGTCATAGCGGACGAGATTGTCCCAGCGGTGGTCGCCGAGGTGCGCCGGCTGGCGGCGGAACAACATTCACCACAAAGACACGAAGACACTAAGAAGTAGAGCGAATAAAGAAGCCTCAACTATGGCCTTTCAGTTCTCGTGGCATGGCCATCTTGGCCATGCGTCCCAGGGGCATCTTGCCCCTGGTGATCGCTGAGAGCAGGGCCGAGACGGCCCTGCGACGCATGGGCGAGACGCCCATGCCACAAAAGAACGTCACATTTCCTGACGGTGCCTAGAATTATGCACTTCGTTCGCTGCATCATCTAAACGCGACTACTGGAGATTCATCATGGCCGGCGATGGCGGGACCTCTCGGCTGCGCAATGCAGCCATTGTCTCCTTTGTTGTCTCGATGGCGATTATCCTTGTCGGCGGGTACTACGCCCTGGACAAGGTGCCGCCCATGCCCGCCCGCGTTGTGGCCGACGGCAAGGAAATGTTCTCGCTGGAGAGCATTCGCAGCGGCCAGGATGTTTACCAGCGATATGGCCTGATGGATCACGGCAGCGTCTGGGGGCATGGCACACTGAGAGGGATGGACTTCACAGCCGACACGCTGCATCGCATCGGGCAGTTCATGCGGGAATATTATGCGCAGCAGGCGCCCAGCCGGGCCGCCGCCAACGAAGGCACGCCACCCGCGACGCAGTACAGCCAGTTGTCGCCTGACGAGCAGGCTGCCATCGACTCCCGCGTCATCCGCGAGATCAAGGCCAACACGTATGACCCCGCCACCGGCGTGCTGACGCTCACGCCGGCCCACGCCTACGCGCACGAGAAGATTCGCCAGTACTGGGACGAAGAGTTCGGCCGGGGCGACGTTCACGTCGGCTTCCTGCCAGAGACGATTCCCTCCGCAGCCCAGCGGCAGACAATCGCCGACTTCTTCTTCTGGACAGCCTGGGCGGCCGGCGCAAACCGGCCGGACTCCAACTACACCTACACCAGCAATTGGCCCGCCGACCGCAGCGTCGGCAATACCGCATCAGCCAACGCCATATTGTGGACGATCCTGTCGATCCTGGGCATGCTGGGCGTGCTGGGCGTTGTGATCTACGTGGTGCATCGGTATCGATTCTTCTATGGCTCAGCCAAGGGCGTCGAGGCTGCCTACCGATTGATGGAATCGCCGGTGACGCCCTCGCAGCGGGCCACCGCAAAGTTCTTCCTGGTGGCCGGGCTGATGTTCCTGGCGCAGATCCTCAACGGCGGCCTGCTGGCCAATTACACCGTCCACCCAGCCACGTTCTACGTCAAGATGATCGGCCAGACTTACTCCTACAGTTGGGCCAAGACCTGGCACGTGCAACTGGCCATCCTCTGGATCGCCCTGGCGTGGATGGGCACGTCGATCTACCTCGCGCCGCTGATCGCCCGCCGCGAGAGCCGCGGGCAGAAGTTCCTGGTAAACCTGCTGTTCCTGGCGGCGGTGCTTGTGGTGGGCGGCAGCCTGCTGGGCGAGGTGCTGAGCATCAAGGGCGTGTTTGGGTCGGTCTGGTACTGGCTGGGGCACCAGGGCTGGGAGTACCTCGAACTTGGCAGGCTGTGGCAGATACTGCTGATGGCCGGCCTGGTGTTCTGGCTGGTGCTGGTGTATCGCACACTCCTGCCGGTCGTGCGGAAGGACAGCAATCTCGACGAGGACCAGCGCGGCCTGGTGGTCTTCTACGTGCTATCGGCTGTGCTGGTGGTGGCGTTCTTCGGCTTTGGGCTGTTCTATGGCCGGGGCACGCACATCAGCGTGGCGGACTACTGGCGATGGTTCGTCGTGCATATCTGGGTCGAGAGCATCTTCGAGTTCTTCGGCGTGGCCGTGGTCGCGTTGTTCCTGGTGAGCCTGGGGCTGGTGACGGCCCGCTCTGCCCTGCGCGTGGCGTACCTGACAGCCATCCTGGTCTTTCTGGGCGGCATTCCGGGCGTGGCACATCATTACTTCTGGTTCGGCGGGCCAAGCGTCTGGCTGGCCATCGGCGGCGTCTTCAGTTCGCTGGAGACCATCCCGCTGATCCTGCTTGTCGTGCGCGGCTGGATGGAATACAAGCACGTCAAGGACGAGGGCAGGCAGTTTCCGTACCGCTGGCCGCTGTACTTCCTGGTGGCCAGCAGCGTGTGGAATTTCATCGGCGCGTGCATTTTCGGATTCATCATCAACCTGCCGATCGTCAACTACTACGAGCACGCGACGTACCTTACGAGCAATCACGCCCACACAGCGCTCTTCGGCGTGTACGGCCTGCTGGCGATCTCGCTGATCCTCTTCGCCTGGCGCGGCCTGGTGCGAAATGAGTACTGGAATGAGCGAATTCTCAAGCTGAGCTTCTGGGGCATGAATATCGGCCTGCTGCTGATGTTCCTTGCGACGCTGCTGCCATTGGGTCTGATGCAGGTCTGGCAGACATACACGGACGGGATATGGCTCAGCCGCAGCCATTACTTCTACGAGACGCCCATAGTGCAAACGCTCGCGCAGTGGCGCATCGTCCCGGACACCATCATCATCGTCTTCGGCGCCCTGCCGCTGCTGTACTTCCTGATAAGCACATTCCCAAGATTGCGAAAGGTAGGCCAGCCGAGGTAGTGATTTCCAAACATCGGTAGCCGTGGTCAAGTTGGGGTGCCGTGGTTTGTTTTATGGTGCCGTGGTTTGTTTTATGGTGCCGTGGTTTGTTTTATGGTGCCGTGGTTTGT
>CAYQJH010000026.1:0-28376 GCA_964417755.1 uncultured Planctomycetaceae bacterium
TCATGGCGATTTGGATCAGTTGCACACAATGCAAGAAGAAGATATCGGTCGATGAGGCCTTTGCCGGCGGCATCTGCCGGTGCCCTTACTGCAAGGCTCTGGTTGAGGTCGGCAAGATATCTGCCGGCTCATCAGCGGCAACGGTTCGACCCGACTGCCCCGCGGAGAGAAGTGAAGCGCCCGCGGCTCGGCCTGGCCAGCCGGCAGAGAGGCCCGAAGCCCCCGCGGAACGGCCGGCTGCGCCGCCTGCCTGCCAAGGCATATCCGCCGAGCCGTCTACGAATCCGCCTGAAGCGGAGCCGGCTGGCGTGGTTGGCGCACAGCCGGGTGCCGTGGTTTGCGGAGCGCAGCGCAGCAACCACGCTCAGCCGGCTGCACACGACCGTCATCATGCTGGTGCTACCAGGTCCGCATTGCGAAGCTGGTGGCTGCTGCTGGGCATCTCGACGCCGCTTCTGCTCGGCATCATCGCCGCCATTATCGTGTACGTGAAGTTTGGCCCCTCCGCTGGCCAGGCAGGCTCCGCGTCGTCGCAGCCTTCGCCGGCAGGGGCCATCGCATCCCCGCCGGCCGGGCCCATCAAAGGTCCTGCCATCCTCGATATTCCGCTGCTTGGTCCGGTGATCTACTGCGTTGACACTTCAATGTCTTTCCGCCCGTCCTACAGCTATGCCGCGCGAATCGTCAGCAACTCGATCTCCACCTTAAGCGCTGGCGAGAAGTTCAACGTGATGTTGATGGGCGGCAAGGTTCTGCTTGTCTCCGATGGCTACGCGGGGCGGGCCGAAGGCAAGGCCGCCGCAAACGAGCTCCTCGCCAAGCCCTCCCAACCCACGGCGTTTCTGCTGCCGGAGATTGTCGAGAAAGCGGCCAGCCTCACGCCTCCGCCGGCTACGATTGTCCTGATTACCAAGAAGAGCGCCGACGAGGCAGCCCTGCGGCAGATGGTGGAAAAGGCCAAGTCCATCAACGCCAAGCTCATCTGCCTGGCAATGGACGCCTCGCCCGAAGCCGCCAATGCGCTGGCTGCCGCAGCAGCCGGCACCGGCGGGCAATCTCGTGCTTGCACTCTCGGTGAACTGGACGAACTGACCAGCCGGTTTACGGATGAGCCATAAGAAGAAACCCCCCTGCGGGAAGAGTACGGGCGTGGTTGTAGGACGCCCGTGCGGGAGCACGGCCATAGTCTTTGAAAGCGCGGAAGCACAATGAGTTGTCGCCCCATGCCGCGCACGGGGCGTCCCCAGCCTTCCGGCGGGGGCTTGCTGTTGGTGTCTCGGACAGAGTTCCTCACCATCTTGTCAACAGTTGCTCGCCGGGGTATCTTGGCAAGTATGTCGGCCAGCAAGAGCAGAATCGAACAGAACCTCCAGCGAATCCGGCAGAACATCGCTGCCGCCTGCATCAAGTCGGGCCGCAGAACGGATGAGGTCGCCATCGTCGCCGTCACAAAGTCGGCGGACCTTGATGGCATCAAGGCGGTGATGGAGCTTGGCCTGACCGATCTCGGTGAATCGCGCGTAGCTCAAATGGCCGAGCGTGCAGCCGAGATCGCGGCCTGGCTGGAGCGCCGCAAGACCGAAGGCCCGGCTGCGCCCCGATGGCACATGATCGGGCATCTCCAGCGTAACAAGGTCAACCAGGTGCTCGATGTGGCCGACATGATTCATTCGGTTGATTCTTTGCGCCTGGCAGAGGACATCAACGATCGCGCCAGCCGGCGAGGACGAGTGGCCGATATCCTGCTCCAGGTGAACTGCTCGCAGGAGCCGCAGAAGTTCGGCTGTGCGGTCGGGGCGGCGCCGCACCTGGCTGAGCTGCTATCGACGTTGAGCAATATTCGCCTTGTCGGGCTGATGACGATGGCGGAGCAGTCGGATGATCCGAATACTTCGCGGCCGGCATTTGCGCTTCTGCGAGAATTATTCGACGAACTGCGGCACCATCACGTCGGCGGGGAAAACTTCCGCCACCTCTCGATGGGAATGAGCCAGGACTACCAGGTGGCCGTCGAAGAAGGCGCCACGCTGCTGCGCATCGGCACGGCTATATTCGGGTGAGTTGGCCCGGCAACTATGTGTCGCGGGCATCTTGCCGGCGCGTGCCGCAGGCGTCTCGCCCGCGGTTTGGCTCGGAAGAACGAGGGCAAAATGCTCTCGGCACACGCTGGCGAGACGACCGCGACAGGCAAATCATCCAACAAGCGTGGTTGCTTCGTCCCTTTGGGACTTCGCAAACCACGGCACCCATCCGTTGGCCTACACGCTGACGCTCTTGAACTGCGGCAGATATGGCCGATTCTTCTTGAGCATCTCGCGGACCATCTGCTTGATTTCCTCAAGGCTCAGCACGGCTGCCGAAAGCGGATCGTATGCCACCGCATGGAAGACCATCTCCGGGTTGCCGGTCAAGGCTGCCTCGACGGCCATCTCTTCCACCGCGACGCTGACGTTGACAAGCGCAGCGCACTGCGGCGGCAGCGGGCCGACATGCACGGGGTTGAAGCCGTTGCGCCCCGCCACCACCGGCACCTCAACGCAGACATCCTTGGGCAGGTTGTCGATCAGCCCGGTGTTGGGCACGTTGCCGTTATACTTGAACAACTCTCCGCCCATGCGTGCGTTGATAATGTGGGCGGCGTACTCCTCGCCGCGGGCCAGGTCGATCGGCGCGCCCTTGGCAAACCAGTTCTTGATTTCCTTCTTCCAGGTCGACTGCAACTTGGAATAGGTCTTCAGAATATATGCGTATTTGCCGGGGTTCCAGTTTGTGCCCTTGGTGCAGTACTTCTTGATCAGGTCCTGCCGCTTGCGGAACCACCAGTTGTACTCGCTGTTGTGCCCGCTGGACTCCGTTACGTAATAGCCCAGGTGCTTGAACATCTCGTTTCGGACGATCTCTTTGTTGTAGATCTCCGGCCGCTGCACTGCCTTGCGCAGTGCCGGGTACATGTCTTTGCCGTTGCGTTCAAACTTGAGATAGAACGCCTGGTGGTTTATGCCCGCGCAAACGTAATCAATCTCAGCAGCCTTTGCGCCGACCCAGCCAGCCAGCATGCCGGCTGTGCCTTGTACGCTGTGGCAGAGGCCGGTGACCTTGATGAAACTCTTGCGCTGGAGGGCGCGGCAGAGCATGGCCATCGGATTGGTGTAGTTCAGCAGGATGGCGTCGGGGCAGTACTTCTCCATGTCCTTGGCGATGGACAGCATGACCGGGATCGTCCGCAGGGCGCGGAAGATGCCGCTGACGCTGCGGGTGTCGCCGATGTTGGTGTCGATGCCGTAGGTCTTGGGGATGAGAATATCGTGCTTCCAGACGTTAACATCTCCAGCCAGGATGGTGCAGCAGACGGCGTCGGCGCCTTTGAGCGCTTCGGCGCGATCCATCGTGGCAATGATCTTTGCGGGATAGTTGCCGCGATCGATAATGCTCTGGCAGGCCTTGGCGGCGAAGTCCAGCCGCTCCTTGTTAATGTCCATCAGGACCAGCGTGGAGTCCTTCAGCAGATCAAAGGTGAGAATGTCCCTGACCAGGCCGCGGGTGAACCCAAGGCTGCCGGCCCCGATAAACGCAATGCGTGCCATGAGAAATCCTTCCGTAAGTTCCTGTCATTCGATTCCGCTGGACTACTCCCAGCGCGATTAGCCACGCAAGTGGCACGGCGTAATAGTTTAATCTTCCCGGGCCGCCATGGGGCGCGAAAAATCCCGGCCTGCCCGGAAGATCGGGTTATTTCCCGCTGATGTACACATGGTCCCACCGCAGGTAATCGTCGTGCAGCTTAGGCGTCGGCCCGCTGCCGCCCCAGACGGCATTCCACTGGAACTCGCTGAAGTTCTGCGCGCGGGTCTTGGCGCCCGTATGCTCGGCAGCCAGTTGGCCGTCGATCCACCACTTGACCACGCCGTCGTCGGCGCCTTCCGCGGAGGCCTTCTTGAAATACCATTCGATCTTGTGCCAGCGGTCGAGTTCGATAGGGATATTGGCCTTGTTCTGGTTCCACCACTTGCCATTATCGCCGGCTTCGTTGCTGATGCCGATGTGCAGCACCTCGCCCGTCATGCCGCGCAGACAGGGGAAGAATGCCTGGCGGTTGTCGCCTTTGCGCTGGAAGATGTAGAAGAGCTTGGTGAGCCCTGCATCCGTCTGCTGCCAGTTAGGGCTTACCTTCATGTACATGCCAATATATATCTCGTTGTGATTCAGCGGAAACCACAGGCTGCCCGTGCCATAGCCGGCCTTGTGGCCCTTGCGATATAGGTACTGGATAACCTTGGGCGACGAGAGCGGGGCTGCCGGGTCATCGACGATAGTGACGGTTTCCTTGGCGAACTTCGACCAGCCTTTCGGCTCGCCGGGCGCAGGCGTCTTGTCGTTCAGCTCGCGAGGCAGATGTTCGCAGGAGTAGTCCGTCAAGGCCTTGAAGCCTGGCGGCTCGTTTGTCCAAGGCCTGGAAGTGGGTTTGCTGGCCGCTCCGCTGGTGGCCGGCGCGGTGGTGGGCTTGCTTGTCGCCGTAGCCAGGGCAGTCGCGCAGAAGAACACCATCGTCACGCTCAGAGCCTGTATGAAAATGGCAAGATATCGTGTCGCGGGCGTCCCGCCCGCGTGTTGCGAGGGCATCTTGCCCTCGCGTTTTTGTTTGGCTCCGCGGACGAGACGTCCGCGGTACGCGCGGGCAAGATGCCCGCGACACGTTTTCATACACGCTCTCAGCAGCAAAACGAAATGCCGTCTCATCTCGAATCTCCTCTACTCATCTAACACCGACGGCGCTCCAAAGGCTCGCGTGCGCTCTGTTCCAGAAAAACAGGTCGCTCACTGGTGTTGCTTCAGAAAATGATTGAAGCCATTCGCCCAGGTGATTTTCTCGAATGCCTCCTTGCTGAGGCCCAGGCTCAATAGTTCGTCTCGCCAGGGGCTGTAAACTTCATCGTATGTCCATTTGACATCGGGCGGGCGGTCCTTGGGCATGGTCAGGTCAACGCCGATGTACAGCCGGTCGGCGTACTTCTCCAGGAATGGGCGAACCTTCTCCGCGCCGCCCAGAAGATATAGCCGGCGCAGGTCGCTGCGCAATGTCGGGAACTTATCCAGCTCGGCTGCGAAATCCTCAACCGTATCGACATCATTTCCGCTGTGGCAAAGAATCCACTGTATGTTCGGATGAGCCGAGATTACGTTATCCCGCCGCTGCCAAAGCTCCTTCCGCGTGAGCGTCGAGCGGGTATGCTCCTCGAAATAGCCAGCCGGGTCGGCCTGGTGGACGGCTATGCACCACTTGAGCTCCTCGGCCGTCTTCCAAACCGGCTCGAGACGCTCGTCGTCCATTACCGCGGGCGTGCCGTCATTGTGGTGGATCATCATGCCCAGGTCTTTCCACACCTTCAGGCCCACCGCGCCCATATCGTTGTACTTGCGCATCTCGCGGCAAAGCCGGCTGACGAACTGTTTCGGCTGCCAGCCGAACGCCGTCCAGTCCGGCCAATAAAACTGGGCATACCGCGCGAACAGGCCCTTCTTCTTGCACAGCCGCAGGAAGCCGGCGTAGTCCTTGTACGCATTGCCGACCTCGTTCCACAGGTTCAGCCCGCCGCCAACGCCGCACTTGGCATAGCAGTCGAGAATCTCATCGAGGTAAGCCTGCGAGAAATGCACATGGCCGTCAAAGAACGGAAAGCTCCACTTATCCATCAGCAATTCCTTTCAAGAATGCCTCCATGCTACGCGCAGGGCAAGGTTTGGCAAATGATTATTCCAAAGGGCAGGAATGTTCCTCATGCGGTTTCAGCCGCACATTCGGACTTTGCAAATTGGTGCCACCCCCAAGCGCTGTTGTCGTCTGCTTGGGGGTGTTGGCCTGAACTGCCGAACACCCCCAAGAGTACTTGGGGGTGGCACCGAAATTGTACTGGCACCGAAATTCCCACAGCAGAGCATCGCAATAACTGTCATCATTCCTCGTCGCCCTCGACGATCTGACTATCAGGGCCCTTGGCTTGCCGTCGCGGCCGGGGCGGCGGCTGATCCTGACCCAGCGTAGCCCGGCGGCGCAGGATGTGGTGATAGTGCTGGGCAAAGCGATGCGCCTCGTCCCGCACGCTTTGAAGGACGCGCAGGGCGGGGTCATGCCGGCTGAGGCGGATGGGAGTGGCTCGATCGTGCACGTAGATCTCTTCTTCCTTCTTGGCCAGCGAGATCAGCATCGGCGGGCGAAACGCCAGATCATCGAATGCGCTGTAGGCAGCAGACAACTGCCCCTTGCCGCCGTCAATCAGGATGATGTCGGGGAAGAGCTCTTCATTCATGCCGGCATGTTTGTACCGCCGCCAGACCACCTCGCGAATGCACGCGAAGTCGTCATTGCCCGCCACCGTCTTGATGCGGTAGCGCCGGTAGCCGCTCTTGAAGGGCCTGCCGTCGATGAAGCACACCATCGAGCCGCACATCTCCTGCCCGCCCAGGTGCGCGATGTCGATGCCCTCGATAGTGCGCGGGGCAGCCTTCATCTCCAGCAGCTCTGCCAGGCGCGCCAGGCCTTCAGCCGGGTCCACGAAGAACAACTCCGGCTGGACATGTTCATCCACAAGCCCGCGCTTCTGAAGGCTCTCCAAAGCTCGAAGCTCGTCGCGCAGTTCCGCTGCCCGCTCGAAATCGAGCTTCGTGGACGCCTCCTGCATCTGCGCCGTCAACTCCTTGCGAAGCTCCGAACCTTTGGAGTCGAGGAACTGCCTGAACCGGCGGATCTGCCTGTTGTAATCTTCCTTGGAAACATGGGCCGCGCACGGAGCGGTGCACTGCTTGATGTTGTAGAGGATGCATGGGCGGAAATTGCGGCGCGATTCATCGCCTTCGGCAATTTCCAGGTTGCACGTGCGGAACTTGAAGACCCGCTGAAGCAGCGGCAGGGCGGCCCGAAGTTCCGCCACGGAGACGAAAGGCCCGTAAAGCTTGGCGCCTTTTGCCATCGGCTGGCGCGTTATCGAGACGCGCGGGAAGTCCTCGTTGGTCGTCAGTTGGAGATACGGGAAACTCTTGTCGTCTTTCTGGCGCTCGTTGAATCGCGGCTGGACGTCCTTGATCAGCCGGCTCTCGCGGAGCAGGGCGTCGACCTCGCTCTCGCATTCGAGGTAGTCGACATCCTCGACGAGGTCTTCGATGAGGCGATGGATTTCAGGCCCGCGCGAAGCCAGCAGGTCGGCGGAAGGCTGAAGATAGCTGCCCACGCGGCTGCGGAGATTATTGGCCTTGCCAACATACAGAACAACGCCTGCGGCATCTTTGAAGAGATAGACGCCCGGCGTTGCCGGAAGTTGAGCGACCTTCGCGCGAAGGTCTTCAATGACTGCTTGCCTGTTCCTGGCCATCATAGGGATTATACACTCAGGACGTGCCAGGCGTTCGGCGATGCGAACCGCGTATCGCGGGTCTGTCGCAGGCGTGTCGTGGGCGTGTCGTGGGTGTGTCGCGGGCGTGTCGTGGGCGTCTCGCCCGCGCGTACCGAGGGCATCTTGCCCTCGTGCATTTTGACAACTGCAGGCCAAGATGCCTGCGGCGATATGGCCTCGGAGCAGGCGAAATCGCCATGCACCTCAACAACTGCACGGGCTCCCCATTGCCGCCAGGCCAGGAATCGGCCCCGTCACATGAAGACGGAAGTTGCCGATTCCTGACCAAAGCGGCCATTTCGGCGCCGATGCTTCGGCGACGATCCGAGGCGGCTTACAACTGCTTACTGTCCCGCGGAGGAAATTGCCTCGCCCAGTTGGCGCAGGAAGTTCTTGGCTTCGGCGTTGCCCTTTTCGGCAGCCTGCCGCAGAACATTCAGAGCGCTCTGATAGGCGCGCCAGGCTTCACTATCAGCCGAGCCCTTCTCCTTGGCGCTCTTGATGTCCTTCATCCAGCCGCTTTGGCGAATCTGATTGACTGCGTTGTTGATTGCCTGCTCTGCCTGCTGGCCCGACTGCTTGATGGCGTCCTGCAGCATGTTCACGCTGCTCTGCAGCGCGCTGAGGTCGATGACCAGCGAGCCCATGCCGCCGCCCTGCGATGCTTTCGTAGCCATGGATGTCTCCTTTCTCGACAAGACTTCCGCCTCCTGGCCCGGTGCCGGAAGGTCGGCCAATGACGGGCAATTCTACGCCGCGACATGAGGCGCAGGGCGATGCGGAAAACCCTATTTTGTCTGAGAGAAAGACCTACGTCGACCTCTCGAATTGCCTTCGGGGCAATGACGCTGCAATATCCATGAGGTGCGACATTATCCTGGCAGATGAGATCTTGATAACCGCTTAGCCGGGCGGTTTCCGGTCCGATTATAGGGGCGTTTCGGCGGCGCAATGCCTTGCATGCGCGCTAATATTCCATAGAGGAAACGATGCGTGCGGATGTTGGGGGCCTGATGCGACGTAGCATCGACAACCAACCGAAGGTTTCCAGAAAAGGATAAACTTATGGCTCGTCAGAAGAGTACAAGGCGTTCGACGGCCAGCAGGCCCAGCCGAAAGGCTGCGCCATCGCCAAGAGGCAGGACGACCTCGCCGGCGCGCGGAACGCGCCGCGTCACAGGTCCTGCCAGGAAAGTTACGCAGCGTGCTACAACCACGGCGCGCGAGACTCGTATGCCCACCGAGGCAGTAACAAGCACGTTGGGCTCGATCGGCGTGGAACTGGACTTGAGCCTGCTGACGAATATTGTTCGCCAGCTCAAGACCGCCATCAGCAGCACCTCGGCCAGGGCCAACCAGTTGTTCCAGGAGAACATCGGCCGCCTGGAGGAGCATATCGACAAGCTGCGCGAGGAGGCAGAGAAGGGCAGTCCCAAGGCCTCGGAGGTCTATGACAAGGTAGTCGAAACGCTGAAGGACGCAGCCGGCAAGGGCAAAGAACAAGCCCGCGAGCTGCTGAAGAAGCTGGGCATCGAATTTGAACCGGATGTCGATTTGGAGCCCGGGCTGTAATGCCGGAGTTTGGATCGCTGCAGTTGAAGGGAGCACACCTGCCGCGTGAAGGAGAAAGCCATGCTGTATTGGGCGCTGGTGTTTTTCGTGGTGGCGATAATCGCGGCCATCTTCGGCTTTAGCGGCATAGCAGCCGGGGCAGCGATGATAGCCAAGGTCCTGTTCTTCATCTTCCTGGTGGTGTTCGTGGTGGCGCTGATTGCCGGCCTGAGCCAGCGAGGCCGCCCGCACGCACCGTAAAGAACAGAGACCGCAGGCCATTTTGTCGAGGGCACAGGTTCGCGATGTTTGCGGCCTGTGCCTTCTTTTGTAAATGGCGCTATCGCTGGTAGCACGAGCGGGGGCCGAGGATCTCTTGCCTGGTATACAGACAAAGCCCTCAGGGCAGATAAACTGCTAAAGCGGTAATT
The DNA here is from genome assembly GCA_964417755.1 of uncultured Planctomycetaceae bacterium. Taxonomy (GTDB): domain Bacteria; phylum Planctomycetota; class Phycisphaerae; order SM23-33; family SM23-33; genus CAYQJH01. The sequence continues at coordinate 9,368 of CAYQJH010000026.1, forward strand.
CCTTCGGCTGCTACCACAGCAGGCATGTCGCATCGAAGACCGGTCCATCCGTGCAGCAGAGCTTGAACTTCCAACCGTCCGGGCTGGCGTCATCGCGAACCTTGACAACGCATGATTGGCATGTGCCCATGCCGCAGGCCATGTGGCGCTCCAGCGCAAGTTGACACTCGATCTCGCGCATCATACACAGATCGGCGATGGCTCGCTCCATTGGTTCCGGGCCGCAGGCATATACGGTCACCTGCTCCGCGCCGAAGCGGTGTGCCTTGAGCCAGCGAATGAAGGCCTCGCTGACCAAGCCGTGATAGCCGATGCTGCCATCGTCGCTGGCAACCGCGGCGTCGGTGCAAAAGAAGTTGAACTCGCGCACGCAGGGCGTGGGTTGGCCGTCGGCGGCTGGGTCGCTGCCGTGAATGATCGTCAGCGGCAGGAGGTGCTGGCTGCGCACGCCCACAAAGGCAGCCGCGGCCACGCCAGAAGAATTCAGCGCGGAGGCCAGGTACAGCATCGGCGGAATGCCCACTCCGCCGCCCACCAGCGCAGCAAAGGGCTTTTCGGGATGAATAGTAAACCCGTTGCCCAGCGGGCCAAGCACGCTGAGCGCCTGGCCCGGGGCGATGCCGCTTAGCCAATTCGTGCCCGCCCCGATTGTGCGATAGATAATGTCGATTTCCACGCCACCGCCGGGCAGGTCGCGCCGGCCCGCCAGGCTGAGCGGGCGGCGCAGCATCGGCTCTCGATTGGTCAGTTCGGCCTGGCTGGCCTTGGGAAACTCGCACGCCGGCCAGGGAATCTCGCGGAGGGCTGTCTGCTCCTCCAGGCCGCGACATTGAAGCTGGACGAACTGCCCCGGCAGCGATGGCGGAAAAGACTCCATCGCGATGCACACGAGATAGTGCTCATCGCAGAGCCTGACGTTGCGCACGACGCTGCCGACATAAATGCCTCTCCTGGAGGCGGCATTACTGGTTTGTGTCATGATGCGAATCCTATATAGCTCGCCTTGCTGCGCCAAGGCAATCGTAGCCCGCTGGGCCTCAGTTACAGGGGGCAATGGTGGTGCCCATCGACTTCGCTCGGGGCAGATCCTGACAATGCAAGGATGTGCAGGCGAGACGCCCGCACCACAAAACGGCAATGACACTTCCATGTTTGCCCGCTGTAACTGAGTCCTTACCCTGCTGGGCGGCTGAGGCACGTATACAGCTATGTCCATATCTTCATGTGCTTGGAGCTTGTGCAGCCTCCATGCGTGCCTACCTGGTGGTGCGCAGGCGAAGCAAGATGAAGCGCATCTCTGCGGATATCTCCATATATGATAGCCTTGGAGTGATAGCTTTGGAGTGCGACGGCTGTGCCGCCGCTTTGGCTGTTTGCCTTCATCTCAACCTTGATCGCATTCGAGCGGGTGCCCTGGCTGCGGGGAAACGACAATTGTTTACAACAAACAACAGGTTATCTACATATAGGGCACCTAGAATTAACTAAGCACTATAAGAAGTATGCTCTTGACCTATAGAAATGAGTATGTTAGCATGCTGTTTGGGTGTTGTAGACTGTGAGTTAAGAAAATGTAATTAGGTAATTTACGCAACGACAGTGCATTGCATCAAAATTCAATATTCAGTGTTTTTTGCCTTGAAGGGCACTATATGTTGAGTTACCTTGCTCATCCATCGAGGCTTGAGTTGGGATGTGCAGCCACTTCAATGGTGTCGGCCCTGTACCGCCGACGCGTAAGGGTTTTACCTAGAAGCGCCGGCTTGCGGTGCGCTTTAATTGGCTGCAGCCTAAGTACTTCAGACAGAATATACCGTCAGAATCGTTCGGAGACGATTTTTATATGACCGCTCGCCAAAAGAATTCATCTTCCGAGGCCGTTGGCGTTCGCTCAGCTTCGGATGGCTTGACGATTGAGCAGGTTTTTGCCGCCGATGCGCACCCGTTCGATCAGATCACCTGGGAGAAGCGATCAGCCAAGATCACCGACGACAAGGGCGCGGTCATATTCGAGCAGAATGACGTGGAAGTGCCGACCGACTGGAGCCAACTGGCCACCAATGTCGTCGTCAGCAAGTATTTCTACGGCGAGCGGAACAAGCCTCAGCGGGAAAAGTCCGTCCGCGACCTGGTCCACCGCGTCACCCGCACCATTGCCGACTGGGGCAAGGCGGACGGCCTGTTCGCCAGCGACGCCGATGCCGAGCGGTTCTATAACGAGTTGACCTACCTTTGCATCAACCAGCACGGCTCGTTCAATTCGCCGGTATGGTTCAACGTGGGCCTGTATCACCAGTTAGGTGTTCAAGGCAGCGAGGGCAACTTCCACTGGGACAGCCAGACCAATTCACCCGAACGAACCATTCACAGCTATGAGTATCCCCAGGCGTCGGCCTGCTTCATCCAGTCGGTCAAGGACACGATGGAAGACATCATGCGCCTTGCCACCGCCGAGGCCATGCTCTTCAAGTACGGCAGCGGCACGGGGACGGACCTCTCAACGCTTCGCAGCAGCCACGAGAAGCTCGCCGGCGGCGGCAGGCCGTCGGGCCCGCTCAGCTTCATGCGGATTTACGACCAGATCGCCGGCGTGGTCCGCAGCGGCGGCAAGACGCGCCGCGCAGCCAAGATGCAGTCGCTCCGCGTGGACCATCCGGATATCAAGGAATTCATCGAATGCAAGATGGTCGAGGAGAAGAAGGCCTGGGCGCTGATCGACCAGGGCTATGACGGCTCGCTCAACGGCGACGCCTACGCCTCGGTGATGTACCAGAACGCCAACCTGTCGGTCCGCCTGACAGATGAATTCATGCAGGCTGTGCAGGACGACAAGGATTGGCAGACCTACGCCGTGACCACGCACGAGCCGATGGTCAAGTACAAGGCCCGCGAGCTGATGAACAGCATTGCCGAGGGCACGCGGATCTGCGGCGACCCAGGCGTGCAGTACCACTCGACGATCAATCGCTGGCACACCTGCCCCAACAGCGGGGCGATCAACGCATCCAACCCGTGCAGCGAGTACATGTTCATCAACGACTCAGCCTGCAACCTGGCGAGCCTGAATTTGCTGAAGTTCCGCCGCGGCGACGGCAGCTTCGATATCGAACGCTTCCGCCATGCCGCCCGCATCTTCGCCATCGCCCAGGAAATCCTGGTCGATCATTCGAGCTACCCCAGCGCCCAGATCTGCCGCAATAGCCACGACTTCCGCCCGCTGGGCCTGGGCTATGCAAACCTCGGATCGCTGGCGATGTCGCTGGGCCTGGCCTACGACAGCGATGGCGGCAGGGCATACGCCGCCGCAATCACCGCGATCCTGACTGCCACCGCCTACTGCACCAGCGCCGAGCTGGCCAGCCGCGTCGGCACCTTCAGCCAGTTCAATAAGAACCGCCCAGCCATGCTGAAGGTCATCCGAATGCATCGCCAGGCCGCCGACACGATCGCAGCCCACTGCCCGCAGGAACTGCTGGATGAGGCCAAGTTTGCCTGGGACCAGGCCCTGGCCGCCGGCGAAAGACTAGGCTTCCGCAACGCCCAGGTAACGGTGCTTGCCCCCACTGGCACCATCGGCTTCATGATGGATTGCGATACCACCGGCATCGAGCCGGACATCGCCCTGGTCAAGTACAAGCTGCTGGCCGGCGGCGGCATGTTCAAGATCGTCAACCGCACGGTACCGATGGCCTTGGAGCGCCTGGGCTACGGCAAGCAGCAGGTCGCTGAAATACTGGCGTTCATCGACGAGCATGACACCATTGAAGGCGCTCCGCACATCAGGGAAGAGCACCTGGGCGTCTTCGACTGCGCCTTCAAGCCCGCCAACGGCAGCCGAAGCATCCACTACATGGGCCACATCCGCATGATGGCAGCCGTCCAGCCATTTATCTCCGGGGCAATCTCCAAGACGGTGAACATGCCCAAGGAGTCGACGACGGCCGAGATCATGCAGGTCTACATCGACGGCTGGAAGAGCGGCCTGAAGGCGGTGGCGATCTACCGCGATGGCTCGAAACGGACCCAGCCGCTGAATGTCCGCAGCAAGAAGGACAAAGAAGAAGGCACGAAGGTCAAGGCCGATGTTGCCCCTGAGAAGCCCAAGCCGCATCGGCATCGCCTGCCGGCTACCCGCCCGTCCATCACGCACAAGTTCGACGTCGCCAGCCATGAGGGCTATCTCAACGTCGGCCTGTTCGAGGACGGCCGGCCCGGCGAGTTGTTTATCACGATGGCCAAAGAAGGTTCAACGGTGGGCGGCATGATGGATGCCTTCGCGACGTCCATCAGCCTGTGCCTGCAGTACGGCGTGCCGCTGGAGGCCCTGGTCAAGAAGTTCTCGCACCAGCGGTTCGAACCCAGCGGCATGACCTCGAATCGGGACATCCCCTTCGCCAAGAGCATCGTTGACTACGTGTTCCGCTGGCTCGGCATGACGTTCCTGGAGGAGTACCGCAAGGCCAATATGCCCAACCGCTCGGAGGCCTTGCCGTCGTCTCCGGCTGCACCGTCTGCAAAGTCGATTATCAGTAAAGCAGTGCCCGAGGCTGTCACGGACGATGCATCCTCGGATCCTGGCCGCGCCGATGAGACCTCCATCAAGGATGGCAAGAGGTCTATCGGCGCTTATAGCCCCGAGTTGATCCGCGGCAACGGCGAAAGCAAGCCCTTGGCCAACGCCAGTGCTCCGCTGGCCAAGGCAGCTACCGCCACGAGGATCGAGCGGGTGGACCAGCAGTTCTCGCACTACCAGGAGGACGCGCCGGCCTGCGACGTTTGCGGGTCGATCACCGTCCGAAATGGCAATTGCTACAAGTGCTACAACTGCGGGTCATCGCTGGGATGTAGTTAACTGGTGGGTTGGTTGACTGGTTGACTGGTGGATCGGTTGGTTGTTGGTCAATCTGGGTGCCATGCTTCCGCGTTGTATGCGGAAGCATGTTGCCGGCTGGGATGCAGTTAGTCGATCACGTCGTAACGCCTTGCGGTTGTTGCAGAAGCAGCAGGGCGGCAATTCTTCGTTCAGCCGTTTAAGTAACGTTCGATTCGTTCGTCTGTGCGGGCGAACATGGACGTTCGTCCCGGCTGTAATTCCGTATGGAGTCAGCAGGTTGCAATCTGCTGGCTAGGGCGATTTCGCCGTTCTGCTGCCGCTGCTGCCGCCGGGCGGGTGCTGCCTGGCGGGCAGAGGGAATCGTCCCAGATGAGCCACAAACCCCGGGCGGTGAAAAGCAGCAATTCACCGCCTATGATTTGTGCATGAAATCACGTTTTGCGCGTGAGGTTAATTCACAAAAGCAAAATCCTAAAAACAGGTTAAAGATAACCAACGTTACTGGCCGAAGTAACAATTGAAGTTGTCCGCTGCACCCTGCATGATGTAGGTCTCCCTCCACCTGCATCCGGGTTGCGGCTATTTTGAGGCGATGCCGAGGTCTCCCTCCACCTAGGCGTCGCCTTTTTTTTGCGCCGTGCCCCCATCACGGCGGGAGGAGACTGGTTAACTGGTTGACTGGTGAACTGGTTGACTGGTTAATTGGTGGCTTGGTGGGCTGATGCCATCTGGCGCGCCCTCTGGAAATTACGAGCAACCGTAACTTCGGTTTTGACAGGAGGTTGTGGCTTTACACATCAAGTGCATTGAGAAAATGCTTTTCTGTGGCGCTATTCTTGGCCGATATCATTTAAGCAGCGTTCTTCATTAGGTCTGATTACCGGCTGTTCCTTTCGTCCTCATTGCTTATTCGTAAAGTGCCGCCTGGGTGTTTGCGGGCCGATTTGTGTTGCATGGCAACCGCAAATCCCTACACTTATTGGAATAGGGTGCATCTCAGATGCTGTCTGTGCTTGCGGGAACGACAATTGGCCACAGTGACATTCGATGACCGTAGTTACATGATCGACGGCAGCCGCATCTGGCTGACAAGCGGCAGCGTCCACTACTTCCGCACCCCAAGAAGCCTCTGGGCCGACCGCCTCCTCAAAGCAAAGCGCGCCGGGCTGAATTGCATCGATACCTATGTCGCCTGGAACTTCCACGAGCCGCAGGAAGGCAAGTGGAACTTCAGCGGCGATCACGATGTGGCTGCGTTCGTCCGCCTGGCTGGCGAGATGGGCCTGTACGTCATCCTCCGCCCGGGGCCCTACATCTGCGCCGAGTGGGACTTCGGAGGCTTGCCTTCTTGGCTGACGACAAAGCCCGGCATGGCCTATCGAACGAATAATGCTTCTTACACGCACTATTACGACAAGTACTTCCGCCAGGTGCTCGGCCGGCTGGCCGACCTGCAGGTCACGCGCGACGGCAATATTATCCTGATCCAGAACGAGAACGAGTATTACATGACGACCATGCCCGACCGGCTGGCGTACATGGACTTCATCTCGCAGCTGTTCCGCCGCAGCGGGTTCGACATCCCGATCATTACCTGCAACATCCTGACCGACCCGCCCGTGGCTGACGCCATCGAGTGCGTCAACGGGTACTCCAATTGCGTTCAATATCTTAAACAGTTGCGCCTGCGCCAGCCCGCGGCCCCGTTGCTGGTGACGGAGTTCTGGCCGGGCTGGTTCGATTATTGGGGCGGCGATCACCAGCGGCGGGGCGATCGCGAGTGCGCCCGCCGGGCGCTGGAGATCATCGGCTGCGGCAGCCAGATCAACTACTACATGTGGCACGGCGGGACGAACTTCGCCTTCTGGGCCAGCCGCATGACTGGCAACGATTCATGTTACCAGACAACAAGTTACGATTACGACGCCCCGCTGGCTGAGGGCGGCGGCCTGACCGAAAAGTACTACCTGACCAAGCTGGTCAACATGCTCTCGACGCACATGGGCCGGTTCCTCGCGACCTGCTCGATGGGCAACGTCCCCGCCAGCGTCCATGACAGCACCAACGTCATGAATCTCTCCGGCAGCAACAGCCAGTGGGCGATCATCAGCAACAATGGGCGGGACGACATAAAGACCGCTCGCGTCTCGCTGCCGGCCGGCCAGGAATTGATAGTAAGCCTGGAGGCCTTCGGCGCGGCGGCTGTGCCGTTCAATGTAAGGCTGCCCGGTGAGATGACATTGGACTACACGAACCTCATGCCGCTGGGCTTTTTCAATGACAAGACATTGGTTCTGCACGGGCCGGCAGGTTTTGAGGGCGTGCTGAGCGTCAATGGCGCGCAGCAGAAGGTGATTGTGCCTGAAGGCGATTCGCGGATCGTCCAGGAGATCGCCCCTCTGCAGATCGTCGTCATCAATACAGACTTGGCGCGGCGGACGTGGCTGGTCGACGATAGCCTGGTTTTGGGCCCGGCCTTTGTTGGCTCGTCCCTGGAGCAGGTCGTTCACGAACCGGCAGCCAGGGAATACGCCCTGATCTCAGCCGACGGCAAGATCACAATCAAGAAGGTCGCCCGCACTTCGCCGGCCAGGCACGCCCCGCCGAGGCTGTCGCCATGGAAGCTGGCCGCCGCCTGTAGCGAGCCGACGAGCGAAGACCTCGCCTGGCAGAAAATCGACCGCCCGAAGGACCTCGACAACCTGGGCATCCATTACGGCTATGCGTGGCAGCGAATCGAGATCGACTCACCTAAGGCCGCCAAGCGACACCTGCTGCCCAACCAGTGCGAAGACCGGGCGACGATCTACCACAACGGCAAACTGCTTGGCACTTGGGGCCGCGGCGCGGATGCTGCCCGCAAGCCGGTGCCGATTGAATTGGTCCGCGGCAGGAACGTGCTGACGCTCTTGCTTGACAACATGGGGCGGCTGAATTACGGCCCGAACATCGGCGAGCTGAGGGGCATGTGGGGGCACATTTACGATGCCAAGGAAATCAAGCTGCCCCGGCTGAAGCTCAAGCGCCTGGAGACATTCCCCAGGCGGCTGGTGCCTCGCCGCCTGAGCCACCTGCTGGGGACAATGGAGCGACTGGCTGTGTGGCAGGCGAAGATCTCCCTGCCGATGACGCGGATCGAGCCGGTCTTTGTGACGTTCAAGGACGTGCCGCACCACGTCGCCATCCAGTGCAACGATCGCCTGGCCGCCTTCCTGCCAATGGACGGAGGCTATGGCGACGTGACACTGTCGGCGGAATTACATAAGGGCAAGAACCAGATCGAACTGCTCTTCTGGGGCGATGCCACGGAGAAGCTGCTGGACAATTTCCGCTTTTATAGCCTGATGGAAAACCTTACAGCCTCGGCCCAGTGGAGCTTCCGGCCGTGGGAGCTGCCCGCGGGAACCAGGCATCATCCGTCCCGCCAGGCTCATGTGCCGGCATGGTACACCGCGCATTTTCCGCACCCGCACAGCGAGGTGCCGCTGTTCCTGCATCTAAAGGGCCATGGCAAGGGGCAGATATTCCTCAACGGCGCCAACCTGGGCCGCTACTGGCTGATCGGCCCGCAGGAATACTACTACCTGCCCAGCAGCCACTTCGTAGCCCATAATGAGATCATGATCTTCAGCGAGACCGGAGTGGCGCCGAGCAAAACCAGCCTGGAGTTCCGCCCAGCCGGGCCTTACAGATAACGACAAACGGCGGAGCGGCGAACAGCGTTAACTGGTAGCCCCTTAACTCGTAACAGCAAAGCTCAGCTTGCATTCTTTGGGGCTTCGTGTCTTGGTGGTGCTGTCGTTCAATCCGCAATCCAGAAACCCGCAACCCGCAATGAGAAAAGGCGGCCAGGGGTTTATCATCCCGGCCGCCTTCATGGCTTCAGGTTCGGCTGTCCCCTGATGGTTAGTCGAAGCTGAAGCTGAACGAGAAGAGGCTTGGGCTGCGGTAGCACGGCGCCACGTACACCGGGGCAGCGTATGTGTAGACCGGATATGCCGGGGCCACGTAGTAGTGCCGCGGATAATAGTGGCCCGGCACGTAGACTACCGACGGCCGGCTGCGGATGATCCGAACATCGCGATCATGATGGCGCGAGGAGACGAACTTCACGTCTCGGTCGCCGTGATGCTTACTGACGAACTTCACATCCCGATCCCGCCCGCCATCGCGATCACGGGCCATCGCCGGGGCCGACGTCATCGCTATCGCCGCAGCCACAACCAATCCAAGAATCCACTTTGTCGAGGTCATCGTCTTCATGTTTTATTCCTTTCCTGAAGCACTTTTCTGTTGGGCGATGTTATTCGTACGTCCATAGAGACAGGGCTGACCGCCGAAGGTTAGGCGCTGCCAAAAGAATTACGCGGGGCAGTAAACCGCTCTAACGGAAGTTTTGACAAACACCCGCCAAAGAGTGTCTACTGGGGGCACTATGGAATTATTGGCCGGCATCAATCCATTGGATTTGATCTTCAATCTCAGGCAGTTCATGGACCAGGTCGTATCTGCGTTTGGCCCATGGGCGTACCTGATCCTTTTCCTGATTATCTTCGGCGAGACGGGCCTGGTCGTTACGCCGTTCCTGCCGGGCGATTCGCTGCTGTTCCTGGCCGGCTCGCTGGCGGCCGGGCATGGCGGCAAGGATCCAGCCTTCGACCTGGCGAGCCTCCTGGGCGTGCTTTACCTGGCGCCGATATGCGGCGATTCGACGAACTATTGGATCGGCCGATTCGTCGGCCCGAAGATATTCCACAAGGACAAGGTGCGCCTGCTGAACAAGAAACACCTCGACGAGGCCCACGCCTTCTATGAGCGGCACGGCGGCACTGCCGTCATCATCGGGCGGTTCATGCCTATCATCCGCACGTTCGTACCGTTCGTGGCCGGCATCGGCAAGATGTCCTACAGGCGCTTCGTAACCTTCAGCGTGCTGGGGACGCTGGCATGGATTTCGATCTGTGTGCTGGCGGGGTATTTCTTCGGCAGCATCCCATTCGTCCAGAAGCATTTCGAGATGGTCGTGGTGGCCATCATCGTTATCTCGCTGATCCCAGCCTTGGTTGCATATATTCGTTCCCGCCGGTCGCGCCCTGAGCCGGCGAGGGTTTCGAACAAGAAGTAATGTCCCTGAGCCGAAAAACTGGGATGATCATCGTTGTCGCCGCGGCAGTGGCGATGACGGCGGCAGCCATCGCTGTGGTAGCCTCGATGGGCAAATCGCAGGCTGCCCTTATGCTGTCGCGCGTGCAGGTGCCGCTATTCATCGGGGCCGGCGTGTACTTTTCGCTTGTAGGTCGAGGAATCGTGCCAATCAGCCGGGACGCAGCCCGTGCAGCCGCCTGGCGCAAGAAATGGGGTCGCTTCTGGGCGACCATGGGCGCGCTGCTGGCATTCTATGGGATCATTCGGATGATGATGTAACGAAGATTTCTTGGCGGGCATACAAACAAAGCTTTGTACTCAAAGGTTTGTCGCTGTAAGGCTCGTGGCTGGCAAACCACGCGCTAGTCATGTGCGGAGCTTGCGAGCGATAAGTTCAACGTATGCCCGCCGAGAAATCTTCTCGACTCTGGTTGCGGCCTCCGTCTGAAGCTTTCTTAAACACGGCCGTTGTTTGGAAGCCCCCTGCGGAAGCAGGGGGATAGTTGTCAAAACAACAGGGAGAACACGCATGCCAATATCCGAATCTGATCGTGCGATGCTCATCGCGCTCGCCCGCCAGGCAGTGGCCAGCGAGGTCACGCAGGGTCCAGCGCCCCAAAGCCCATCTTTGCAGGGCGTGCTGGCCGAGCGCCGCGGGTGTTTCGTCACGCTGACCAATCGCGGACGCCTGCGCGGCTGCATCGGCACGTTCCAGCCGTCGCAACCTCTGGGTGTGCTGGTTATCGAGATGGCACGCGCCGCCGCCCAGGACCCACGATTCGTCTCCAACCCCATAACGCCGGCGGAGCTGGAGCAACTGCACGTGGAAGTCAGCGTCCTGTCGGCCCTGGAAGAGACGAAGAACCCGCTGGGCCTGGAGATCGGCAAGCACGGCATCTACATTATCCGAGGGCACCGGGCCGGCTGCTTCCTGCCGGAGGTTGCTACCGAAATGGATTGGACGGCCCAGGAATTTCTGGATGAATGCTGCGCCGGCAAGGCCGGCCTGCCTCAAGGCGCCTGGCAGATGGAAGGCACGAGGGTGTTCCTGTTCACGTCGGAGAAGTTCGGGCAGTAAGGGATGGCCACATGCATGAAATCCTCACCATCGCGCCGCGACTTTGGCCCATGATCAGGAGTATGAAAGCTGACATAGTCAGCAATATGGGGACAGTATATCTTTGCCATGTATCACGAAATCTCGAGTTCAGCGTCTATCTTGATGATGCACTATTGGTGCAAGGCACAAGGACAAAAAGCTCTGGCCGAACGAAGATTACTCTCATCAAGAACAAAATCGTACTTGGCTCGATTCGCCCAAGGCTTACCCCGTTTTGTGACATAATCACCGTGGGCGATGCATCATATAAACTGCCAGGCTTCTTTCGTCCTAACATCCCACAACTGGGCCTGAGGTTCTCACGCTTTGGTCTTACAGGCTTAAGTGCAAAGCGAGTTGAAGTTAATCAGGATTCAAACCTAGTCATTGCGCTCGCTCTGCTGGCATACCTATTCGCAAGGGGAGTGTTTGTGGAGGGAGATTAACGTAGCCACAGACTCCGCGTCCACGCCGTCCACTGTCTCTTCGGCCCTGAACAGTCAGAGTGAGTCGCGTTGTTCGCGGCCGACACACAGATCCAGATCGCGCAGCAGGCCGTCGGCGATGTCGTAAATCCAGCCGTGAACCCACAGGTCCTGCCCTCGCCGCCAGGCCTCCTGCACGGGCGAACAAGCGCAGACATTGCCGACCTGCTGGGCAACGTTGATCTCGCAGCAGCGGCGCATTCGCTGGGCATCGTCCCGGATTATTTCCAATTCCGGACGATGTCTCTGGCACAGTGCCCGAAGCGGTTCAAGCCATTTTCCCACCATGCCGCCGCTATCGCCCGCCATTGCCGCCGCAACACCGCCGCAACCGTAGTGGCCGCACACGATGATGTGCCGGACCTTGAGCATCTCTACGGAGTACTGGATGACCGACATGCAGTTGCAGTCGCCGTCGACTACCATGTTGGCGATGTTGCGATGCACGAACAGCTCGCCGGGCAAGAGCCCGACGATCTCGTTGGCTGGCACGCGGCTGTCGCTACAGCCGATCCACAGGTACTGCGGCGCCTGCTGGCGGGCCAGTTGCGCAAAGAAGCCCGCCTGAGCCGCCTCCACATCGCGCACCCAGCGTCGATTGTTCTCAAAAAGATGCTCCAATGTCAGCATCTGCAATTTCTCCCGCGGTGTTCTTCGATTACGAGCCGCGGGTGGTAAAGAGGTCCGGTGAATATACAACCGGCTGCGCGAGCCCGGGAACCGCAAATTAGGTTGTCGCATCCCAGTTTGCCACATCAGCCTGTAGGCGCGAAACAACATCCGCTCGATCCGATCCTTCGTACACCACGTAAAGCCGGAAGGCCTGCCAGGTGTGGCTGCCGCACGCGTAGATGAGACTGTGGTTGATTCTGACCAGCGAGCGTGGCTCCGTTTCGTTGCCGACAAAGACCCTGATGACCTCGTCCTCGTCCTCAGATGGCAGTTTGCGAGCCTGCTGCACGCTGACGAGGGGTCCATGCGGCTCGAGCTTGAGCGGCTTCGTGCGGCAAAGAAGAAACTGTCCGAGCGGTATGCCGTACTTCGTTGCGAGATCCCTTAGTGACGTCCTCGCCTTTGCCCAGAAGAACGTGCCCCCATTGTGACCAGAAGAGCGGGCGACATCCTCAAGGATCTGTACCTCCTTCAGCAACTTCGGGGGGCGACGACTTTCAATGCACCGGGCCAACGCCTTTACCACTGGATCGCCTTGCTGGGCGGCTTGGTGGACGATCCTATCGACAAAATCGTCGTTGAAGTCCGGCAATCGTTCCGATCCCACGAGGTTGAGTATCTGGCTGCCGTCGCTGGGTATGCCAAACATGCCGTCATTACGCACGCGCCTGAGCAGCTGGCGGCAAGCCTCCTCAATTCCGAATGTTGTTTTGTGGAAGTACACCGTCTTGTGCATGAAAAATCTGGCCAGCAGGAAGTGCTCTGCTGCCGGCAGGGCTTTATCGTCCACGCCCACGAACCCGGAATCGCTGACTCGCAACGAATTCAGCAGGTAGTTCACGTCCGTATCGCCATAGGGAACACCTGTGGCATAGGCGTCCCGCCGCAGGTAGTCCAGACGGTCCATGTCGAAGCTGCTGTGCAGGAGCTTGCTCCATTGGGCACTACCGGGCCTCGCCTTCCCGAATAGGTCTGCCACCTCGCGGGCTCGCGCTCGCCCGCCTATGGCGTCGATGAGGTCGCGCCTGTGCGTCACAATATGAGCGCCGACCTCTTCATGGTCGGGGTAAGCGATCGGCTTCTTGCTGGCGTCGATCGGGCCCCCGCCCGGACTCCCATCCTGAACCGCATCCTCGGTTAGAACGATGCCGTCGATGCCTTCCATCAAGTGGGAATAGGGATAGTGCCCGACATCGTGCAGAAGTGCCGCCATCCGCAGGTTCTCGCTCTGACGCTTGTTCGGCCGCACGCAAGGATTCCCCCGAGCGACAGTGAGAATCCGGGACATGATCGCCAGCGTTCCCAGCGAATGTGCAAAGCGGGTGTGCGTGGCGTTCGGGTACGTTACCTGACTCATCTGGAGCTGCTTGATCCGACGAAGTCGCTGAAAAGCAGGTGTATCCAGAATCGCCCATTCTCGCGGATAGAGGTGAATGTCCCCATGAAGAGAATCGACGATCAGCTTTCCCGGAGAACCTTCAGGTGAGGATCCCATAGTCCCTCAGCTCCTGTAGCGCAGCGTTTACCTGCTCCTGAGAGAAAGGCTTGTCACAAGCGCGCAGTTTTCGCGTGATCGTCTCGACAGAAGTGTCTTTCACCTGCTTGCGTTCGATCAGATAATGCACCGAAGCCAGCAATTCCAACCTCAGAGCCAGTTTCGCCCTGTCCTCACAGGTCAGCAACGGCCGAAGCTTGGCAAGCCGCTTGCATGACACGTCGTCCAAGTTCCACCTATTGGAGTCGTCCAACTTCCATGCAACGTCCAGGGCGACGGCGAAGCCATCGTCTGCCACATCGGGGCAGTACGGCCCGCGGAGGTACCACCGGAAAAAATAGCCCAAATGCACCCCCGCCGCATCCGCCAAGTAAACCGTCTTCTGAAGGATCAAGCGATCCTCGAAGGTGTCAACCTTGACCTGCTGATCGAGTTGGTCCATTATGAGCTTGAGGCCGATTTGCCTTCGATCCATCGTCTTGCTCCCAGTATGTTCGGTATCTGTACGGGACTATGTTAGTGCCTGTGGGCCGACGAACCAAAGAAAATCTAATAAATCTCCACACGCTGTGGGCTGGACTCTACCGTTCCTGGGCCGTGGCGTCAATACCTCATCGTATGCCCGTATGCCCGTCGACGCCATCTTCTCGTCTGTCAATCCTTGCCGGCCATCGGCCCGACGGTTATCAGGTGGGGGCTATCCTCTCAAAGCACTTCCAGCCTTGCCATCGAGAGGACGAGCGTCTTCTGGCCGTACTGGTCGAACTGGACCTTGACTCGCGTGTGCGGCCAGGGCTGGCTGATGGATACGATTCGCCCCCGGCCAAACTTGGAACTCAGGACCTTACTGCCGATCTTGAGATGCTCATATTCGGGCGGGAGCGGCTGTTCTTCGGCGAAGGCGTCGGTTTGGCCTGCAGCTTCTGCATCACGGCCTGGAAAGGCCGTGCTACCAACCTCTGTCTCTTCGCCATGGGCGGCAAAGGCTGCGCCGCCCTCGATCCGCTGTCGCACGGCCATATCGCTGTAGAACCCGCCGCGGAAGGTGGGCTTCTGATAGACGCCCTCGCCGCTGCGAGCATCCTCAACGCTGACGGACTGGCTGCCGATTTCGGCAAGGAATTGCGATGCCGCCTGCGGCTGATCCTGCCCGCGAATTCGCCGCCTCTGGGCGCACGTCAGCGTCAGATGCCTCTTGGCCCGCGTCATGCCGACAAACGCCAGGCGGCGCTCTTCCTCCAGGCGGGCATTGGCGGCTGAGACATCCCAGGCTGTGTCGCTCTCGCGCTGGAAGGGCAGCAGGCCTTCCTCGCAGCCGACCACGAACACCATCGGGAATTCCAGCCCCTTCGCGGCGTGCAGCGTCATCAGCGTAACGGCCCCGCCCTGGCCCTCGAAATGGTCGATGTCGCTGACCAGGCTCACCTGGTGCAGGTATTCCGCCAGCGGCAGCGCACCCTCGGCGATCTCGCTGTTGGCATCGAACTCGGCGGCAGCGGATATCAACTCATCCACGTTCGCGCGGGCCTGCTTCTGCTCTTCTTCCTTGCCCTGAAGGGCCTTCTCCAGCCCGCTGGCCTTGAGGACTGCCTCAATTACCTTCTTTGCGGGCTGATGCAAGTCAGCCGCCAGGGCGTCGAGCATCTTGACGAAGGTCGTTACCTTGGCGATCGCGGCGCTGCCCAAGCCGGCCTGATCGGCCATCCGGCAGGCTTCAAGCAGGCTCACGCCACGCGCCGCTGCGAGCTGTTCCAGTCGGCCTGCTGTCGTGTCGCCGATGCCGCGCGCGGGGACATTGATGATCCGCGTCAGGCTCAAATCGTCGCTGGGATTCACCAGCACCTTCAGATACGCCAGCACGTCCTTGATCTCTTTGCGGTTGTAGAACTCAACGCCGCGTGCGATGCGGTAAGGAATGCCCTGCCGCATGAAGGCCTCTTCCAGCACGCGAGAAAGCGAGTTCACGCGGTAGAAGACGGCTGCCTCATCCCACTTGCCGCCGCCGGCATGATAGGCAGCAACGCGCCGGGCAACCAAATTGGCTTCGGCATGTTCGTGGTCACAGTAGACCACCTTCACGTTGGGTCCGCCCTCCTGGCGGGTCCAGAGCGCCTTGTCCTTTCGCATCTTGTTGAAGGCGATCAGGTGGCTGGCGGCCGAGAGGATCGCGGCCGTCGAGCGGTAATTCTCCTCCAGGCGGACGACCTTGGCGCTGGGGTAGTCCTGCTCAAACTCCAGGATGTTGTTGATGTCCGCGCCGCGCCAGGCGTAGATGCTCTGGTCCGGGTCGCCGGTGGCGCAGATGTTCTCGTGATCCATCGCGATGCCGTGCGCGATGACGTACTGCGCATGGTTGGTGTCCTGGTACTCGTCGATCATTATGTAGCGATATCGCTGGCTCAGTCGCTGGCGAATGTCAGGCCGGTCGCGCAGCAGAAACGCCACGCGCATAAGCAGGTCGTCGAAGTCCAAGGCTGTGTTCTGCGCCAGGATCTGGTTGTATTTCTCATATATCTGCGCGATGCTGCGGTCGTAGAAGCCGCCGGCTATGGCTGCCATATCCTGCGGCGTCTTGAGCTGGTTCTTGGCTGCGGAGATGGCCGACAGGACGCGCGACGGCGCGAAGTTGTCGGTGGAGAAGTCCATCGCGGCGACCGCCTCCTTGGCGACCTTGAGCTGGTCATCGCGGTCATAGATGGAGAAGTGCGGCTTGAGGCTGGCGTCGGCTGCGAACTCGCGAAGCAGGCGAACGCACAGGGCGTGAAACGTCGCCACCGTCGAGCCGCGTTGGCTGGCAAGCTGGGCGACGCGCTGGCGCATCTCCTCAGCCGCCTTGTTGGTGAACGTGATAGCCAGCACATTCCACGGCGCTATGCCCTGCTGAATGAGATACGCCAGGCGGCGCGTGATGACGCGGGTCTTTCCCGAGCCCGCGCCGGCCAACACCAGCAGCGGGCCGTCGACGTGCATCACAGCCTCGCGCTGAGGTTCATTCAAGTCCGAAAGAAGGTCCACAACCGCTCCAGGTGTTTTTACGCATTGCGATTGAACTACGATTTCCAGTAGTGGACCAGAATAGCGAGTTGAACCCGTTCTGGAAAGCAGTGGAAGCCGCGCTAATGGAAGCCCGCGCTAATGGAAGGCCCTGCCAATGGAAGGCCCTGCTAATGGAAGCCCCCTGCGGAAGCAGGGGGATGTCGTATCTTACACCCGGCCTTCCGGCCGGAGCTTCCTGAAACGCACGTGAAATCTGCCTGGCTGGATTGCGGATATGCCGGTAGCATGTCAGAATCTCGTTGAGATCAATCATGCGAAATTTGGCCTGCACATTTATCGCCGCGATGGGCTTGCTGGCCTCGGCCGGCTGCAACAATGAACTCTCGCCGCACTCGCAGCAACAGCTTGCCGCCGCCCGCGCCGCTTACCAGGCCGGCGATGACAAAACCGTCCTTTCGCTGATGGATCAATTCCTTCAGGACAATTATCGCCCTGCCCGCGGCGAGCAAGGCTATTACCTGCGAGGCCTCTCGCGGTATCGTCAGCAGGACATCAAGGGCGCGCGGGCGGATCTTGAACAGGTAGCCGGCGGCAGCAAGGATGCACAGTTACGCGGGCAGGCCTTCAAGGCCCTTGGCGACATCTGCTATGACCAGGACGACTTCCCCACGGCGGCTGAGATGTACCGCCAGGCGCTGGATAATCTCGCCGAATCAGCCAGCCCAGCGGACGCGGCCCGGTTCCGCCTGGGCGTCTGCCTGCAGCGGCTGGGACAGTGGAGCCAGGCGGACCTGCAATTCAGCCGGCTGATGTTCCTGTTCCCCAAGGGCGAAGCGGCATCTGCTGCCGGCCAGCGCATCCATGCAACTGCCTGGACCGTTCACGTGCAGTCGTTCAGCCAAAAGAGCGGGGCCGATGTGCTGGCAATGGAACTGCGGATAAAGTCAATCAGCGGCGTCGTGGTTGAGCCCATCAGCGCAGAGGGTGGCATGATGTTCGCCGTCCGCGTCGGCCGATTCGCTGGCTACGAGCAGGCAACTGAACAACTCGATGCCATCAGGGCTATCCAGGGCGACGCCTGCATCGTCGCGACCAAGTGACCCGCGCCAGCCGCTGTATTGTGGTGCAGGCGTCCCGCCTGCAAGACGCTGACAATTCCCTGAATGTGCAGGCGAGACGCCCGCACCACAAAACAGCGGCGACCCTACGATGTCTGCCGTGACTGAGGCATCCTGATTCCCGACGCTCTCTCGTCCTCTTCTCAGCCGCACAGTATAATGACCTGTATGAACGAAAAGACCCTTCGCGAGTTGCTGCTTCAGGTGGCGTCCAGGCGGCTGGATATAGATGCAGCCGTCGGCAAGTTGCGGCATCTGCCCTTTGAAGAAATGGGCTTTGCCACCATCGATCACCACCGCAACATTCGCTGCGGGTTTCCGGAAGTCATTTACTGTGCGGGCAAGACGACCCAGCAGGTCGTGCACATTTTCGACAAGCTCGCCTGCGGCGGCACCAATGTGCTGGCCACCCGGGCCAGCAAGGAAGTATTCTCGGCTGTGGCCAGGCATTATCCCAAGGCCCGGTTCCACGAGCTGGCCAGGGCCATCACGCTTCGCCAATGCCCGCTTGAGGCCCGCGGGCACATCGCCATTGTCGCAGCCGGCACGAGCGACTTGAGCGTGGCTGAGGAAGCCCGCGTGACGGCTGAGATCATGGATCAGCACGTCAGCACGCATTACGACGTTGGCGTGGCGGGCCTGCACCGCCTGCTTGCCCGAAGCGAGCAGTTGCAGACGGCCAAGGTAATAGTGGTCGTCGCCGGCATGGAGGGCGCGCTGGCCAGCGTGGTGGGCGGCCTGGTGGCTGTGCCGGTTATCGCCGTGCCAAGTTCCGTGGGCTACGGGGCCAGTTTCGGCGGCCTGGCAGCCTTGCTTACAATGCTCAATAGCTGCGCATCGAACGTCAGCGTTGTGAACATTGACAATGGCTTTGCGGGCGGATACATCGCAGCCATGATAAACCGCCAGTCGGCGGGTGTCGCCAAGCCGGCAGCCGGCAAGGTTCAGCCTTCGCGAACCAGGAAGCGAAATCGAGAGTAGTCTGGACTAGTGCTCTATGACAAGTCAACCGATGGGTGCCGTGGTTTGCGAAGTCCCGAAGGGACGCAGCAACCACGCTTGTTTGCAAGGGGCGTGGTTGCTCCGCTTCGCTCCGCAAACCACGGCACCCTTATCCATCGTTTCACGAGTCGCGGAGCACTAGCTTCTGGCGGCATGTCTTCG
>CAYQJH010000027.1:0-28357 GCA_964417755.1 uncultured Planctomycetaceae bacterium
ATTATTTTTTGGACTTGGATTGTGATTTGGCAACCGCCGCCGGCGCTTGGGCAGTGGCGGGAATAGCAGCCGAAGATGTCATGGCAATTGCCTCAGCATAGCGCAGGTAAGTGTCTACAGACGCTATGACCACTCTTGCTTCCACGGTCAGGAGCTCTATGCCCACCAGCGACACCCTGACCCAGGCGTCCACAACAATTCCCTTGTCCAGAATCCGGTCGATGACGTCCGCCAGAGAGCTCGTCGAACCAGTCGATGCTACGGTCGCCATTTTTCACCTCATTAAAACCCTCTTGCCTTGGCTCATTCCCTGCATTCGTCCCTAGGTCAGTATAGGCACAAAAGCATTCAAACCTCGGCCAAGCCCGTCTTGGCCGCCCTAAAATGGTTTGTGCAACTATGACAGCGATGGCGGTTGCGGCATTGGCAGGCAGATCATCGTTTCAGGATGTTGAGATGAGACGACAGCCGCTGAAGCCAGCAAGTACGCAACTGGCCGTGGGCCCAGGGCCAAGCCCGAGCCGGGCAATTGTGTGTCTGGCGGGCGTAAGTTGGCCAAAGCCTGGTTTCGAGTCACAGTGATGGCAGGACAAGACGTTCAGCGAGACAACTACAGATGGTGGCAGCGCGGGATTGTCTACGAGATATATCCTCGCTCCTTCCGCGACACCAATGGCGACGGAATCGGCGACCTCCGCGGGATTATCAGCCGGCTGGACTATCTCGATTGGCTAGGCGTAGATGCCTTGTGGCTGGGGCCGATCTATCCCTCGCCGATGGCCGACTTCGGCTATGACGTCGCGGATTACTTTGGCGTGGCGAGCGTCTTCGGCACGATGCAGGACTTTGACGACCTTGTAGAAAATGCCCACCGCCGTGGGATGCGAATCATTCTCGACTATGTGCCTAACCACACCTCCAGCCGCCATCCGTGGTTCCAGGAATCCTGCTCCTCAATCGATAACCCCAAGCGTGACTGGTACATCTGGCGCGACCCTGCGCCTGATGGCGGGCCACCCAACAACTGGCTGAACCAATTCGGCGGCAGCGCCTGGACATTTGACCCGGCGACTGGCCAATACTACTGCCATTCCTTCCTGCCTCAGCAGCCCGACCTTAACTGGCGAAACCCTGACGTCCAAGCGAGCATGTTGGAAGTGATGCGGTTTTGGTTTCGCCACGGCATCGACGGCTGGCGCATAGATGCATTGCGGCACCTCATCAAAGATGATCAATTTCGCAACGATCCGCCCAACCCCCATTATGTGCCCAGCATGGGGCCTTATGACTCGCTGCTGCACATCTACTCCGCCGGCAGGCCCGAAGTGCATGAGATCGCAAAACGCATGAGGCAGGTGGCTGACGAGTTCCCTCAGACCGTCTTGATCGGCGAACTCTACCTGCCAGTGGAGCAGCTGGTTACCTACTACGGCACTGGCGGTCGCGGCGTCCAATTGCCGCTGAACTTCCAATTGATACTCCTGCCCTGGAACGCTGAGGTAATTTGCCGGGCCATCCAGAAGTACGAAGCCGCCCTGCCTGTCGGGGCCTGGCCTAACTGGGTGCTGGGCAACCACGACAAGTCCCGCATAAGCAGCCGACTGGGCCAGCAGCAGGCGCGGGTGGCGGCCATGATGCTCTTGACGCTGCGCGGCACGCCGACGATGTACTATGGCGACGAGATCGGCATGTGCGACCTGGACTTGCCCCTGGCGGCGATGCGAGACCCCTTCGGCAAGCGATTGCCGGGCCTGCGACTAGGCCGCGATCCTCAGCGCGCCCCGATGCAATGGGGGCCGGGAACGAATGCCGAATTCGATGGCGAAGCCAAGCCCTGGCTGCCCGTAAGCCCTGATTATCCGCACCGGAACGTCGCATTGCAGCGGAGCGACGACCGCTCGCTGTTGGAGTTGTATCACCGCCTCATCAGGCTCAGGCGGTCGCACCCGGCGCTGTCGGTGGGCAAGTATGCCTGGATAACCTCTCGCAAGGATACTTTGCTCTATGTCCGCTCGCACGAGCAGGAGCAGTTGCTGATGGCTCTGAATCTCAGCCGCAAGAACCAGAGTATTGAACTACCTGGGCTGAGGGGCAACATCTTGATGAGCACCGACACGTCCGCGCCGGTTGCCCTTTCTTCGGGTCAACTGCAGCTGCGCGGCGACGAGGGAGTCATTATTGAACTGGCCGGGCGCCCGATTGAACTTGCTGCGCCACTTCGCCCAGCCGCCATTGCGCAAACCACCAGGTGAGCATTCTTATCGGGCATCATCTGCCCGCCATCCTCTCGCGGACCACGCTCCTGGCTGGTTTGTCACTGCGCAGTCCCTTGAATGACGGCTGTCGCAACATGCCCGTTTCAGTCCATTCACGGAACTCTACTTCGCCCACGAGCACCGGGCTTGCGTATACAGCATCGGCTCGGGGCGTGGTCCCTGCGAACGGACTGCTCGTTCGCCTATGCTCCAGCAGCAGACGCCGAAGATGGTCCCGCTGCTGATCGGTGAAGCCCGTGCCGACGCTGCCGGCATAAATCAGCCTTTGTCCCTCGTAATAGCCCACAAGCAAAGCCCCCACCGTATTGGCCGGCTCGCCCTTGATCGGCACCCATCCGCCGATAACGAATTCCTGGCGACAGAGCAGCTTGATCTTCAGCCAGAAATCGCAACGCCTGCCCGGAAGATATGGGCTGTCCAGCCGCTTGGCGATGATTCCCTCCATGCCGTTTAGCCTGGCTGATTCCAGCATTGCATCGCCCCGCCCCAGGCTGCATGGCGGCCGCTGCCAGAACTCTCCACTGAGGTTCATATTCTCCAGGATCTCGCGGCGGTTGAGGTAAGGCAGTGGCATGGTGTCCCGATGCAAATACAGGACGTCGAAGACCATGTAGCAGACGCTGACTTCTTGCATGGCCCGGCGGATATCGCTCTGGCGCGTCAGGTGCATTCGCCGCTGAAGCAGGTGAAAATCGGATTTGCCCTCTGCATCAATGGCCACGATCTCGCCGTCCAGTACCGCCGCATTGCCGATTGATTTCCCCAGCGGCCACAACTCGGGATATTGAGACGTGATGTCCGCCAGATTGCGGCTTTCCAGTCGCAGAGTCTTCCCGTCCCAGTAGGCCAGCGCCCTCTCGCCGTCCCACTTGTACTCAAAGGAATAGCGGGCTTGGTCGCGAGGCATCTCGGCGAGCATCGCCAGCATCGGCACGACGTGGCGAGGCATGGGCACACTATGAGCCGAAACGATCTGACGAGCCATCTGCTTGTCTCCGATGAATTCTACGCTCTGCCGCCGAGCTGGAGGCAGCAGCGGCGGCTTCAACTGCCCAGGCGCTCTACAATGAGAATATGGCTGGGGTTTGTTGAGTCTCATAGCGGAGGAAGTTCAATGGCCAAGACAAGATCACGCGCTGGCAAGAATCGACCATCGAGTAGGACGCAGTCCTCTCGCAGCCGTCCGGCAAAGAGCAAGGCCAGGCCCAGAGCGCCAAGCCGCAAGGGAAGGCAGCCTGTCGCCAGACGGGAAAGACCCGCAATGCCGGCTGCGCCTCGCAAGGCCGGCTTGGGCGAGTCTGTCGGAGGCCTGCTTGGCGGTTTGGGAGAAACATTGGGCGGAGTCACCAAGGGGCTGGGGCAGACCCTGGGAAGCGTCGTTGATTCAGCCCTTGGCGTGTTGCAGCCGCTTCTGGCGCCGTTGCAACAATTGCAGCAGTCGGCGCTGGCGGGCAACCCGAAAGCGGTTGAGGGGTACGACAAGGCGGTGGATATACTGCGGCAATCAGCCAGCGGCGGCAAAGACGAGGCTGCCGAATTGCTGCGTCAACTGGGCGAGACTCTCGAGGAAGAGGAGTGACAGCCATATTGTCGCGCAGGCGTCTGGCCTTTGTGGTGCAGGCGTCTGGCCTTTGTGGTGCAGGCGTCTGGCCTTTGTGGTGCAGGCGTCTCGCCTGCAAGTGTTTGCCTTGCGTGTCGCGGGCGTCTCGCCCGCGTGTGCCGAGGGCATCTTGCCCTCGCGTTTCCAGCCGAGACGCCTTGCAACACATAATGCGCTCTATGCTGGACTAGAATGCATCTAGCGTCAGCGCATTTCGTGAATGCGCACCAGTTCTATTGAAAGGAACCACTATGCCGCCCAGAGGAGTCAAGAGCCCCAAGCGCACACGTCAGTACGAGCACATCAAGAAATCTGCAATGGAACGAGGCCGCTCGCCGGGCGTGGCCAAACGCATCGCATCAGCCACCACTAACAAGACGCGCCGGCGCAAAGGCGAAACCAAGTCTAAATGAAGATGAGGTCCGCACCCAAGCCCGCCGCGCTACGATTGTCTAGTGGCAAGGGAGTTGAACAAGACGGATTTCCTCCTTATTGAAGTATCCTGGGAAGTCTGCCAGCAGGTGGGCGGGATATATACCGTTCTTCGAACAAAGGCAGCGACAGCAGCCAGGGAGCAGGACCGCTACCTGATGGTCGGGCCTTACAGCGAATTCAGCAAGACCGAATTTGAAGAACTGCCCCTGCCGGCCGATGCCGTTGGATCAGTCGTTGCCCAGATGCGACAGGCGGGCTTGGACGTGCATTACGGCAAGTGGCTCATCGATGGCGAGCCGCGCGTCGCCTTGATGAATGTGCAAAGCGTCATGGGGTGGCTGAGCAGCATCAAATATGTCCTGTGGGAGCATCACGCCATAGCCTCCCCTGCCGGCGACCCACTGATCGACGGCTGCCTGGCCTTTGGCAACATGGTCGAGCAGTTCCTCTTCCGGCTGTCTCTTGCAGATGGGCTGAATGTTCCGATAGTCGCGCACTTCCATGAATGGATGGCGGGATCGGCTATCCCCGAACTGCGCCGAGGAGATGCGAGACTCGCCATTGTCTTCACGACCCACGCCACACTGCTGGGCCGCTACTTGGCATTGAGTGATCCGTGGTTCTACGACCACGTCCCATTCGTCAACTGGCTGGCCGATGCCAGGCATTTCAATATCGAAACGCAGGTCAGGATCGAACGCGCAGCCGCGCATGGCGCGCACGTGTTCACCACCGTCAGCGAAATAACTGCATTTGAGTGCCAACATCTTGACGGCCGGGCGGTCGACCTGCTGCTTCCAAATGGATTGAACCTCGAAAGGTTCATCGCGCCGCACGAGCTCCAGAACCGCCACGCCCGCGCGAAGGAGAAGATCGACCAGTTCGTCATGGGGCACTTCTTTCCCAGCTACTGCTTCGACCTCGACAAGACACTCTATTTCTTCTCCTCCGGGCGCTACGAGTACTGCAACAAGGGCTTCGACCTCACGCTGCAGGCCTTGGGCAGGCTTAACTGGCGGCTGAAGCAGGAGAACGTCGACAAGACGGTAATCTTCTTCCTTTCCTCGCGCCGTCCCTTCAGGTCGATCATAGCCGAGGTGCTGCAGTCGCGAGCGCAGATGGAGGAAATCCGCAAGACTTGCGAATTGATCAAGGAGGAACTTGGCCAGCGTCTCTTCCTGGCAACAGCCAGAGGACAGCGATTCACCGCCGAGGACCTTATCGACCGCCATTGGATGCTGCTGTTGCGACGCATGCGGCAGCTTTGGCGGATTCATCGCCTCCCGGCGATTGTTACGCACGACCTGGAGGATGATTCAACCGATGAGGTGCTCAATGAGCTTCGAGCGATGAATCTAATCAACCGCCCCGAGGACAGCGTGAAGGTGATCTACTATCCCGATTTCATGAACTCCATGAGCCCGCTGCTGGGGATGGACTACGAGGAGTTCGTCCGCGGCTGTCACCTGGGCATCTTTCCCAGTTTCTACGAGCCCTGGGGCTACACGCCGCTGGAGTGCATGGCTCGCGGCGTGGCCGCCATCACCAGCGACCTGGCGGGCTTCGGCACATACCTGATGCAGAACATTCCCGGTCATGACCGCTGCGGCGTTCACGTGGTGCATCGCAGGTACTGTTCGCACGAGGCGGTGCTTGATGAACTGACAGACCTGATGATGCATTTCGTCCGAATGGAGCGGCGTGAACGCATCGAGCTGCGCAATCGCGTGGAAAGTGCGGCCGAGCATTTCGACTGGCGGCACTTCATCCGCCACTACTTTGACGCATACCGGATGGCCCTGGCGCGATCGGCCATCCCAAAGAGGCACCCTTTGATAGAAGTGGAGGTCCAACATGCGAATCGAGGACTATGAACCTTACATCGGGCCGGAGGCGCTCAGCAGGATCTACCAGAAGGCCAAGCCGCTGCACGACGCCCACGTGGTGAACTTCAGTTCCACCTATTATGGCGGAGGCGTAGCAGCCAAGCTCACAAGCCTTGCGACGCTGATGAACAGCCTGGGCATCAAGGCGGGCTGGCGGATCATCCAGGGCAACCCGATCTTCTTCCAGATCACCAAGAACATGCACAACGCCCTTCAAGGCGGGCCGATGGAACTGACGGAATCCAAGCGGCACATCTATGAGGACGTGAATTACGAAAATGCGGTCAGGAACCACCTCGATCACAACATCGTGGTCGTGCATGACCCGCAGCCGCTTTCCATGATACGCCATTATCCCAAGAACTGCCCCTGGATCTGGCGATGCCACATAGACCTCACCCAGCCGCACCAGGCCCTGTGGGAATACCTCAGCAAGTTCATCAACCTTTACGACGCCGTCATCATCAGTACGCCCGAATATGCGCAGAAGATACGCCCGCCGCAGTTCGTGGTCATGCCGGCTATCGACCCGTTCAGCCTTATCAATCGCGAGATGAGCCCTCAGGAAGTCGATCAAGTCCTCCGCGAAAATAACATACCGACGGACCTGCCGCTTGTGACGCAGGTTTCACGGTTCGACATCTGGAAGGACCCGATGGGCGTAATCGAGGCTTACAAGATCGCCAGGCAGAAGGTGGACTGCCGGCTTGTCCTGCTGGGTAGCGCCGCCACCGATGATCCAGAGGGCGACATGGTCTACGGGTCGCTGCTGAGCCAGAAGGATGATCGTATCCTGATTATCAACAAGGAAGATGGCATGCTGGTCAATGCCCTCCAGCGGCGATCAGCCGTCGTGCTCCAGAAGTCGATCCGGGAAGGTTTCGGGCTGACGGTTAGCGAGGCAATGTGGAAAGGCACGCCCGTGATTGCCGGAAATGTCGGTGGGATTCGCTACCAGATCAAGGACGGCTTGAACGGCTTCCTTGTCTCAACCGTGCCGGAGGCGGCTGACAGAATAGTCCAACTCCTCCAGGAGCCGGGGTTGCGGCAGATGATCGGCCAGCAGGCGCACGAAACTGTTCGCAAGAACTTCCTGATTACTCGCTTGCTGGAACAGTACCTCGACTTGTTCAACGCTTTCGAGCTGTCGATTACTGTACGAAAAGACGTCCCGCTCCAGCGGGCGATGATATAGGCGTAAGGCGTTGTTTTGTGGTGCAGGCGTCTCGCCCGCATGTGTTGTTTGTGGTGCAGGCGTCTCGCCTGCATGTTGTTTGTGGTGCCATTCGACTTGGCTCAGGACAGATCTCTGGCACAAAATTCATCCGCGGAGCAGTGATTGCGCCGCGTCGATGTACACTTCAGTTCCGGAGATATGATCCGATTCGTCGCTGGCCAGGAAGGCGACAAGCCTTGCGACCTGCTCAGCCGTGCCCGGCTTGCCGCTCGTCAGCGGTATTTCGCCGCGCGGGAAGATCACTTGCGGCTGGAGGTCGTCAAGCCCCCGGCGCTTGGTGCCCGCATCGATTTGCGTGACTATCGAGCCCGGACAAATGACGTTGACACGTATCTTGTACGGGGCCAGTTCCAAGGCTGCCATCTTGCCCAGGGCAGCCAGGGCCGCCTTTGAGGAGGCGTAAGCAGCCGCCCCAACATTGCTGAAGACGCGCGTGCCGTTGATGGATGAATCGATGATGATCGACCCGCCTCGCACGCGCAGGTGCGGAATGGTGTATTTGAGCGTAAGGAAGCCGCCTCGAAGGTTAATGCCCAGGGTGGTATCCCACTCCTGCGGCGTCAGCAGCTCCAGGGGCGCCCATGTCCCATTTATGCCCGCATTGGAAAAGACGATATCCAGCCGGCCCCAGGCTCCTACCGCCTTGGCCACGGCGGCCTGCACCTGCTCCGCCACACTGACATCGGCCTCGCACGCCACAGCCTGAAGACCCTTGGCCTTCATCTCATCGCAAAGGGCATGCAGCGGCTCGCGGGCGATATCCACCAGCGCCAGCTTGGCCCCATGCTCAGCCAGCAGCAAGGCCGTCGCTCTGCCAATGCCCGAGGATGCGCCGGTAACCAAAGCTGCCTTGCCGCTAAGATGCATGACGATCCGCCCCGTATTGCTGATACTGGCGCGTATCTTGACTATGTCCGTGGTGCAGGCGTAGCGCCTGCAGTCCTGCCACTGCCAGGAATGTGCAGGCCAGACGCCACCAAAACGGACAAGACGAGGGAAGATGCCCTCGGCACACGCGGGCCAGACACCCGCGACACGCCCGCGCCACGAAGAGAAGCCTGGCGGCAAGGAACACTCCTCGCCGCCAGGGTCTGTCATGGAATCACTTCGTGCTTGCCTTGGGATTCACGGAGGCAACCGCGATCGAGGTCAGCTCATGATCCGTCTTGCCTTCCTCATCGAGCGTCTGCTGCAGAATCGCTGCCACGTCCTGCAATCCCATGTGCTGCGCGAACGTCCTGGCCGCGCCGTATCCGGCGATCTCGTAATGCTCTACCCGCTGGGCGCAGGCGATCAAGGCGGCGTCCTTGACAGCCGGGTCGCCATCGGTCTTGATAATTATCTCGCATTCTTCCAGCAGCCCCTTCATGCCTTCGCACGTCTGTGAAGAGGGCTTCATGTCCAACATGCGGAAGATCTTCTCAAGCCTCTCTTTCTGCCGCTTGGTCTGCTCAAGATGGCTTGAGAAGGCGGACTTTACTTGCGAAGACGAGGCAGCCTCCACCATCTTGGGCATGTTCTTGATGAGCTGCTGCTCGGCGCTGTAAAGGTCGTTGAGTTCCTCTTGCAGCAGTTCCTGCATGCTGTTGAGGCTCTTGCCGGTAGCCTTCAGGTGCGCGATTAGGGAAGTCATCCAATTCTCCTTCGGTAGTTAACCAAGAGGATCACTGCCAGTTCGCTATAGTGCGAGTTCTACTTCTCGGTGGCTGCAGGGGCTGCTTCCACCTTCGAGCAGATGATGGCTTGAACGCCATCATGGTCAGCCACCTGTCCGGTGAGCTTGACCCGCTTGCCGATCTGCATCATGCTTTGATCGGCACCGGCGCCGCGCTGGTGCAGGACTACGTAGAGGTCCCGTCCCGGCATTGCCTTGCTGAGCCAATCCTTCTCGGTTACCAGCAGAGCTTTGACCCTCTGCATGCCCATGGCTGGGCGAGTGGCCGCACCGGCACGGTCGGCAGCGCCGGCAGCGGCTGCGCCGGTATCCTCGGTCGCGACAGCGGCGGCCTTGGCAGCCTCAGTAGGATTCTTCCCGTCGGCGCGATTCGCGAGGTAGACCTGCAGGTCAACGATCTGGCCCTGGATCGTCTTCATGTCCTTGTCGTCCTTGCCCATCTTGGCATCGTCCTGGGCAAAGGCCATCATCGAAACGCCCACGCAAACGGCCAGCGCCAACGTCAACAGTACATTTCGCTTCTGCATATGACTCTCCTTTGGTTTGTCCGTCGCCGCCCCCGGGCCCGCTGCCCGTGTGCTGTCGGCGTGCATCGAGCAATTCTACGCCTCCGCCCACCTGCCAATCGCGCGGCACGGCCTGATTTTGATTAAGCAAAACACTTAGTACTGGTCAGTAGCTATTTCCTTGGCCGCTTGCGTTTGTGTCGCGGGCGTCTCGCCCGCGTGTACCGAGGGCATCTTGCCCTCGTACTTTCGGGCCAAGCAGGGTGCTGCGATGACCACTCCACCCCTGACAAGGCCCTTCCTACTCCCCGCCGCTTTCCTTGGAGCCTGTTTCGATTAGTCTCTTGGTCAGCAGCACCAGCCCAAGCTGCTGCGTCCACTCTGAGACCATATTGCTGACAACCGTCCCCCACCTGCTTTCCGTATTCATCCTGAGGAACACGCCCAGCCAGGCAAGCCCGGTTATCACGAGGAATATGGATAGTGAATGCTCATGGAGAAACTCAAGGATGCGGCTGCTGTGCGTCCGGCGTGGCTGGCGGCTTTCCTTCGATTGCTTCTCAAACAGCCATTTGGTCACGAGGACAGTTATGACTACGCCTGTCCAGTCAGCTATCGCGTTGCCGAAGATGGATCCCGGATGACTGTCCTGTTTCGAGTTCACGTAGAGAACAAACCACATCGCCAGAATGGCGAAGGCGATCAGGCTCAGGGAATGGCGAAACCAGATCGTTCTGAGCAGCCCTGCTGCTTTGTTCCTCTGTGTCTTCATCTGAGTCCTGCCTTATGATCGGGTGCCGTGGTTTACGGAGCGAAGCAACCGCGATTAGCCGCCAGCCAGTAGCGCGGTTGCTCCATCCCTTCGGGATTCCGCAAACCACGGCACCGGCGGCCATGTGGGTTCCTGCTGTATCGAGGACTAGAGGCTCTGGTAGTAAATGCGGCTGGCAAACGGTTCGATCTCGACTTCCATGTGCTCGGGCACGGCCAGAAGGTCTTGCGCGTAGAAGTCCCACCACTTGCCGCGATCACCAAACGGAATCGTGACCTTCTGCACCGCTGTGGAGAAGTTCACAGCCACCAGCACCAGGTCTGCTTCTCCGTATCGCCGCAGATATACTGCACAGCGCTGTGGCGGATAGATGGCTTCAAAGCTGAAGGACCCGCCTCGCAATGCCGTTCGCCGGCGGCGCAGGTTGCACATCCGCGCATAATGCTCCCGCAGGCCTTTGCCTTCATTCTCCAGCAGCGCCCATTGCAGAGGATTAGGCCCTGTGGTCTTGGGGCTTCTCTGCCCGAACTCCTGGCCGTGGTATAGCATGGGCTCGCCGGGGATGGTCATCAGGACTGTAATGGCTAATGCACTTCGTTGATTCGCGTCGTAATCGCTGAAGCCCCGCTGCTTGAGCACTTCGATCAACCGCCTGTCGTCGTGGCTTTCGAGGTACTGAACCATGAATGTGGGCTGCCGATAGCCCTGGGTCGTCCAGTCAAGCGCCCTAATCGTGTCCTCAAAATCCTGCCAATGATACGGGACGATATCTTCCTGAAGCAGCAGGCTCGCCAATGCCAGCCGGCTGCGCGTGTGCCAGACACCGCTCAGGCCGCTGTCGTTAACAAGGTCGGGATTCTCAGGAATGCATTCGCCGATCAGGTAGGCCTCCGGGCGGATGTCGCAGGCGCTGCGAATCAGATACGGCAGCCCCTTGTCCTGCAGCTTGCCGATGCCTGCAAGGTAATCGTATCGAAAACCATCAACGTGGCAGACCCTCAGCCAGTACGCCTGCACGTCCCGCACAAATGCATTGGTGGCGTCCTTGGTGAAGTCGAGCATCGGCAGGCCGAACTGGTCGATCTCGCCCAGGCTTCGCCCATACCAGGGGCTTTGGAGATACGGATATAGGCTGTTGAAGGGATGCTCCTTGCCCGTGTGGGCCAGCACCAGGTCAAGGATGATAGCGATGCCTCGTGCGTGGGCTTCGTCCACCAGCTTGAACATGTCCAGCCTTGTCCCGTAGCTGTGGCGAACGGCCATGAAGTAGAGGGGTTCATAGCCCCAGTAGTCGTGGCGCGCCGGCTCGTAGATCGGCATCAGCTCGATGGCGTTGACCCCAAGCTCGCGCAGGTAGTCCAGTTTGTCGATGACCCCCTGGAGATTGCCTTTGGGGCTGAAGTCTCCAACGTGCAACTCGTAAATAAGCAGGTCGCGAAAGCTCGGCCGCTGCCAGTCATCGTGCCTCCAGATGTATAGCTCATGCCCAATTTCCACCGTCGCTGCGGGCACAGCGCCATCCTGTCTCCATATCACGCCCTGGGCGTAAGGATCGCAGACGAGAACGTCATCGACGAGGAACTGGTACTCGTATGTGCCAGGCTCCAGCATTTCCTGGGTGACCCAGAAGCCTCCGCCGCGATCATGCAGAGGATTGCCGCGGAAGTCCCAGTTGTTGAAATTCCCGCCCAGGCCTACCGATGACTTACCTGGCGCATACACGGCGAACGTAACGACTCCCTGGCCGTGATCCATCGCTCCAGGCAGAGCCTTATGCACTAGCGAGATGGCTTGCGTCTGCATGTTCATCTCCAGCTTTGGATGTGGGAGAACTCAAGGATTCAGGCCCGATGATGACAACAGAGTGCGGCGGCATCGCTACATGGTCGTCGGCCGGCAGGATGCCCTCGTCGCTGGCCAAGAGCACTTTTCCTGTCTCCGTCAGCAGCGGAATCTCTGTGCCCTGTAGAGAGAAGTTGCAGAGCACGTTGACGCCGGAACGCTCCATCACCAGCCATTGTCGGCTGAGATCGAAGCGCACATGCGTCCGCTGCAAGTGCGTGTCCAGCAGTTGCGGCGTGCTCCTTCGAAGATGGATCAGCCGGCGATACCATTCCAGCAGCTCGCAATGAACAGGCTGGCCTTTTTCTGCCCAGTCGATCTTCGACCGCTCGAAGGTTTGCTCAGCCAGCGCGTCGGGAAGATCTTCGCTCTTCCAGCCAAACGCTTCGAACTCCTTGCATCGGCCGGCTCGAAGCGCCTCGCGCAGGTGCGAATCCTGATAATCCGCGAAGTAGATGAAAGGCCGCCGGCTGCCCCATTCCTCTCCCATGAAGATCAGCGGCACATAAGGGCTGGTCATCGCCAGAGCCGCGGCGATCTTCAGTTGCCCGATGGTCAGATGCTCCGAGAGTCTATCGCCAGATGCGCGGTTGCCGACCTGGTCATGATTCTGCACGAAGACGACGAATCTGTCGGACGGCAGATCGCTTGCGGGCCGGCCATGTTGCCGCCTGCGCCCGGGCGAATACTGGCCATCATATACATAAGCGTGCTCGATAGCCTTGGCCAGGTGTTCCAGGCCGTTATAGTCCTGATAGTACCCTTCGCGCTCGCCCGTCAACGCGACGTGAAGGGCATGGTGGAACTCGTCATTCCAGTGCGCGCCGAGGCCATAGCCGCCGACTTCCACCGCGCGAACCAGACGCGGATCATTCAGGGAGCTTTCAGCTATCAAGGCATAGGGCCGTCCGGTCTGACCCTGAAGGCTGCGGACCTCATCGGCCATCTGCTCCATAATGTGAATTGCGGAAGTGTCGACAATGGCAAAGACGCCATCCAGCCGCAGACCATCAAAGTGATAATCCCGCAGCCACATGATGGCGTTGTCAATGACAAAGCGTCGCACCTCATCGCTGTCGGGTCCGTCGAAGTTGACTGCCTGGCCCCAGGGCGTCCCATAGCGGTCGGTGAAATAGTAGCCGAACTGGCCGAGGTAATTGCCCTCCGGCCCCATGTGGTTGTAGACCACATCGAGGATCATCCCCAGGCCCCTGGCGTGGGCGGCATCGACCAATCGTTTCAGATCGTCAGGCCGGCCGTAAACGTGATACGGAGCGAATAGCTGAACGCCATCGTAGCCCCAGCCCCTCTGGCCGACGAACTCGTTGACCGGCATCAGCTCAACATGTGTGATCCCCAGGCTCGCAAGGTAGTCCAGCCGGCCGATAAGTGCTTCAAAAGTGCCCTCCGGCGTGAAAGTGCCAACATGGAGTTCATAGATGATAGACGAGGCCAATGGCGCGGAACGGTAGCCCTCATCCGACCACTTGTACTCGCGGTGGTCGATAAGTCTCGAAGGTCCATGGACGCCCTGCGGCTGATACGCTGATCGAGGGTCGGGCAGGATCGGCCCGCCGTCAACACAGAAGCCGTAGTCATCCCCCGCTCCCGCGGAGGGCACTTCCAATGACCACCAGTACCCCTGCTGCCAGTTCATCGGGAAACGTTCGCCTCGCAGGGCCAGTTCCACCCGAGCAGGCTTGGGCGCCCACACCTTGAACATGGCCATTGACGTGTCCTTTCCTTATCAGCCGCGACGTTCGCAAGACGCAATCGCAGCGGCATTGTTGCTTCAATTGTAGGTGTGCAGGCAGGGTAGCAGCGCGTCAGACAACGGTGCGATTCTGCAGATTGCTCCGCTCGTGCCGCAGGACAATCAGCGAATGGGGCGCAACACAGACCTTGTTGTGCCGGCCGTCGATGACCTTGCCCTTGCTGGCGCCGGCTGTGTCGATGATGCACTCCCATGGCCCCTGGCCATGGTCGGTCGGCAGCGTGAATTCCAGGCGTTCGGTGCTGGCATTGAAGAGAATGTGGAAATCATCATCCAGAACGCTCTGCCCTACCGGGTCGAGCGCATGAAGGTTGCCTGAGACAAATATCTGGATCGCCTTGGCAAACCACGTCTGCCAGTCGTCATTGGTCATCTCAACGCCGTCGGGCTTGTGCCAACTGATATCTCTTGTGCCATCCCAGAGTTTGCCCTTGAACCACTTCCACCGCCTGAACGTCGGATGCGCCTTTCGCAGTTGGACAAGTTGGCGCGTGAACTCAAGCAGGTCGACGTCCGCATGCTCCCAGTCGTACCATGAAATCTCGTTATCCTGGCAATATGCGTTATTGTTGCCCTGCTGCGTGCGGCCGATCTCGTCTCCCCCCAGAATCATCGGAATGCCCTGGGACAGCAGCAGTGTCGTCAGGATATTTCGCTGCTGCTTGGCGCGCAGCTCAAGAATCTTGGGATTGTCCGTGGGGCCTTCGGCTGTGCAGTTCCACGAACGGTTATCGTCTGTTCCATCCGAGTTGCCATTGCCATTGGCCTCGTTGTGTTTCTTTTCGTATGACACCAGATCGCGAAGCGTGAAGCCGTCATGGGCCGTGATGAAATTGACGCTGGCGTGCGGCCGTCTTCCGGTGCCCTCGTATAGATCCGAAGAGCCTGTTATTCGAGCCCCCAGTTCGCCAAGGGCCTGCTCCTTTCCTCGCCAGTAATCCCGAATGCTGTCGCGATAGCGGCCATTCCACTCCGACCACCGCACGGGGAACCGCCCCACCTGGTAGCCGCCTTCTCCAACATCCCAGGGTTCGGCAATGAGCTTTGCCTGACCGATAATCGGGTCCTGGTGAATGATGTCAAGAAAGGCTGAAAGGCGATCCACGTCATGCAGTGCCCTGGCCAGCGCGGCGGCCAGGTCGAAGCGGAAGCCGTCCACGTGCATCTCCTGCACCCAATAACGCAATGAGTCCATCACCAGCAGAAGTATGTCAGGGTGCTGCATGTTCAGCGTGTTGCCGGTGCCCGTGTAATCCATGTAATATCGGTTGTCATCGGGAACCAGCCGGTAGTATGCCGCGTTGTCCAATCCCTTCATCGAGAGCATAGGCCCAAGATGATTGCCCTCGGCTGTGTGGTTGTAGACGACATCGAGAATCACCTCGATGCCTGCCTGGTGCAGCCTGAGAACCATCTGACGGAATTCCTGAACCTGCTGGCCTCTCTGGCCCAGGCTGGCATATTCATTGTGCGGCGCGAAGAACCCGATGGAGTTGTAGCCCCAGTAATTACGCAGGCCTCGCTCGACCAGGCAGTTGTCATGCACAAATTGATGGATCGGCATAAGCTCCAGGGCGGTGACGCCCAGCTTGGTGAAGTATTCAATTGCCACCGGATGGGCCAGCCCCGCGTAAGTGCCTCGAAGCTCCGGAGGAATATCCGGGTGCCGCATCGTGAAGCCCTTGACGTGCGTCTCGTAAATAATCAGGTCATGCAGCGGCACGTTAGGCCGTCTCTCATTGCGCCAATCAAAGAACGGGTTGACCACCACGCATCGCGGCACGAACGGCGCGCTGTCCGTGGACTCAATTTCATCCGGGCTGCCAAACTTGTAAGGAAAGACGGCTGGGTTCCAATTCACCTGACCCTCGACGGCCTTGGCGTACGGACTTATGAGAAGCTTGGCTGGATTGCACCGGTGGCCGCGCGCCGGGTTCCACGGGCCGTAAATCCGGTAGCCGTATCGCTGACCCGGCTGCATGTTCGGGAAGTAGCCGTGCCACGTGTAGCCGGAGCGTTCCGGCAGCGCCACGCGCGTTTCCTGGCTGGCATCGTCGAAGAAACACAGCTCAACTCTCTCGGCCACTTCCGAGAAGACCGAGAAGTTGACGCCGCTGCCATCGTACGTGGCGCCCATCGGGTAAGGATTGCCGGGCCAGATAATCATCTTTCAGAACTCCAAGGAGGCTGCCTATTCTACTTTCCACTCTCTACTTTCTTCCGTGGTCGTTTAACGACAAGAGAGTAGAAAGTAGAGAGTAGATCGCCAATCGTGGGTCTGCTGTTTCTTCTAGCATCCACTCCCGCTCTCTTCTTCTTTCTGCTTCACGCTCCTGACGCGACCATCTCCATCTCCTGCGCCAAGACAATCTGCTCGATCTCGCGTCTGCGCTGGATCCGTATCGCGATCTCGAATGAATTCAGCAGGTCCAGGTACTGCTCGAGCACTCGCGAGAGCAGGAACCTTTGGCGCACGGTTTCACGCGCGGCCGCGCCTAGACGCTCACGCAATGCCTCGTCCTTCAAGAGTTGCACGACGCGCGCGGCCGTCTCCGGAACATCGGAGACCAGAAATCCATTCACGCCTTCCTGGATCTGATGGCGGATTCCGCCGACGTTGCCGCCGACCACAGGGGTGCCCTTCCACATGGCCTCGCTGACGGTCAGGCCAAAACCCTCTCGCAGCGATTTCTGCACAACCACGGCGGCCCGCCGCTGAAGAGCATTGACCAGCAGGCTATCCTGCCGATTGATGATGCGCAGGCGTTCGTCCTGCTGACTTAGCAGCGATTGGTAATTGATTTCGCCTTCGGGATCATCGGTGGCTGGCGCACCAAGCAGCACGAGCGTGCATTCCACTTCGCGGCGAACGATCCGAAATGCATCGATTACGCCCTGCGGGTCCTTCCACCGGTCGAACCGCGAGACCTGCACCACCAGCGGCTTGTCCGCGGGAATGCCACTCTTTGCAAGAATCTGGTCTATGTGCTCCGGGCCCAGCGGGACATTGGTCATGCTCAGCGGATCGATTGCCGGCATGATGCAGAACTGCGGCGGACGAATTCGCTGGGCATACTCCGGGATGCTCACAACCACCGCGTCGTATCGGTCTATGAAATTCCGAAGGTACTGCCACAGTGCGTCATTGGGACTCGTCAAATCTATATGGCAGCGCCAGATCCACGGGACTCTCCGCGGATAGCAGTTGATGAGCGGCAGCGGCTGGGGATCATGCAGGATGACAAAATCATGATGCAGGTGATTACGGATCGCATTCTCCCGATTCACCTGCTCGTAAACCCACATCGCGTGCTCCGTCAGTTCGATCTGAGCCCCTTGGATTGCATTATGGACGGCCTTGGTAAAGGCGAAGAAGTCCGGATCGCCCTGTATGATTCGCCATTCGGTGTTCAGGCCGACGTCGTTCATCAGCAGCGTCAGCGGATGAAGCATTGCCGCTACCCCGCCGCCGTAGTAGGTGGAACTGATATGAACCACGTCGCGCCCAGCCAATCGCTGGGCCTTGCCAAGAATTCGCTCGATGGTCTCGGCTCCTACAAACTGCTCATATTCTCCGAACCGCACCGCCATGGACTGCTCCCGAACCTCGCACGTTCATAGACAGCCGCTCCAACCACTGAAGCGACAAAGCATTCTAGGCAGTTACCGATGCGACACTTGCCGCGTCAGACTGCCAGCAGGGCCACTGGAAACTTCGCAAAGACCTGAGCGATTTGAACCCTGCCCGAAAGAGTCTGCCCCGAGAACTCGTCCCGCCACTGCCCGTGAGGCAATTGAATGCTGCTGTCCTTCCAATCATCGCCCAGGCGGGCCAGCAGTCGCGGGGCAATGGTAATAGCCCGGCCACCTCGCATGAAAGCAACGATGTGCTCCCTGCATGCGCCATCTGCGGCGATCGGGCAGTATTCGCCAGCGGGGCCAAACAGCTCGCTGCGTCGCCGGCGAAGCTGTAGTGCCCGATGGATGACAAACAGCTTGGGCAAACCTTCCTCCATGCGGGCAAGGACCTCATCCAGGCTGGCATCCCTGACATCCTTCAACAGTCGCTGCCGCAGGTCGAAGTCGACCTCGCGGCGGTTGTCCGGGTCGACGAGGCTCAAGTCCCACAATTCCGACCCCTGATAGAAGTCTGGAACCCCCGGAGCGGTGCATTTGATCAGCGTCTGGCTGAGCGAGGTGATCCGCGCCCTGCCAAGAAGCGGAAGCAGGAAAGACTCCAGGTCCAGGATGAAGGCTCGGTCCGTCAGCAGCCCCCGCGTGAAATCTGCCAGCACAGTCTCGTATTGTTCGTTGACGTCCGTCCAGCTTGTGCGAGCCTTCTCCTCCCGCGCTGCCTTGATCATGTAGCCCACCAGGCGATCCGCAGTTATCGGCCAGGCCCCGATGAGTATCTGGTACAGGAGATATTCGTGATTGAATGAAGGAGCGTCTCCGATGCGGTGCGGCGCGTTCATGGCTCTCCAGCGATGAACCGCCGCAGACCAGGCATCGGGAATCTCCGAAAGAAGACTGATTCGCAGCCGTGCGTCCTCGCCTCGTTTGGTGTCGTGTGTGGAGGTGGCCGACAGGTTCCCCGGGAAGTGTTGCTGAATGAACTGGCAGTACTGATGGAAGCTTTCGACGGAGCAGCCGAACCGCGAGGGATCGCTGCCAACCTCGTTTAGAGATACCAGGCGGTTGTATGCATAGAAAGTAGTATCTTCGACGCCCTTGGCGGTGACAGCCGGCGTGATTTGCTGAAATCGCAGGGCAAAATCAAGGCCCGCTCGCCCGCGCCATCGCCGCAGCAGAATGTCGGCCAGCAGTTCCCACAGCCGACCGTCCAGTTCCGGCCGATTCTGACGGGCCGCTTCCAGCGCCTGCGCAATGTACCGCGAATCCTCCGCTGAGAGCGGCGTATCATCAGGACCGAGATAAGTTCGATACACGGGGAAAACGGCAATCAGTTCGCCGATGGCCTGATGCAGTTGATCACGCGAGAAGTCCCGGTACGGCCGGTACTGCAATGTGATATCCTTGAGCATTGCCGTCAGTCCCGTCCATTCCCCGCCAAATGACTCGCGAAGCACCTGGTGCTTCTTCCGCCGGACGACTTGCGCGTAGTCCACGCTCTCGCCGGTGAACTGGGCGTACAGCTTCGTCATCGCGTCCTCGTTACTGGGATCGACAAAGATTCCCCCCAGGTGATTCATGAAGTCATAGCCCGTCGTACCATCGGCTGGCCAGGCTTGCGGCAGCGTTTCATCCGGCTGGAGGATCTTCTCGACGACAGTCCACATGCGGCCGGCTTGGTCATGCAGGCGCTGCAAGTAGGCTTTCGGTGCGTACAGGCCGTCGATATGGTCTATCCTCACGCCCATCAATTCGCCCTGCCGCGCCCACTGAAGCATCTGCTTGTGCGCATGTTCAAAGACCGGCTGCAACTCAACTCGAAGGCCCACCAGGCTGTCGATGCTGAAGAACCGCCGATAGTTGATCTCGCTGCCGGCAAGACGCCACCATGCCAGGCGGTAGTGCTGCTGCAAAAGCACCCGGTCGAGTTGTTCAGGATCGGCGTTGATGGCCGATATCACTGCGTC
Source organism: uncultured Planctomycetaceae bacterium (assembly GCA_964417755.1). Classification (GTDB taxonomy): domain Bacteria; phylum Planctomycetota; class Phycisphaerae; order SM23-33; family SM23-33; genus CAYQJH01. The sequence goes on from CAYQJH010000027.1 coordinate 19,604, forward strand.
GATCGCCTGTGCAGCCGACGCGTCCTCAGCCATGAGCTTGGCCAGCAACTCGAATATCACCTGCTTGTTTCTATGGCGATCTTGAACATATTCCTCACCTGGCTCGACGGGCAGCAGCCGAAGGGAATCGGCCAGGAACGCAAGCATGCTGCAAGAACAATTGCCTGCTGCCCGTGCGACGATGTCGCACAGGGACTCCGGCGACAGTGGATACCACGCCCCGCAAGCGCGAACAGTGAATTGCCCGCCGTCGCGATACAGAAGTATCTCGCGGGCGTTGAGCATGTTGTTGTACTGATCCGGCAGGAACGGGATGAGCACCTTGCCGCGGTTGGAGGGCTCGGGCGTCTTCCAATCGATATCGAAGTAGCAGGCAAACGGGCTGAGCGGGCCGTTCTCCAGGACATCCCACCACAGCGGATTTCGCCCCTGGGTTATGCTCATGTGGTTGGGCACGATGTCCAGAAGAATGCCCATGTTGCGGCGCGCAAGCGCCTGCTGCATCCGCTGCCAGCCGTCAGGGCCGCCCAGTTCAATACTGACATGCTGGTGATCCACAACGTCGTAGCCATGTGTGCTGCCGGGGCCGGCCTGGAAAACCGGCGAGCAGTAGAGGGCGCCAACGCCCAGATCTTCCAGGTATTGAGCCAGGTCGGCCGCCCGGTCAAAGGTGAACTGCGACGTCAACTGAATGCGGTATGTCGCCGTGGGCAACCTGAGATCGCTCGAAGCTTCGCTGGTGTCGGAGGCAGCCATGATCTTCCATCAGCGTTTCTTTGCGCGCGTTGTGGCGGCCTTGCGCGCGGATGCGGATCTGCCGGCTGAGCCTTTTGTGCGGGAGGCCTTGCGTGCAGAGGCCGATCTCTCCTGGCGGCTTCGGCCGGCCGCCGCCGAGCGGCCTTGGCGCGATAGAGCCTTGTGCGATGCCGCCTCGCGCGGTTCTCGCTCCAGCGCAGAGCGGGTTGCCCGCGATCGCCTGGCTGAGGGCTTGCGATTCGGCTCTTCCTGCCCGCGCTCATACGCGTGTTTCGCGCTGCTGCGTGTCTTCTGCGAACCCTTCTTGGGCGGCGGCAATTCCACGCCGGCCTGGCGGGCCTTGGACAAGCCGATCGCCACTGCCTGCTTGGCTGAGCGCGCCCCATGCTTGCCCTCGCGGATATGATGCATTTCTTCTCTGATGAACTCACCTGCCTGGGTGCTGGGCGCCTTGCCCTGGCGACGATCCTCTTCAGCTCGCTTAAGCGTTTCCTTCTCAGGCATAAGTCTTCTCCTTCCCCTTGGTGCAGACACAGCCTGGAAAGGCTGTGGCATCGGCAGTCATCAAGTTGCGTGCGCTGCCGATCATCCATATCTATCTTAGGCTCTGCACAAGCGATGCCTGGGCCTGCTCTGAGTCGCTCCGAATGCCTAGCCGCATTGCTGCTAACCCCGATAACTAATTCAGCGTCCCGCACTTTTGAGAACTCCCGACGGCAGAGCTAAAAATATCACGATTCGACCAATCACGAGATTCAGACGAACCGCGACCTATTAGAAGGATGGAAATATCCTGCCAGGACAGGCGGCGTGAGGGCTGACGCTCGTAAGCCCTCCGCTGCCCCTGGCCAGGACCTAGGCCTGCTGAGAAATGGCTGGCCACGGCCTGCCGACTCGCATTTAAGCAAGCGGACGTTCTAACACTACAGCGCATCTTGGCCGAAGTCTGTGTCGCGGGCATCCTGCCAGCGCGTACCGCGGCCGTCTCGGTTGCGAAGATATGACAAAGCGAGGGCAAGATGCCCTCGACACACGCGGGCGAGACGCCCGCGACACGAAGATGCAGTCAGGGAGATCATGCATGATACCGGAAACACCGCGAAGGGTTGAAAAGAGCACTCCCGAGCAGGCGCAGAAGAGGATCTGCCGCATGACCGAGCACAGCCTGGCGCACTACGCACGGCGCCTGGATGCTATCGAATCGCGCCTGCGGGAACTGAATCGTGAATGGGATATGGAGCGGACGCTTGAGACTAATGCCGCTGCGGTGGCCATGGCGGGCCTGGCACTGGGGGCGTTCGTGGATCGCAGATGGCTGGCGGTGCCGGCGGCTGTCTCGCTCTTTTTGCTTCAGCACGCGCTTCAGGGCTGGTGTCCGCCGGTGTCCTTCTTCCGCCGCATGGGCGTCAGAACCCAGCGCGAGATCGACCAGGAAATCTATGCGCTCAAGGCCTTGCGGGGCGACTTCAAGAACGCCCATGTGAGTAATGATGACGGCGACGCACAAGAGGCGGCCATGAGAGCGCTTCAGGCGGCCCTGGCTTAAATAAGAGGAAACACCAATGCACGGCACCGGAAGCACAATTTCACTGTGGATGAAAACGGCCCAGTTGCCTCATTCGCCCGGGCTGGCGATGGACAGCGAGGCCGACGTTTGCATAGTCGGCGCCGGCATCGCCGGACTAACCACAGCGTACCTTCTATGCAAGGAAGGCAAGAGCGTGATCGTGCTGGATGATGGGCCGGGAATCGCTGACGGAGAAACCGCCCGCACCACCGCGCACCTCTCGAATGCCATTGACGATTGGTACTTCGAAATGGAGCGATTGCATGGCCAGGAGGGCAGCCGTCTTGCCGCCCAAAGCCACACCGCCGCCATCGAGCGAATCGAGTACATCGTTGCACAGGAACATATTGACTGTGATTTTGAACACGTCGATGGCTACCTGTTCCTTGCACCGGGACACAAGAGCAGCATGCTGGACGACGAGCTGGCTGCCGCACATCGCGCGGGCCTGCGGGATGTTGAAAGACTCCTGCGTGCCCCGCTGGAGAGCTTCGATACAGGCCCCTGCCTGCGGTTCCCGCGGCAGGGTCAATTCCACCCGCTGAAGTATATGGCCGGCCTGGCTGCAGCCATCACTCGCATGGGCGGGCGCATCTTCGGCAACGCTCATGTGCATAAGTTCAAAAGCGGAGATCCGGCCGACGTGACCGTCGAAGACGGCACCCGCGTGCTGGCCCGCAGCGTCGTAGTGGCCACCAACTCGCCGATAAATGACCTGGCGAAGATCCACACCAAGCAGGCCCCGTATCGCACCTACATCATCGCAGCACCTGTGCCGGCAGGCTCGGTGGCGCGGGCCTTGTACTGGGACACGAGTGACCCCTATCACTACGTCCGCCTCCAGAGCGTCCCCGCTGGCCCAGAGGCCGCGGAGAAAACCGACATGCTGATCGTCGGCGGCGAAGACCACAAGACGGGGCAGGCCGACGACGGACTGGATCGTTTCAGCCGGCTGGAAGCCTGGGCGCGCGAGCGCTTCCCAATGATGGGCCAGGTCACCTCGAGATGGTCCGGGCAGGTCATGGAGACCATCGACGGCCTGGCGTACATCGGACGCAACCCAGGCGATGAGCCGAACGTCTACATAGCCACCGGCGATTCCGGCATGGGCATGACGCACGGCACGATTGCCGGCATTTTGCTGTGCGACTTGATCGTGGGACGCACCAGCCCATGGCAAGAGCTATATGATCCAGCTCGCAAGAGGGTCAGCGCCGGCGGTACGTTCCTCAAAGAGAACCTCAACGTCGCAGCCCAGTACGCGCAGTGGATCAGCCCAGCCGAGGTCGATTCTATCGAGCAGATCCCGCTGGGCTCGGGGGCCGTCATGCGGCAAGGCCTGAAGAAGCTGGCTGTCCACCGCGACGAGAACGGCCATACGTATATCCACTCAGCCGTCTGCACACACCTGGGTTGCATCGTGTCCTGGAACTCGACCGAGAAGACATGGGACTGCCCCTGCCACGGCTCGCGCTTTGATGCCTACGGCGAGGTCATCAACGGCCCGGCGTTCTCGAGCCTTCAGGAAGTAGAAGAAGAAAAAGAAGCCCCACTCCGCCGGTAGCTGATGCTGACACATGGGAGCCGGAAACCCGTGCGGAAGCGTGGGAATAGCGCCTCGTTTAATAGGGTACGTCCCTAGTTTTCCCGTGGATCAGGCCGTTGCCTGGGGTCGACGCTGGCGTGGGCAAGAACCCTGGGCCGTGCAGCAGTTCATGAGTGACATCGGCGACAGCCTGATGTTTTACGGTCTACCCAAGGACTGGTGGAAAAGAGTGCGTACCAACAACTACCTGGAACGGCTGATCCGGACGCTGCGGATGCGTCTGGATACCATGGGCTGCCACTACGACAAGCCCGCCGTCGAACGTGCCGTCTTCGGCCAACTGGCCAGATGGCACCTTCTGGGAACTTACACACAATAGTTGACAGTATCTTCACCTTGCTAGGATAAACTGTTGCCTCAACAGACTGTATAATGTTGAGTTTTCGCAAAGAGACGTCCTTAATGAAGCCATCGCAGAATCTGTGGAGTTTATCTCTTGTAATCCTCCGCTTGTGCCGATACCATCGGGCTTGGGATACTCAGTTGTGGGAGATGGTGGAGAAGACGGTCTGCGGTTCCTCGGTGTGGTAGTTAGAGCTGTCGAAAATAGCAAACGGCAGCGAGTCCGAGCTTGTACCGTGGGACTTTGCCTCGGATCGGACACATCGGTCGGTGTTGTTCAGTGGCTTCGCGAACGGTTGCCGATGGACATCTCGGCTCACGTGTATCTGATCAACAGATATCCGGCCAGCGCGATGAACGCATCGATAGCATGGTCTTCCGCTTGGACTAGTGGGGGCGGCCTCAACCGGGCATTGTGGCGAATCGGTCAACAAACACAGGACAGTGGCTGTACTCACTACTATACGTATATGCTAAAGTTGTTCCGCGAACGCGGATCGGGTGTCATCGAGGTGCCGCTGTACAAAGAGTCAAGCAGTCAAGCCTTGTGGTACGGGTCCTGATGACGTGCCAAGCAAGAAGGAGAGAAGGCCAATGGCAAACTCGGTTACGATGATATTGCTTTTTAAGGTGCTGGTAGGTCTTATTGGAATCGTAGTCGGGTCGCTCTTGGCACTTGGAAAGGTACCAAGGAATCTGTTGGTTGGCGTAAGGGTCGAAAAATCGCTGAAAGATCCGGACACCTGGTATCGCATCAATCGATACGCAGGAAAGCGAATACTTGTCGCGGGCATCATCACCATACTCGCGGGGATGTGCGCACTATTATTTTCTGACATGCTCGGATGGTACGTAGCGATTATCGGAGCGGCAATGATTTCGGCAATCGCATTTGCCATAGTGTGTACAATGATATTAGTGCACCTGAGCAGGCTTTGATTCTGAAGAGGAAGAATGGTGAATGTTATGCGAATAGGAAACCAGCCCATTCCAAAAGTGTACGTGGTACTTCTAGCACTTATCGGTCTCTATTGGATACTTTCGGTCACATCATATTTCTTTCTGCCGGAAAAAGTAGCCGTTCATTGGAGTGGTATCATGAAGGAGCCGAACAATTATGCAGGACGTGCCAGTGTGGCATTTTTACTGCCCGGCCTTCCTACAATCTTGCTGTCTCTGCTCATCGGCCCAGGATTCGCATTCCATATGCTCCGTTCGTCGATTGCAGTCTACTACGACAGGTTCGTCTTTGCGACGGTATGCTACCTTACTCTCCTGTGTACTGGCCTTCTTGTCTGGAACATAATAGGTAGGTTCGATTTCAGCCTGATGGCTGGAATTGCTACAGGAATATATTGTTTGGTGGTAGTCGAGGTCTTTGCCGTGGGCGCGATTCGCATATTAACTGTTGCCAGAAGGCAAAGGAGGGAGAACAGCCATGGTAAATAGGGTAAATAGGGACGTACCCCTATTTTGGTTAGCCTGGTTCATCCTCGCCGTCATTTTGCCTGCCCTTCTTGTTTCGGCCGGCCGATAGGTAGTGCACGCAATCGTCGGCCAAGCTTGTGTTCCAGTTTGCTCAGGAAGCTGTCGCTGCCCAATGGCCGGCCTCGGCTGCTGGCCAGCCGAAGATGCTCAATTTCCCCAGCATCCTGGACAGCCGTGAGATTCTCGCGCCAAGCATCGCCCGGCACGGCCTGCCGCCACTGCTCCAGGTGCAGCAGGCCGGAGGTGTCAGCCTGGCCGCAATGGGCGGCTGCACTTGACCACGGGTACTGCCACGCCCGGCGGACCAGCTTGGCCCGCACCGGGTTTCGCTCGATGTAGATCAAGGCCGCCCATCGGTGCGGATCGTCCATGCAGCACGAAAAGAACCGCCCCTGCCACAGGTGTCCGCTGCGGCCATGCAGGCGGTTGACATACTGCGTGTAAAGCTGGTTGACTCGCTTGAAGGCCAGGAAGAGGCTGTCTTCGTTCTTGGGCACGGCCACCAGATGGACGTGATTAGTCATCAGGCAGTAGCCGTCGATGGTCAAGCCGAAGCGACCGGCGGCCTGGCGGAGCATGTCGAGAAAGACGCGGCGGTCGTCGTCAACAAAGAAGATGTCCTGGCGGTTGTTGCCCCGCTGTGTCACATGATGCGCCAAACCCGGAATGACCACCCGCGATGCCCTTGGCATGGAGCACAATCTACGCTGGATCGACCACGGCAGTCAATACCCCGGCCGCGAAATCTGCGGAATCAAGCATGCGCTAAGAGTGCTTAAAATAGGGTACGTCCCTATTTTGGGTTCTTCATCGCCTGCGATTTGCTTGACCTGGCCGGCAGCTCAAGGATAAGATTAGGTATCTGTTAGGTATGTTGTGTTGCGGCTGCGTTTGCAGGTGTGCTGCATGAACATCGAGAAGATCAATGAACCTATCCGCGTCCTGGCTGGTTTTTCCGGCGGGACGTGCAATCCATTGCGGTTCTCCTGGAGCGGGCGGGAGTATCGCATCGAGGCCATCAATGGCCGGTGGATCGATCGCAACAGCGAGGGGTACTCGCTCAATTTCAGCGTCCAGGTCGGCAGCGAGACGTATTACATCCATTTTTCCAGTGCCCAGGTGCAGTGGTGGCTGGACCAGGTGATTGTGGCCTGAGATGAAGGCCTGATGTAAAGGCCTGAGGTGGAACATGCCTTCAAACAAGTTCAAGAAATCAGCCAGCCCAGACCTGATCCTTCATATCGACGTGGACGCCTTCTTCGCCTCGGTGGAGCAGTTGCTTATTCCGGCGCTGCGGAATCGGCCAGTCATTGTCGGCAACGGCGTGATCGCCTCATGCAGTTACGAGGCGCGCCGGTTCGGCCTGCATGCCGGAATGGAATTGCACCGAGCAAGGCGGCTGTGCCCGCAGGTGGTGATTCTCGACGGCAATTACCAGATATATCGATGTTTTGCTGAGCACATCTGGCAGATATGCCGCTCGTATACGTGCGGGCTGGAAACGTACCTGGACGAGGCCTACGGCGACGCCGGCGGCATGGAAGGTATTCATGGCCGGCCGCTTGAGCTCGGCTGCAAGCTCCAGCAGCAGGTGCTGGAGGAAGTGGGCCTGCCGGTTTCGGTGGGCCTGGGGGCCAACCGCATGTTGGCCAAGATCGCCTCTTCTTCCGCCAAGCCGCGCGGCGTGGCGTACATCAAGCATGGGCAGGAGGAAGGCTACCTCGGGCCGCTGAGCATCGAGAAGATTCCGGGAATCGGGCCCAAAACCGCGCGCCGGCTGGAGGACATGGGCATCCACACGGTCCGGCAGCTACGCGACTTGCCGCGGTCGATGCTGTCTTCCATATTTGGCCTGCGCGGCGAGGTGATTTATTTCCGCTGCCGGGGCGAAGATGTTCAGGACGCGCCCGGCCTGGACGAAACTCCGCCCCGGACGATCTCCCGCGAGACCACCTTCCACGAGCCCATCTGCGACCGGCAGACTATCCACGGAATGATCTTCTATCTGCTGGAACGGGCCATGCGGACGGCAAGGCAGAAATCCCTGGCCGTGGGATGCGTGGAACTGGCGATTCGCTATGACGATTGGAAACATGCCGACGCCCGCTGCACGTTGAGCCAGCCGAGCATGATTGAAGAGGAAGTCTTCGATGCCTGCAAAGACATGCTCCAGCGGATCTACAAGCGTCGGGTCTCGCTGCGGCACGTGGGCATAACGCTTTCGCATTTTTCCCCATGCACCAGCGTGGCCCAGCTTTTCGACCCGCCGCAAAAGGCCCGCGACCGCAACCTGTGCCGCGCGCTTGACGCCATTCGTGACCGGTACGGCCATTCAGCCGTCGTCAGTGGAGAATCCATCAACTTGCTGGGCGAGCTGGAGCAGAACGACTACGGCTTTGTCTTGAGAACACCATCGCTGACAAAATGATTCTGGCCTCATCACAACCTGCCTGTGGCCCCTGGCCGCTTCGGGTCCGCAGCGGCTATTCGCTGCTGCGCGGGCCTGCCGCACTGGATCGAGTGGTTGCAAAGGCTTCTGAGTTGGGGCACCGCTACCTGGCCCTGACGGATGTAAATAACGTATGCGGGGCGACGTTCTTCTGGAAGCAGGCATGTGAAAGAGGGCTTGCGCCGATCATCGGCGCGGAGTTGATGCAAGGCGGTCAGGCAGTGGTGGCGCTAGTGGCTGAGGATAAGGGCTACGAAAATCTCTGCCGGGTAATCACGCGGATTCAGCGGCGAGCCGCCGAAGGGTCGTTGCCGTCTTGTGGTGCGGGCGTCCCGCCTGCACACCCTTGGCAATGTCAGGATCAGCAGGCGAGACGCCCGCGCCACGCAGAGATGACGGCAGACCTTGCAGAACTATCCGGCGGCCTTCACCTGATCGTTGAGCAGGAGGCAATCGCGCGGGCGCTTCTTGATGCCGGCGCGGATCGGCGGCGGCTCTGGATGGGGCTGGATGTCACTGCCCAAGGCCACGCGCAGATCCGGCAAA
>CAYQJH010000028.1:0-27660 GCA_964417755.1 uncultured Planctomycetaceae bacterium
GCAGCTTGATCATCTGGATCGTCTTGATGTGGATCGAATAGCGATTGAAGGCCTCCAAGGCGCTCTCGTAGGCTTCGTACTGGCTCTGCGTTACTGCACGCTCGCGAGGCGGCCCGACATGTGCCGGCGAGGTTGCATCTGTGGCCGCTGGCTGCGAAGAGGATGGCCCAACCGCAGCCGCTGCCGGCGCGGTGGCTGGCTGATCAGAGCCTTTGGAGCTACCCAGGACGGCCAGGAATGCCTGCGCGAGATTCTGTTCCGTGGGTGAGAGCGCCGCGGTTTGTTGAATCTGGCTTCTGCTCTGGATGTCGTTCTGGTTGACCCAGTTCTGGAGCGTGCCTGGGTCGGCTGCCGGCGGGGGGGCCGGCATGATGCTGACCACCAGGTCCACGATCAGAGAGAGCATGTACGCGATAGCCAGGCCGGCCAGCACGCCAAAGAACACGCCGCTGAGCATCTGCAACCTCTTGTGGTGCCAGAACGTATCGACCACCACGATCGCCAGGGCCAGCAGCACGGGAATCAGGATGTACAAGGTGATGTAATTCTGGCCGGTGCTGTAGACTTCCGGAATGAAGGCGTAAGAAACCGTGATGCCCAGCACCACAAGAAGAAAGAAGACTCGGACAAGATGCACCATGGATGATCTACCTTATGATAAATGTGATTATGCCCGCAGCGACAGCGACTATAACGCGCCCAGTGCACCAAGGCAAAACATTCAACTGACAGAGCAGGTGCCGTAGTTTGCGAAATCCCGGTGGGATGAAGCAACCACGCTTGTTCGCAGGTCGTGGCTGCTTCGCTTCGCTCCGCAAATCGCTCCGGCTTTCATACGGGAAGACTACGCGCGGACGGGACGTCCGCGATACTCGCGGACGAGACGTCCGCGCCACGTTCGACGTACGCCCGTGCCACTTGGTAGATTCTAGTATGTCGCCAAACACATAAATGTTATTATCCAGGCCGCAATTTGAAAGGACGATCATGAAAAGCGCCATCTGTCATTACAGTTTTAACCGCCGATACGTGGCCGAGAAGTGGACGCCCGACCGCCTGGCCAAAGAAGTCAAGGCCTTGGGCGTCGACGGCGTTGACTTCCTGACGCGGATGATGGACTCGATTGACACTGCAGCCGAGCAGATCAACCGGGCCGTCAGCGACAATCGCGTGATCCTCTCAAGCCTCTCGATGACCACCAACTTCAACCAGCCTAAGGCTGTGGACTTCGCCGCCGAGGTTGCCAGCCTGACGAGGTGGCTGGACATTGCCGTCAAGACAAAGGCGCCCATCTGCCGGATATTCGGCGGAAAGCTCTCGCAGGAGGAGCGCGCAAACCCGGCTGAGCGAAGCGCAGCCTGGCAGCGCATGCTCGACGGCGTGGCAGAGGTCACAAGGGAAGCAGCCAAGCGCGGCATTGTGCTGGCCCTGGAGAATCATGGCGGCCTGCCATGCCTGGCGGAGGAACAGGTCGAGGTCATTAAGGCGATTGACTCTCCGGCGCTGCGGGCGACGGTGGACGTGGGCAACTATCACGCCGGCGGGCAGGACGGGCATGTCAGCGCAGCCATCGTCGCGCCGTACGCCGCGTATGTTCACTTCAAGGACAATAAGAAGGTTGCCGACGCGGCAAGCCCCTGGGGTTGGCAGGAAGTGCCCTGCGTCCTGGGCGAAGGCGACGTGGATCTGCCTGCCTGCATGGCTGTGCTGAAGAAGGCGGGCTACAACGGGTATGTTGCCTTGGAGTACGAGGGCGACGAGGATGAGGCCACCGCTGTGCCTCGCAGCGTGGAAGTGCTCAAGCGTTTGGTGAACTAGCAGCAATTGAGGGCATCGAGATATGAAGCGGATTCGTTTTGGCGTTATCGGTCTGGGCAATATCGGCGTGCTGCACGTTGCAGGCCTGGCCCGAAAGGACAACAAGTATTCATGCCTGGGAGCGGTCTGCGACGTAGTTGCCGACAAGGCTGCCAACCTGGGCCGGCAAAACGGCGTGCCGCATTTTACGGATGCACAGGCGATGTACGACTCCGGCGCGATAGATGCCGTGATCGTGGCCATGCCGCATTACTTTCACCCCGTGCTGACGATTCGCGCAGCCCGGGCGGGCCTGCATGTCATGTGCGAAAAGCCGCTGGCTGTGACAATTGGCGCAGCCCGCGCGATGGTGGCTGAATGCAAGAAGCACAAGGTGGCCATGGGGGCGATGCTCCTGTATCGCTGCCTGAATCTTTACAAGAAGATGAAGCAGATGGTCGAGGCCGGCATGGTCGGCGAGGTATATCGCCTGTCGATGACCTGCTCGTTCTGGTATCGCACGCAGAGCTATTACAACAGCGCCGACTGGCGCGGCACCTGGGACGGCGAAGGCGGCGGCGTGCTGCTGAACCAGGCCCCGCACAGCCTGGACCTCTTCCAGTGGATCGGCGGCATGCCCCGGCGGGTCATCGCCACCGTTGGCACGCGATGGCACAAGATCGAAGTGGAGAATCACGCCAACGTCATCTGCGAGTACGGCTCGGGCAAGAGCGGCTACATTTACGCCTCCTCCGCCGACTCGCCGGGTTCGGATCAGTTTGCCGTCTACGGCGACAAGGGCGTCCTGATCGGCGAGAACGGGAAACTGCGATTCGGCAAAATAGCCCAGGCGCTCAGGAAACACATTGTCTCGTGCAAGGATGGCTTTACCGCACCGGCCAGCACGTGGCAGGATGTTCCGCTGCAGGCTGAGACGCCTGATCGGCACGTGCTGGTGAACGAGGCCTTTGCCCGGCACATTCTCAAGGGCACGCCGATGATCGCCAGCGGGGCCGAGGGCCTGAATCAACTGGAGATTTCAAACGCAGCCTATCTTTCCGGGCACGAGGGCCGGCCGGTTGATCTGCCCGTGGATGCCAAGCAGATGGAGAATCTGCTCTCTCGTCTGGAGCGCAAGCATTCCAGCGGGCGCGGCGGCGGCATGAGAGCCCAGGCTGCCAAGGAATTCCGGGCCCTGATGGCAAGGACATAGCCAAAGCAGGGCGGCAGACGACACAGTTCGACAAAGCTCACCGAACTCCGCCATGCCACCCGCTGAGGGCGGCTGTGCCACATTTCGGTCTTCCGGTATCCGGTCTTCCGGTCGCTTACCAGGTCAGGTATATCTCGTACCGCAGGAAGACGGCTGTATCGTTGTTGGCCTTGCTGTAGAAATTGCCCGGGCCAAAGACTTCCGCAATGAAGTGCGTCTTGACGTGCTGATTGAAGGTGTACTTCACCAGGAAACTCAGCAACTGCCCGCGGAACAGGCCGTTCTCGGAAAACTCCGCTCGATCGGGGATGTTCTCATCCGCAAAGAGCAGGTAATAGTCCGTCAAAACTTCCATTTTCTTGGTCGGGTTGAATGACCAGCCGGGGCCAAAACGATGCAGGTTCGTCCAGTAAGCCCCCCGGCGAGTGTCCATTGCAATGGTGTTCGCGTAGATCTCGCTCCATTGCGGGTAGCGGCCCCATAGTGGGTCGAAGCCTTCATTGGTGCTCTTGGTCGAGGGGTCATCGCCGGAGAGGAACTCGTAGACCATGCGGAAGTTGTTGTTGAGCTTGTCATTGACGAAGTAGCTCAGGCGCGTGTTGGCGCCTAGAGCGCACAAACTCTGGCCGTTCTTGTGCCCGAACTGCGGCGCGATCTCGCCGCGATATTTCCAATGCTCGTCGATATCGCCGGCGGCCCGGGCGCCGAAGGTATAGATTTCACCAGTCTCACCCGTGGGTGGGAACTCATCCTTGTCCGGGCGCTGGTCGTTCTTATAGATGAAGAACCCGTCGATCTCCGTGTTCTTTATGGACTTGTTGGCTACCCACAAAATCGCGCCCTGCTCGTTCTGCTCAGCCAGGTACCTGGGGTCGTGGTTGTGGTAGTTGAAGGGCTCGATCAGGCGGTTCTCGCGAGCACCGTCATTGAGGTAGATAGCATCAACGGTGGTCTTGGCGTCCTTGATCTCCCAGGTTCCCCGGACAGCATCGAAGAAGATCGTTCGCGAACCGTCCAGCGGCGTGCCCTCGAAGATCAGCCAGCCGTTGCCAAGGTTGGTGATGTCCTGCCGGCCAATCGTCATCGTCAGGGGCAGGTTCAGGAAATTGCGCCACTGGACGTTGAGATTGTCGACGATGGCGTCGCCGAGGTCTACTTCTCGTAGCGGCCCTTTCGGCGCGCTGTAGGTGCGGAATTCCCAGGCCACGCGCGTGTTGACGTCGATATCCTTGGTTGGCGATATGGTTGCCCAAGCCCGCGTCCGAAAACGGCCATAATTGACTTCATGATTCGGATCGTGCTTGTCCAGCGTCTTGTTGTTTTCGAGAAACTCATCTCGCAGCCGCAGGTCTGCGCCCCACTGAAACCAACTGACCGGCTTCTTGGTCTTTTGGATCCATTGCTCGACGGGATCGACCGGCTGGGTCGCGGGGGCGGCTGCGGCCGGGGCGGTAGTGGCGGGAGCGGTGGCCATCGTGGCTGTCTGCGCGATGGCCGGGGCGGCCAGGTAGAAACCCAAGGACAGGATCGCTGGAACGAAAATGATTTGCTTCATTGTGAATCCTCTTGATGAAAGCGAGCATCAGGGCCATCGCCGAAAGAGCTCATTAAGAGTATTTCAACGAGAACCAGTGTTTTTGTGCAGTTAAACGCTATATCTTCACGTGAACCTTTGCTTCATCCGCCGCCTGCTGGGCAAGCAGGGCCGTTCGCGAGGCCCGCAGGACTGAAGCAGTGGTCAAGCTGCTGTTGCCGGAGCGACAGTGCACTTCATCAAGAAAATCCACCAGGTACTGCCGCTTGGGGCCGGCTTCGAGGGGCATCTGGCGCGGCTGGGCATCATCCTTGGCAACGAGCGTCAACGTCTTGCTGTTGTAATCGAACTCCATCAGGCCATTGCTGCCGTGAAGCGTGTATCGCCAATAGTTGCTCATGCTGTAGCCGCACTTCTCGGCGGCCAGGTAGGACACGTCGCCGATGACGCCGGCGTTGTTGTCCATGCGGAGCATGAGCTGCGCGGCGTCCTGAAAGTGGGGGACCTGTCCCAGGCGGGCATTCCATGCGCGGGCGGCCACGACCTCGACAAACTTATGCCCCGTTAGAAACTCCACTGCATCGGCTGCGTGGATGAATATGTCATTGATCGTGCCGCCGTGGCAGCCTGGCTGGAAATACCAGCCGGGCCTGCTGCCCCATAGCAGCGGGTGCTGTCCGCTGAAGCAGACGGTATGCACCTCGCCGATTTCGCCTGCACGCAGGAGCTTCAGCGCCGTCCAGCATGGCGCGGTGGCGCGGAAGTCGAGCTGGCAGCCCACAGCCAGGCGCTTCTGCGTGGCAAGGCGCTCTATTTCGTCCAGCTCAGCCAGGCTCGTGCAGATGGGCTTATCGGATATGACATGCTTGCCGGCCTGCAGCGCGCGGATGGCGAGCCGGCCACGCTTGCCGTAATAGTCGCCGATGGCCACCACGTCGCAATCAACCTGTGAAAGCATGGCCTCGAAATCATCATGCGTGATTTCGACCTTCTTGTCAGCCTGAAGCGCCTGCCGGGCGGCTGGGTCTTCCTCACAGGCCGCCACCAGTTGGCAATCGGCGCTTTCCTTCACGCCGGCCAGCAGATCGAAGATGTGAACGTGGCGAAAACCGGCGAACGCGAAACGAAGACTCATGGACTTCCATCCTTTGCGGGCAGCGACTTTGCATGAAACGGCAGCGACCGCAATTTCCGAAGACTATAATCTCTTGCAGCCGAATTGACCGGAGCTTATAGCACAGGCGAGGGCTCTTGTACACAGTTTCTTGTGGGAATGCCGATGTATGCATTAAGCCGCGCTCTAGCCTTTCATCAACAGGACGACATCCGGAGCTATGCTATGGGTAATGAATCTTCGCCGCAAACAGGCAGCTCGATTCTCTGTAGCGCCCGCGCAAACTTCGACCGCGCCGCGGGCCTGCTGGCCGAGGAGATGGATGTCGACCTGATAGAAAAACTCAGCCGGCCTCGCGAGCGAATCGAACTGCAACTAAGCCCGCAATTGGACGACGGCCATGTGCACGTGTTCAAGGCCTTCATCGTGCGGCACAACGATGCACTGGGGCCGGCCAAGGGCGGCATCCGAATGACGCCATCGGTAAGTCTGGATGATGTTACAGGCCTGGCGATGGAGATGACGTGGAAGTGCGCGCTGATCGGCGTGCCGTTCGGCGGAGGCAAGAGCGGCATCGTCGCCGATAGTGAGGCACTTTCCAGGCAGGACAAGCAGAAGCTCATTCGCAGTTTTGCCCGCAATGCCTACAGGCACATCGCGCCGCAGGTTTATGTGCCTGCCCCCGACATGGGAACCAACGAAGCCGACATGGGCTATATCAAGGACGCAATCAGCTACTCGATGGGCCAGGCGACGACGCTGGGCTGTTACGTCACCGGCAAGCCCGTGATCCTGGGCGGCGTGCCCGGGCGGCGCGAGGCGACCGGCCGAGGCGTGGCGATGTGCCTGGCTGAGGCGTGCAAAGTTCAGGGCATACCGCTGGCGGGGGCGCGTGTGATAGTGCAGGGCCTTGGCAATGTGGGTTCAATTGCGGCGATGTCGCTGAGCGAGCTGGGGGCCATGGTCGTCGGCGTCAGCGACCTGCACGGCGCGGTGTATAACATAGAAGGCCTGGACGCACCTGCCCTGGTCAGGCACGTGGCTGAGTTCGGCAGCGTCAAAGGCTGCTCGCTGGGGCAGGCCGTCGATGGCCAGGCGCTTCTGGAGATGCCCTGCGAATTGCTGGTGCCGGCGGCCGCCGCCAGCCAGATCACGCGCGCCAACGCCCAGAGGATTCAGGCTCGCATAATCGCCGAGGGCGCCAACAGCCCAACCACGCCCGATGCGGATGAGATACTGTCGGGCCGGGGCGTGTTCGTGATCCCGGACATCCTGTGCAATGCCGGCGGGGTCTTTGTGTCCTACCTTGAATACACCCAGGAGACGCAGCAGGAACAGATGACCGAGCGGGAAGTGATGCAGCGGCTTGGCGAGCGGATGGCTGAGCGGTTCAGGCAGGTTTACGCACTATCGCAATCGCGGAAGCTTTCGATGCGCGACGCAGCCATGTACTTGGCCGTCAAGACGGTCTGCCAGGCGACAATCGCCCGCGGCTACCTGCCGTGATGGCAGGTGCAGTGTAAGAGCGGCGCGGGCGTTTCGCCCGCATATCGATTTCCAATGAAAACGTGGTTGCTCCGCTTCGCTCCGCGAACCACGGCACCCGCCTGCAAGAACGTGGTTGCTCCGCTTCGCTCCGCGAACCACGGCACCCCATTTCCGCTTAGCCTATTCGTGATAGACTTCCTGGGCGAAGCGTCTGGCTATTGTCTTGAGGGCCTGCTCAGCGGTGGCGTCATCCTTCTTGATGAACTTCTGGAATTCCGTCAGCATGATGTCTGCGCACTGCGTCCAGTTGGCGGGGTCAGGGTAGAAGTACGTGCGATCCAGGGCTGAGCCAAGGTCTGTGATTTCCCTGGGCAAGTCGGTTCGGCTGTAGAGGGCCTTGAGCACCGGCATCTTCCCGCCGCCGATGATCTTGCCTGAGATGTCATCTCGCCAGCCTTTTGCAACCGCGGTCTGGAAGCCGTATTTGTCCGTGCAGAAGGCCTGGTAGCAGAATTCCACCGCCTCGGGGATGTTCGGCGAGCACTTGGGAATGACACAGCCATAAGTGGCGGCCAGCGCCCCGGACGTCTTGGCGCCGGGAGAAGGCGCGATGCCGATGGCTTGCGAGCCGTGATCCTTCACGGCAAACAGGCCGCGGCTCTGCCAGTGCGGGTACATCACCGATCTCTTGACGCGCAGGTCCTGCTCGACGCTCGCGCCGATCATGCAGTTGACGCTGATGTAGCCCTCGCGATACCACTTCTTGAGGCGGTTGAACGTCTCGATTGCCTGCGGGCTGGAAATGTCCAGGCGCCCCTTGTCATCGGCTGGGCCCTTGTCGCCCTTGAACGCGGCGAGCATGGGTATGTAGCAATTCTGCACGAAGAACCCGCCATTGGCGAAGTTCATGGACAGCGGCGCAACGGGATTGCCGTACTGGTCGGTAAGGCCCTTGAGCTTGGCGCATGCTTCTTCCACTTCGTCCCAGGTTTCCGGCGGCTTGGCCAGGCCGCGCTGGGCGAAGTACTCCTTGCTGTAGTTCAGGGCCAGCACCTCGCCCAGCCAGGGCATCTCGTAGATGTTCATCTGGCCGGTCTGCGGGTCTTTGCGGCTGCAACCGACGAACAGGCTTGGGTGGAAGCTGTCCAACTGTTCAGGCGTCAGATGATCGCGAATATTTATCAGCAGGCTGCGGCGCTGAGGGTCGGGCGTGTTCCAGTTGTAATCAATGAAGGGGTGAATCTCCTCGTCGGCCCAGGCAACGACGACATCGTAGTCGGTGTGATTGCTCTTGGCCCAGAACAGCAACTGTGAGTTGATCGAGCCGTCAGGAATAATGCTCAGCCGGACGCGAACGTCAGGGTGATCCTTCTCGTATGCCGCGATGGTGGCGTCCCAGGGGAATTCCTTCTTCTGCCAGGAGGCGATGCCCAGGCGGATCGTCTTTATGCCGTCACTGCTGGAAGTGGCCACCGAGACGCCCTCGGTATGGCCCAGCACGGTCATGATTTGTTCCAGTGGAGTCAGGCCCATCGTGTATTCCACGATGCCGACGGTGAGAATCAGCACGGCAAACAAGACGCATAGCCAGCGAGTCATGAGTTATGCCTTCAGGGCCCCGGCGGAAAGGCCTCTAACGAAGTATTTCTGGAGCAGCAGGAACACGATCACGATGGGCAGGAACGACAGCAGCACGGTGGAAAAGAGCGTGCCGCTGTTCATCATGCCCCATTGGCTCTTCAGAAGCACGATGCCCACCGGCAGCGTGCGAACCTTCTCCATCGACGTGAACGTCAGGGCAAAGAGAAACTCGTTCCAGATGGCCAGGAAGGTCAGGATGGCGGCGGCGGCCATGCCGTTGCGCCCGATGGGCACCATCATATCCCAGAAGATGCGCCACGTGCCCGCGCCGTCGATCATTGCCGCGTCTACCAGGTCCTGCGGGATCGATACGAACACGTTCCGCATGATAAAGATGATCAGCAGGAGGTTCTCAGCCGTGTAGGCTGCCAGCAAGCCGACGATCTTGTCGTACAGTCGAAGCTGGAACATCAGCTCGAACTGCCCGATCAGCATGACCTCGGCGGGAATCATGATGGTCAGCAGGAGCATCGAGAAGAGCGCCTTGTTGCCGATGAACCTGAAGCGGGCAAAGCCATACGCCGCCAGCGAGCCGATAAGCAAGGCCATGAACGTCCCGCAGATTGCCAGGTAAATAGTGTTGAAGTAGTATGTGGGCAGGCCTGAGAGTTCGTTGAATATCGTCTTGTAGTTGTCGCCGGTTACATACTTCTGCTCGGGCTGGGCCGCCTGGGTAGTGGCGGATTGCTGGCCGGAACTGGCAGCCTCGCCGGCGGAGGGTTGGTATCCCTGCCATGGCCAGACGCGGCCTTTCTGAATCTCCAGGTGCGGCTTGAATGAGCCGGCGATGATCCACCCGAAGGGCATGATGCTGGTAAATGCCGCCACCAGCAGGATTGCCCACAGGACGGCTGAATAGCTTTTACGTTCGACAGCCATGATTACTCCACGGGCTTGTTCAGCCGCCGCATCAGCAGCGAGAAGACCAGGATGAACATCGCCAGGGCATACGCCAGCGACGACGCATAGCCCAGTTCGAATTTCCCGTACTTGAAGGCCAGGTTGTACAGCCGCATGACATAGCTGAGGGTGGATTCCTCCGGCCCGCCTCCGGTCATGATGTAGGGCTGGCCGAAGAGCTTGAACGAGCCGATCATGCTAAGCAGCAGCACAAGATAGATGGTTGGGCGAAGCTGGGGCAGCGTGATGTGGACCAGGCGGCTCCATGCTCCGGCGCCATCGACCATGCCGGCTTCATAGAGTTCGTCAGGTATTCGCTGCAGGCCGACCAGGAAGAGGATGATGTTGAAGCCGATGCCATTCCAGAGGCACAGGGCGGCGATGGATGGCATTGTCCAATTCTTGTCGCCGAGCAAGCCATCCTTAGGGGCGGCCGCCACGTCCAAGACGGTGGGCTGCAGATTCACCTTTGCCCAGAAGGCCTGCGTGCAGCCAAGCAGCTCGCTCGAGCAGAACGTCCAGCCGATGATGCAGGCAAGAAAACTGACAACGATTGCTATGAAAATGATCTTGCTGCGTGCGCCATCGGGCATTCTCGCGTTCCTGCCAAGCCAAGCCCAAAAACAGATATTAGGCGCAATGGCTGCAAGGGCGATGGTTGCGACGACAAAGGTCAACGCGAAATGAACTGGATGATTGATGGCGGCGGCCCAGCCTTGGAGCATCTTCTGGGCCATTCCGAAGGATGTATCATAGAACAATGTGAACATCACCGAGCTGACGGCCAGGCTCACGACAACCGGCGCGAAGATCATCGTCCGCAGGAAGACCTTGCCGCGGCGGACGGCGTTGAGCATCATCGCCACGAACATCGCACCGAAGACGTAGAAGGGCACGAACAGTACGGTGAAGTACAGCGTGTTGCGGAACGGATCACGATTCTGTTCCTGCAAAAAGACCTTGGCATAATTCGCCAGGCCCACGAACTTGGATGAGTCCGGTTCCAGGATCGAGTAATCGAAGAAGGACAGGTAGAACGAGCGGATGATTGGATATGCGATCATCACCAGGTAGATGGTGACGGCTGGCAGGACAAACAACAGGCCGGCGCGATGATACTTGCGCTGCCAGGAGGTCATGCCGGTTTGCCTGGGCTGGGAGGTGGTGGAGGGCGAAAGCGACGCAGTCGGTATTTCGGAACCAGTCATCGATGACATTCGTGCTACCTTGACTCAATTCAATGAACGAGACCTGCACCTGCCATGCGACACGAAGCCGGCAAGGCCTGAGTCTATGCTCTTGCCGGGCACGACGTCAAGGATTTCCACCAACCGCAATGCGTGATGCCGGGGGCTCAAGAACGGCGGCAATTGTTGTCTGCCCCACCTGGGCGAAGGAATTCGCGGGCCAAGCCTGAAACGGCCAAGGGCAAGCACAAAAGGCCGGCGCCTTCCGTCGTGGACAGTCGCCTTGCCCTCGACAGAACTCGGGGCAGCCTGTCGAAGGCTGGGTGCCGTGGTTTGTGGAGCGTAGCGGAACAACCACGCTGGCGTTAGATGGCAACGAATCTTCCGCATGAACTCCAAGCTGTTTTGCCGCATGTCTCGAATTCGCGTCTGCTGATTTGACCGACATCGCGAAGAATCCGGGTCAGAATCTTATTTACCAATGCACGGATCTGCACCATAGTGCGCCGCGATGCGCGACATTGCCGCCTAGAGAAAAAGTCTCTCATCTTGGAGGAACAAGCGAAACTTTCCATTTTGCGACAGATTCATATAATGAACCCCGCGCCTTTCAGGTAAGCTCAAGCAAATGGCAGGACAGACGCACCGGGGCGGTCTCTCCTGCACGGCTTAATGTCGCCCCGTGGATAGGTTATTCGAGCGGTGAATTCCGACAATACAGCAGCAACCTGGCGCGCTGTCATCATTTCTCTGCTGATGGTTCTGCTGTGGACCGTGGCTTGCTGCTTCATGGCCGTCAGCCGAAACGTTCACGCCCAGTACCTTCTCATGATCCTGGGTTTCGCCGCCATCCTGACGATCTTCCTGCTGCAATTCCCGCGGCTATTTCTTGTGACGATTCTCGTCAGCGGCGTAGGGGTCTGGGTCTCGCTGCTGGCGACTTCATCGCCGGAGGACGTGCGGCGGCTGATGACGGGCCTGTACATAAGCATTCCGGTCATGCTATTGCTGGCGGGGATGGCTGTTTATTTGCATTACCGGCCGTTGCGGCGCGGCGAGCTTGTGGTCATCTATGCCTGCGTGGTCATCGCTATTCCATGGTGCGTGGGCATCAAGGCTTGCATCGAGAGCAGCGCCGCCAACCTCTTCGAGATGCAGCGCCGCAGCGAAAAGGAGATGTACGCCTGGGCGCGCGAATTGCCGTGGTGGGGGCCGACTCTTCCGGGCGGCAAGCAAGCCCAGGCCGATCTATCGCGTCCGACCGATCCGCAGGTGCTGGCGGCCGTGGAAGGCTTCTGCAAGGGCAACGGCGGTCAGGTGCCTTGGCAACTGTGGTGGCGGCCGATGCTCTATTGGACGGGCATGTGCCTGGCCTTCGAGGCCATGCTGATGGGCCTGTTGCTGATGTTCCGAAAGCGTTGGATAGAGCACGAGCGCCTGCCGTTTGTCTGGAGCTACCCGGCAATCCAGATCATCAACTATCGCGATGGCCCGGGGCCAGGGCGTAAAGGTTGGGTTGCGTTTGCTCTTGGCGCCGTGCTATGCCTGCCTGTGCTTATGAACCTGGGGCCCAGCGGCGAGCCAGTATCGAGCTGGACGGCCTTGCCCTGGGTAGGGCAGGAAGGCCCTCTAAGCGGCTATGACCTGACAAACCTGAACATTCTTCCGGGAGTGCCGTTTAGGCTGTTCTGGTGCCCGCTGGTGCTGGCGATCTTCCTGCTGTTTCCCGTCGACGTCCTGATGACGGTGGCCCTGACGTATATTCTGACGTCGCTGCTGCTGCCGGTGCTGGTGGGCTCCCTGGGCGTGCCGCTGGGTGCCGACCGAGCGCGACAGGCAGTGAAGATGAGCCTGAGATTCGGCGGCGGCATAGGCATCCTGGTCTGGAGCCTCTGGTACAACCGCCGGGCAATCTGGGGTTATATTCGTTGCCTTTGGGGCGCAAAGCCCGCCAATCCCGAAAGCCAGGACGAGCTTGGGCGCCCCGTCGTGCTGGGCATAGCGATGCTGGGCCTTGTTGCGTTCGTTCTGATGGGTTCGTACGCCGCCGGCATGACGCAGATGCTGATAGTAACCGCGCTGGTGCTGATATATGCCTTCAGCCAGGTTCGCCAGAGAGTCGAGGGCATGCCTGCCATCTACGACAGCAACCTCGGCGGGCACCAGATGGCCGGCATCGAGCGGGAATGGCTCGCCGACCATTACAGCCTGGCCAGCACCGGCGCCGCGGTAACTGGCAATTCCTGGGCAGCCAACTGGCTGCAGTATGCCTATGCTGGCCAACTCAAGACATACGGGCCGCACAACATGCTGCTGGAGGCATTCCGAATCGCCCATGAATTCAAGGTTCATGCCCGCGTAGTGGCCAAGTATGTTCTGCTGACGATGCTCGCTGTGGCCGTGATTACGCCGCTGCTGTACGTTTTCCTGATGTATGCATACGGCTTCGAGAATTCGTACACGGGCGGGCTGGTGGAGTGGGACAGCTTCACGCAGTGGAGCGAGCGGGGGGCAGCCTATGGCATTCGCTCCGCTTCGAGGACTTTCATAACGGGCGATCCCACCTTTTACGGCCGCTACAGCAACCTGTTCAATGCCGCCTACGGTTTCATTTTCATTGGCATACTGTTCTACCTGCGGCGCGAGTTTCCGCGATTCCCCATCAGCCCCATCGGCGTGGTGATCGGCGCGGAGGTTTTTGGCGGTCCGGGCGCTCCCGTTCCGTTCAGCCCCGAAGTGGTCTGGTTCGCCTTCCTGCTGGCCTGGATAGCCAAGAGCCTGATCTTCCGATGGATGGGCGTCCGCTCGTTCAGAGAGAAGGTCCAGCCGGCTGTTATCCTGTTCCTCTGCGGGATCATCTTCGGGCTGATGATGTATATCATGCGCCAGATTTCACTAGGCTGGGGAGTCTTGACATGACCCGGCGACATTGCGAATCGCGAATTTCGAATTGCGAATTGCCTCCTGATAAGGTCAATGGAACTGCTTCGGATGTTTTTTCTCAAAGAGAATTGTCTATCTGCCTTGAAAATCGCCAACAGGCACAATCAAAGAGAATTCGCAATCCACAATTCGCAATTCGCAATTGCTCGCCTTCCACTGTGTTGGCTATTGGGCTGGCCGTATTGGCGGTCTTCTGCCTTCTATTGAGCGCGAGTTGTTCTCCTCGCCGTAGCGGCCGCGTTTCAAAGCAGGAATCGAAAGTCAATTACCAGGCCATCGCCACCAGCGTCGATGAGATGCTTCCTCGCATCCGCCAGCACGTCAAGACGATTGCCAACTTTGGCCCGCGACAGACCGGGCAGGACGGCTGCGACAAGACGTACGATTACATCAAGAAGGTGCTGGCTGAGGCGGCGCCAGGCTCGACCATCAACGAATTCTCCATGCCCGTCACGGTGGCCATTGACCGAACCGACAGCCGGCAGTTGCAGTCGGTTGATGACGAGCACAGCCAGATCGTCCTGGACGACGGAACCGGGCAAATCGCGATGCCCGCCTACTCGTTGCAGCCGAACTGCGTGCAGGCCTGCCAGACGCACCCAGCCGCGGACTGCCCGCTCAGGCCACAGAGCGGAGGACAGGCTGGTGCAGAGGTGGCCTGCCCGAATTGCGAGCAGTACCGGCCGCTGATAGATCTACGCGATGGGACTTGGGGCAATTTCGACGGCAAGGACCTCACCAATGCCGTCGTCCTGTTTGAGTTCCGCAGCCGCGATGCCTGGCTGAGAGCGGCTTCGCTGGGGGCCTACGGCGCGATCTTTGTCGAGGATGAGCAGACGACGGTCTTCCAAGCCGACGACAAGTACCTCGCCACGTTGCCGCTGCACTTCCCCCGGCTCTACGTCAATGCGGATGAGGGCAGCCGGCTGAGGCAAGCTCTGCAGGCCAAGCCCGCCCATGCTCGCATCTGTCTGAAGAATCGCATCCGTTTTGCAAATGTGTCGGCCAGGGGGCTTGACCTGACGATACCAGGCAAGAACCGCAGTTACTGCTTCGTGCTGGCGGGGCATTTCGACGCTCGCAGCATTGCGCCGGATTTGTCGTTTGGCCAGAGCGAGCTATGGGGGCTGGCTGAACTGCTGGAGGTGGTGCGCTACCTCCAGGCAAACCAGCCCGAATGCGACATTCGTATTGTCATGGTTTCCGGCCATTGGCAGTCGCAGCAGTTGATGCGGCAGTACGTCAAGGCGGGCGGCCCGCATTACGATGAGGTAGGAGACTATATCCGCCTGGCCATGAGCATTGATCTGTCGCCTGATGGCCGGAGCATCAATCTTCTTCCCGAGTCGGTTTGGGATGGCCCGAGCGTTACAAGCGGCCGTGCCGTCGGCTGGATTCGCACGAACCTCTTCGGGCAGGGAGGCTGGCGCGACCAGATCATGCGCGGCTTTAGCCTGCCTGCTAATCAGCCAGCCGACGTGGCGGACCGAGTGGAGATATTTGCGGGGCATCGGCCCATCATGGCCGACAACAGCGATACGGCCATGGCCGACCGGAACAATCGCAGCCCGTTCGTTTACGCTCCACGCTATCCTACAGCCGAGGAGCCCTGGCAGACGCTTCCGATGACTACCTGGGCCTTCCAGACCAGCAGGCTGACGCGCCTCGAGCACAACACGCCGCTGGACAGGCTAAGAGATGTTCCTGACAGCCAAATCGACCAGAAGCTTCGCCCGCAGTTGCAGATGACGCTTGGCGTATTGGGCCTGCTCCAGGAATACCCCGTCGGATTGCTTCCCAAGCCCGAAACCAACAAACACATAGCGCGAGGCTGGGGCGGCTATGCCGAGCTGACCGGCAAGATTCTGCAATGGGACAAGTCTATAGGCTGGTTCGCCGAGCGCCTGCCGCAAAGCGATGGCCCAGCCAAGATGCAGACCCTGCTGCATGCCTACCCGAGCGACGAATTCCTGAACGCAGGGTATGGCCGAGTCAGGAATTTCGTTCGCTGGCCGCAGGTGCCCACGCATGGGCAGCACCGCGAACTGCAATCCTTCACCTTCCAGGACTACCAGTTGCTGGAGGAGCCTGCCTTCAGGCTTGATACCGTCTACAGCGCCATGCCCGAGACGCAGTACAACGTCGTGGCCTACAGCATCGATTCGGCCGGGCGCATCCGCTACGCAACCGACTATGGCGTCCACGGCGACGCGAACAAGGCCTTCCAATGCACCGACGTGCCGCTTGACGATTGGAAGCTGTACGTGCCCGTAAGCCTCTTCGAGTGCGGCAGCGTGGAACTGATGGACCTGGTCGATCCCCAGCGATATGACCCGCGCGTTGCGACATTCGGAGCCTGGCTGTTCTACTTCGCGCCCAGCCACGGCGGCTATGGCGAGATGGGCGTGTCGCCTTTTTTGCAGGTCATGAGCGTCAGGGATACCAAGTCGCACACCGACATGGAGCGGTGGGGCTGCACACAGTACGGACCGACGGCCATGTTGTTCCTGCCTGCTGGGGCGGCTGCTCCGTCAGAGATCCTCCTGGGCGGATGGTTAAAGAACTTCGCCGTCGAGATCCTGCTGGGAAGCTGGTTCAGGAATTTTGCTGTCCTGAACAGCCCGGCCGCAGCGGCCAGCCAGCCCTCCGGCGCCGGCTTCCGCTTGCAGGGCGGGCAGACTGTGCGCCTCAGCAGCGCCGACGCCCCGACGCCCGCGCGCTGCGTGGAGCAACTGACGCAACTGGATGGCGAGCGGATCGGCAATTTCGCTCGCTACGACGTCTCCAGCCCGCTGGCTCATCGCTATCACGCACGGGCCGGCGAACTGGTCAAGAAGGCCCAGGAGGCCCGCAGCGCCGGCAAGGCTGAACTGGCGCGGGCCTACGATCTGCAAAGCTGGATCATCGAATCGCAGGCTTACCGTGCGACAATGGGCCTGCTGGTGGATGTGGTCTCCACCACCGTGCTCTACTTTGTCATGCTCATCCCGTTCAGCTTCCTGCTGGAGCGCCTGGTCCTGCCGCGGCGAACCATCGCCGGCACGGCTATAACGGCCACCATCATCTTTGCGATCTTCGTGGCCATTCTGTACATGTTCCATCCCGGCTTCAAGCTGGCCAGCAACGTCGTCGTCACGACGACGGCGTTCGTCATCGTCGTGATGACCCTGCCGGCCCTGGTGCTGCTGCTGGTCCGCGGCGTGGCCATGCTGCGGGCGATAGGCTCAAAGGCCGTCATCACTCAGCGCAGCGAGGCGGAATCCGCCGGCATGGTGATGGCGTCGCTGAGCCTGGCCGTCTCGAACATGCGGCGGCGACGCCTGCGGACGGCCCTGACGCTGACGACGATCACCACGCTGGTCGTGGCCCTGGTGCTGTTGACGACATCCTCGGCGTTCGACTTCAAGATATTGGAGCCCGGCGGCATCTCGCGGGCAAGCTTCCAGGGCATCGAGATCTATAATGCCATCGATAGGCGCTTCTCGCTGATAAAGGAGATGGCTGACATATACGAGGCCACGCTCAGCCCCACCTGCCTGGTCGTGCCGCGAGAGGGTATCAACTACGGTTACGACCACAAGAGCGACAGCGGCACGCTGTACCTGGAGGCCAACAACAAGCGCACGCGGCTGCCTTACTTGCAGGTGATGGATCATCGCGATAACCTCATCGAATACACGCTGCTGCAGGGCGAGCCCGAAGGCGGCAGGAAGCTTCGCCTGGCCGACCTTATGGAAGGCCAGTTCCTCCAGGATGGCGATGAGGACGTCATCCTGCTGCCTGACAACATGGCCACAGACTTGGGCGTCAAGATCGGCGACAGCGTCAGGCTGATGGGCCTGGAATTGAAGGTCAAAGGCATCTGGCAGTCGCAGATGAAGCAGGTGCAGGCTGACGGAACGGCGATGGCCGTGCCCGGACTGCTCGACCGCCTGACCGATCTGGACGGCCTGCCGATTACGACGTTGAGACAGTCCGTCTTCAGCCGCGGCGAGATGGATAATCCGCTTCATGCTCCAAGCAGCGAGATGGTCATCATTCCTCGACGCTGGGTCCAAAAGACGAGAATCTTCCCGACATGCGTCTATTCCCTGATCGTGATCCCCAACGATCTTTCAACGAATCCAGCGGGCATGGCGAAGACGGCGGAGACCATCGCCAAGGAAGTTCTCAACGTCGATGTCTTTACCCACAGAGTCGATCCCGCGACGAACCAAAGCATTGTCGAGCACATCAGCATGAGGACGGCCACCGCCATCAAGGGCAGCAGCATGATGTTCATCGTGCTTGCGGTAGCTGTGCTGATGATCCTGGCGATCATGACGGGAACGGTCTACGAGCGGATGAAGGAGATCCACATCTTCAGTTCGGTAGGCCTTTCTCCGCGGCACGTGGCGGGCATGTTCTTCATCGAGGCGCTGGTTCTGGCCGGCATCGCAGCCGTGCTGGGCTACTTCGTGGGCATCATCGCACTCAAACTGCTGCTTGGGCACCTAAAGGCCACGGGGCAGCATGTGGATTTCTACCCCAACTACCTCGGCGTGTTCGTGCTGTATTCCATCGGCATCGCGGTGCTGGCCACTCTGGGCAGCAGCATTTACCCGATTCGCCTGGCCAGCAAGATCATCAATCCGGCTGAGGGTCGCAACTGGCAGGCGACTCCGCCGGAAGGGCAGGACATCTGGCCGCTTGGTCTGCCATTTATAGCCACGAACTGGAACGAGGCCGTCGCGATGATGGTGTACGCTTACGACTTTATCGCGATTCACCAAGGCGAGCGCAGCGGGCAGTTCGTCTGCCAGCAGCCGCCCCGGGGGCGCATCGACGGAAAAGTGGTTGAACTGTCGGTGCCGATCTGGCTGGCGCCGTTCGAGCGAAATGTCTCGCAGGACATGCTGCTGCGGATCAGCCCCACAGCCGACGGCGCATGGTGGGAGATGTCGATGGAATTGCGGCGGCTGAGCGGGCCGAATTACCTCTGGCTGCGCGGCAGCAAGGTGTTCATCAACCTGCTGTGCAAGCACCTGCTGCGATGGCGGGCAGCCACCGCCCAGCAGGAAGCCGACTGCCTCTCGCGCGCGCCAGAGATATACAAGAGCTAGCGCACTGTCGCTGATGAAACTATGGATAGGGTGCCTTATGAATAGGGTGCCGTGATTTGCGAACTGGGTGCCGTGGTTTGCGAAGCGAAGCGGAGCAACCACGCCCCTTACAAGTAAGCGTGATTGCACCGGCCTCGACCGGAACATTATGACAGCGATCAATAGCGGACAATTCGACGACAAGGCGCCAGCCGGCGAAATCGAGCCCGTCCTCGAAAGCGGCCTGACCAAGCGCACCTGGCCTGTCATCCTGTACGGGGCCATCGTCCTCATGCCGGCCAATATCTACCTGCTGCTGGTGGCTGGGCAGTCGCTGGTTGGCCCGATTTCGTTTATCGCCCTGATCCTCTGGGTGGAGGCGGCCAGGCTGTCGCGGCGGCACCTGACGACGGCTGAGGCATTCATTGTATATAGCGTCTCGGCGGTGGCGGCGGGGCAGATGCTGTTCTACAGCTACGCCATCTTCCCAAGTTATTTTCGCGTAAGCGAAGTTGCCAACTCGGAGATGTTCAGCTTCATCGACCCAGCCACGCAGACCCGCAAGACATTTGGCGAGGCCGCCCCAACCTGGTGGGCGCCGCCCAGCGATGTTGTCGGTCTGCGAAGTTTCTTTCACCCGGCTTGGCTGGCCCCGATCGGCGTGGGCATGGCTGCCTGGTTCTTCCACATGCTGGCCGACCTTAGCATGGGCGTGCTTGGTTATTACCTCTTTGTCCGCGTCGAGAAGTTGCCCTTCCCATACGCCCAGCCGCCGGCTGAGGCCTGCAAGGCCCTGACAAAGGGCAGCCCCGAGGCAAAGAAGGTCTTCACCATCACCGGCCTGCTGGGCACGATATGGGGCCTTGTGATCTACCTGCCGCTGGCTGTCGGAAAGAGCGTCTCGGATTATCCCATTCCCTGGGCCGACTTCAATCGCAAGATTCACACCATCCTCAAGGGCGCCTCACTTGGCATAGCCACCGACATCCTGGCCTTCTCCGGCGGGTTCATCGTCCCGTTCCGCATCATCATCAGCATGGTTATCGGCGCGGTGGGCATTCAGTTCATCGGCAACACGTGGGCCGCCGGCGGCATCGGCGAGCTGCTGGGCCTGGACCCATCTGCTCACCCGATCCTCTGCGGCATTGCGCATCCGGAACTCATCAGCAACGGAGTTGCGCCGCAGGGCGCGTATTACTTCCAGCGGTTCGTGCGCGGCATGGGCGTGATGGAAATGCTCGCCAACCAGATCTTCGTCTGGATGCCCGTTGTCATAGCGGCCATGTTCTGTGCCGGCATCCTGCCGATCATCTCCCGGCCTCGCGAGTTGATGCGGACCTTCGCAGCCTTGGGCGCATCAAGCAAAGGCGCGGCGGCTCAGCGCACGCTGCCGCTTCGAGCGCTGCTGCTGACGTTCCTCACCAGCGTCATCGGCGCGACGATCCTGTTTACCATTCTGGTCAAGTTCGTCAGCGGGCGCGACTTTCCGTGGTATTTCGTGGCCCCGTTCGCGTTGGTCTGGTCGCTGGTCTTCAGCCTCATCGATATCCGGGCAATCGGCACCACGGGCTATCGCGTCGAGCCACCCTATGTGCGGGAAGGCCTGATTATTGCCACCGCACCAAAGGGCATCGACATCTGGTTCGCGCCCTGGCCGATCGCGCTGGGCGCCTCCGCCTGGGCGCAGGATTTCAAGACGGCTGAGCTTACCGGCTGTACGCCAAGATCGCTGATCATCGCCAAGCTTATCGCTTATCCGGTGGGCATGCTCTTTAGCCTGGTGTTCATGAGCATATTCTGGTCGATCGCGCCGATTCCTTCATCGCAATATCCTTACACGACGGCCACCCTGCCGGTCTGGGCGAACCAGTTCTGCATCTGGATATCGGCCTCGCTGAGCTATTCCGGCGTCGCCCAGCTAAGCCCGGCGACACAATCCATCATCGGCCAGTTGTTCAACGTCCAGTGGATGGCGATTACGGTCGCTGTGTTTGTGGCGTTGTTCATTCTCGGAAAGATATCCAGGAGATTGGATCTCTCGCTTATCGGCGTGGCTGTGGGCATGGTGACGCCTATTCCCTTTACCATGTCGCTGCTGGCCGGCGGGCTTATTGCCAAGTGGGTCAAACACAAGAGCGGGCCGGATTGGTTCGCCCGCAACCGCAACATCATCGTCGCCGGCCTGGCCGTCGGCGAAGGCGTGGTCGTGGGACTGCTGGCAGCCGTCGCAGCCATGGTGAGTTCGCTGATTTCGCTGCCATATTGATACTGAGGTGTGTAATGTCGAGCGATACTGCATTAAACAGTGAATCGTTGGCCGTCATCGTCCGCGGTGCAAAGAAGCACTACCACATGGGCGGAGAGACGGTCAAAGCCCTGGACGGCATCGATCTCGAGATCAAGCGCGGCGAGTACGTCAGCATCATGGGGCCAAGCGGCTCGGGCAAGACGACGCTCTTCAACGTCGTCGGCGGCCTGACCAAGCCCAGCGACGGCCAGGTCTTCATCGACAAGACCGACATCAGCCGCCTTGGCCCTGACGAATTGTCCTGGCTGCGATGCCGCAAGATCGGGTACATATTCCAGACCTTCAACTTGATCCCGATCATGACGGCCCTTCAAAACGTCATGCTGCCGATGATCTTCGCCGGCATAGACCGTGGCACGCGCGAGCAGCGCGGCATGGAACTGCTGACGATGGTCGGCTTGGACCACCGCGCACACCACAAGCCGCCGGAGCTTTCGGGCGGCCAGCAGCAGCGCGTAGCCATTGCCCGCGCCTTTGCGAACAACCCGGCCATCGTGCTGGCTGACGAGCCCACTGGCAACCTGGACCTCAAGACCGGCATCGAGATCATCAACCTGCTGGTCGAGATGAACCGCAAGAACGGCGTGACGATCATGTGCAACACGCATGACCTGAAGATCATCAACGCCAGCGACCGCATAGTCTGGGTGCGAGACGGCAGGGTCGCCCGCATTGAAACCAAGGACCAGATCAAGGTCAACGTCGGCACGATGCATGACATGCATGGCGCCAGCGGAGAGAACATGTGAAAGAGCACAGCCAGTTCCCAATCTCGCACGCCTTCGCCTTCGCCATGCAGGGCATTCGCCTGCGCCTGGGGCGCATGGCCCTTGTGCTGGCCGGCGTGAGCGTGGCCATCGCGTTCACAACCGTCCTGCTGAGCACCAACCAGATGTTCGCCATGCTCGACAAAGATGTAGCCGGCCTGGCAACCGGCATGACGTCCGTACCGGTCTTCCGCTACCTGTGGGTGGGCGTGGCGCTGCTGATCTGCACCGTGGGCATCTTCAATGCGGTGGTCATGAGCGTTACCGAGCGCATCAAGGAAATCGGCACGCTCAAGTGCCTGGGCAGCCGCAACATCCACGTCATTCAGATCTTCCTCTTCGAGTCGATCCTGCTGGGCATGCTTGGCGGCACGCTCGGGGGATTGCTTGGCTACGGAGCAGCCTTGCTGAACTTCATCGCGACGGTGGGCTCGAAGTACCTCACTTCAGCCATCGCCTCGGCGGCGGCTGTCAATATCCTCTGGTGCATGGGCATCGCGATGGCCCTGTCGCTGCTGGCCAGCATCGTGCCCGTGTACATGGCCACGAAGGTCGAACCAGCCGCCGCGATGAGGTATGAGGTGTGAATCCGCGCGGAATACCGCGCGGATTTCAAATTTCAAATTTCAAATTTGTCGTCTCGCGTGGCGCGTCAGGAGGCTCATTATTGCATCCGACGGGGCATCATCTTCCCAAGGCGTATCGCCCATCCGAAAACGAGCATCCCAGTCCGATGTTAATTGGTCAAACATGCGGCTCCTATTGGAGAGTCTGGAACCGAAATACATCGACCAGGGGCGACGGTGTCACAACACTCCATCGCCCCTGGTATATCTTCATCTCATTCTTCTTTTCTCTGCGGTCCCTGCGCCTCTGCGGCAGGCTGTTTCGGTTGTCTATTCTTCCAGCGATTCAAATGGCAGTTCGCTCAGGTGCATGTAGTAGGCAGCCTTGACGAACTCCAGTTTACGAATCTGATCCATGACCGGTTCCGTAGGCCTTTCGTCCAGGTTCAGACCCACCACGGCCATGCCCGATTTCTTGCGCGAGAACGTCAGGTCGGCGATGTTGATCTTGTTATCGCCCAGCACCGTGCCGTACTTGCCCAGCACGCCGGGGCGGTCATCATTGAAGATGACTGCCACATGGCCCTCGGGCTTCATTTCCATGCGATAACCGTCGATAGCGATGATTCGCGGGTACTTGTTGCCGAAGATCGTGCCCACGCCCGAGCGTTTCATCTCGGTGGTGTGGATGGTCACCTGCATCAGGTTGGCGAACTCCTTGCTCTTGGCCGAGGTCGTCTGCTCCACCGTCATGCCGCGCTGCTGCGCCAGGACCGGGGCATTGATGACGTTGACCGGCTCGTCCAGGTGGGCTTGCAGCAGGCCCACAAGAAGGAAGGTCGTCACCGGGGCAACGTTCATCTCCGAGATCGCGCCGCGGTACGCGACCTCCACCCGGCTGATGGCGCCTGGCGTAATTGCGCTGAGGATAGTCCCCAGCCGAGTCGCCAGTTCCGTGTATGGCCGAAGTTGTGGCGGCAGGGCCTTGTCGAAGCCTGGAGCATTGACCGCATTGCGGACCTCGCCGCCTCGAAGGGCCATCACCAACTGCTCGGCTGCCTCCAGGGCGACCTGCTCCTGCGCCTCTTCCGTGGAGGCGCCCAGGTGGGGCACAGCCAGCACCTTGGGATGAGCGATAAGCGCCTTCTCCACTTCGCTGGTGGGGGGCTCCGCCATGAACACGTCAATTGCCGCGCCAGCGACGCGGTTTTCGTTCAAGGCCTTGAGCAGTTCATCTTCATTGATGATCCCGCCGCGGGCAGCGTTGATCAGCCGGACGGACGGTTTCATAACCGCGAACTGGGCCGGGCCGATCATGCTCATCGTCTCAGCCGTCTTGGGCGTGTGGACGGTGATGTAGTCCGCTCGCTTGCAGAGGTCCTGCAGGTCCTTGACGATCTCCACCGAGCCGTCCGGCTCGCCCGCGAAGAACGGGTCGAAGCCCAACACCCGCATCTCGAAGGCCTCGGCACGCTTTGCAACAGCCTTGCCGATGCGGCCCATGCCGATGATGCCGATGGTCTTGCCGGCCAGTTGCGTGCCCTCGAAGTTCTTGCGGTCCCACTTGCCGGCAATCAGGCTGGCATTGGCCGGCGCGATCTTCCGCGACAGCGCCAGCATCAGCGTGAAGGCCAGCTCCGCCGTGCTCAGCGTGTTGCCGCCGGGCGTGTTCATCACGATGATGCCCTTGCTGGTAGCCACCGGAACGTCCACGTTGTCCACGCCGACGCCCGCGCGGGCAATGCACTTTAGCTTGCCCGGGTTGGCCATCACCTCGGCCGTGATCTTCACGCCCGAACGGATAATCATGCCGTCGTACTCGCCAACGATCTTGGCCAGTTCGTCAGCCTTCAAGCCCGGTTTAACGTCGATTTCCACGTCGGACTGCTTCTTAAGCCAGTCCAGCCCGACCTGGCTGAGTTTGTCTGCTATGAGTACTTTCATTTTTGCTTTCTCTTTCTTGGCTCGATGTGTTTGCCTCTCGC
The DNA here is from genome assembly GCA_964417755.1 of uncultured Planctomycetaceae bacterium. Classification (GTDB taxonomy): domain Bacteria; phylum Planctomycetota; class Phycisphaerae; order SM23-33; family SM23-33; genus CAYQJH01. The sequence continues at coordinate 24,525 of CAYQJH010000028.1, forward strand.
GAAGCGTCTCTCGGCGGGCGGTGCAGCCCGGCAGACGAGCAAGTCCTCAACGAGAATATCATCGTCCGTATCGTTCCAGTGAATCCCGACTCCACCGCCGATCAGCCGCCAGTTCTTCCTTTGCCGGGCGGTTGCCTTTCGCAAGCCAGGGAACCACTCAAGCGGGACGGCTATCTCTCGGCCATCTACAAGCAGGACTCGCAAGTGGTCCTCGTCCACGATCACGCCACCGGCAAGAGGCTCAATCCTAGGACTCAAAGTAGTCATGCCATTGCTCCAAAAACCATTGTGCACGCTCTTCTATCTTCCGCCGAATCTCCGCTAGTTCGTGTGCCCGAAGATTCCTACTTCGCGCGAGGCCTATCGGGTCGAGCCAATACTTGGCGTAGCCGTTGTCTCGATCCACATGGACGTGTGGCGGTTCGCCCATGTCCAAGCTTACAAAGAAGAAGCGATAGCCCTTCCATCGCAGTAGTGTTGGCATATCCGTCAGTCCAAGTCTAGAGCCAACAATTCCGTTACGCCCATTCCTTAATGATCTTCGCCGCGGCCGCCACGCCCTTGCCGATCTCCACCTTCACGCCGCTGTCAGCCAGCGTGTACTCGATGGCGGCAATCAGACCGATGGTGTCTACCGGATCGACGTAGCCCATGTGCGAGATTCGGAACATCTTGCCTTCGAGCCAATCCTGTCCGCCGGCGACCGAGCAGCCGTACTTCTCGCGCAGTGTCTTGCGGAACTTCTTGTCCTCGATGCCTGCTGGGTACATGATGCCCGTGACGCTGTCAGCCGGCGCCTTGGAGAAAACTTCCATGCCCATCGCCTTGGCTGCCTCGCGGGTGGCCTTTGCCAGCACAGCCGACCGCGCCCAGACCTTCTCGATGCCGATGGCGTTGATCATATCCACCGCGACCTTAGTGGCCCGGATGAGCGTGACTGCCGGCGTGTAGGGCACGTCGTTGTCAGCCAGCGACTTCTTATAAGCCTTGAGGTTCAGGTACAGCGTCGGCGGTGTGATCTTGTCGATCTTCTCCCAAGCCTTCGGGCTGACCGAGACGAACGCCAGGCCCGGCGGAAGCATGAGGGCCTTCTGGCTGCCCACGCCTACGATGTCCACGCCCCAGTCGTCCGTCCGCAAAGGCAGCGTACCAGCAGACGTGATGCAGTCGGCGATCAGGATGGCATCGCTGGCCTTGACAGCCTTGGCGATGTTCTCCAGGTCGCAGGTGGTGGCCGTGGAGGTTTCGCTATGTACGACGATCACCGCGCCGTACTGGCCGGTGGCGAGTTTCTCCTTCACCAACTCCGGCGAAATGCCCGTGCCCCATTCAACCTTCACTTCGTCGACCTGCAGGCCATAAAGCTTGCTGACCTTTACCCATCGCTCGGCGAACTTTCCGCCGTTGGCGACCAGGACCTTCTTGTCCCGCGGGCAGGCGCACGAGATGGCCGCCTCCATGCCGGATGTGCCCGAGCCGGCCAGCGTAAGGATGTCGTTCTTGGTCATAAGGACCTTCTTTAGTCCCTCGTTGACCGAGGCGAAGAGGTCCTTGAACCGCTGCGTGCGGTGGTGAAAGATGGGTTTGGCCATCTCGACCAGCACTTCGGGCGGTACGTCGGTGGGGCCGGGCGTAAAGAGACGCTGCTTGATCATGGGGTGCTCCCATAGAGGGGCCTTTAGCTAAAGGCCCAAGGTTAGGCAACAGGTACAAGCCAGCCAATTCCGGCCCCTTGCCGGGTTGGCCTCCCATTGCGGTATTCATTTGTTCAGTGCGAGCCGAAAGAATAGGCAAGCGGAACTGATACACTCTAGGCTATCGGGGAGGGCGAGTTGTGTCAACTGTAAACCTTGCCCAATGAGTGACGAAGGGTCAGTGGCAAATCAAAGCCGAATGTCCAAGTGACCGAAATGAGTTGCTCTGTCTTCGTTATAGCGGTTTCGATGTTGATTTGGCATTCAGGCCTCGCTATTTGTTATTGCCCGGATCATCCTGCCGCTTAACGTTTCGGACAGGCTCTGGCCGATGGTAGTTGGAATTGGAGATTTTCGATGAAAGTTGAACATGTTGCCTTCAACGTCGCCCAGAGCGTGGCGATGGCTAAATGGTGGTGCGAGAACCTGGGCTTTCGCGTAGTCCGCGCGGGCGGCCCGCCTGCCTACGGGCATTTCCTGGCCGACTCGGCCGGGTCGACTGTGATAGAGATATACCATAATTCATCCGCCGCCGTGCCGGATTACGCCGCCATGGCCTTGCCAACGTTGCACGTCGCCTTCCTGTGCGATGATCCGCTGGCCATGCGCGAGAAACTCATCGCCGCCGGCGCATCGCCGCTGGGCGAGACCATTCGCAATGACAGCGGCGACGTGATTACGGAGGTCCGCGACCCCTTCGGCCTGGCCATCCAACTTGTCAAACGAGGCAAGAATCTGCTGTAGCGCGTCAATCGCTTCGTTCGGGTTGTTTTGTGGCGCAGGCGCCGCCGCCTGCACAATTTGACATTAACAAGGACGTGCAGGCGAGACGCCTGCACCACGAAACCGGAAAGCGGCAAGCGTTGACCGGATTTGGGCTGTCCGATATAATGCATCTACAATTTCGCTTGTCTCCATGTGGTCTATTTATGTCTGAAAAAACCGACCTCCGCAAGTTGCTCGTTCTGCAGGGCCCAGCGCTGGAATCCGACGGCACGCTCGACTTCTTCCGCGGGCACTTCGATGTTCAGATCGCCCAGAGCCTCGACGCCGCGCTGGATGCCATGCGCGTGGCGCCATTCGATGCCGTGCTGGCGGAGACAGCCGACTTCCTCCCGCTGGAGCGCGGCATAGTCACGCAGCAGGCGTCCGTCATCCTGGACACTATCGCCGACGGCGTGTGCATTATCGGGCCTGAGGGCGAATTGGTCTGGGCCAATCGCCGCCTGCGGAGTTACCCGCCGGCGCTGCTGGAGATGCTCCGCCGGCTCTGCCGCGAAGCGCACGCGCATTTCAGCTCCGGCGGCGAGGCCATCCGCGGCAAGCGGTTCAGCCTCATGCCGGACAACAATTCCTACTACGAGGTCATCTGTTCGGGCGTGTGCGATCACGCCGGCAAGTTGCGGCAGGTGGTGGCCGTTGTCGTCGACGCCACTGCACAG
>CAYQJH010000029.1:0-11205 GCA_964417755.1 uncultured Planctomycetaceae bacterium
ACCATCGACTCGTAAATCTTGGTCCGGCCTTCCACGTCGTCGCTCTTTACCGTCAGCAGTTCCTGCAACGTATAGCTGGCGCCGTAGGCCTCCAGGCCCCAGACTTCCATCTCGCCGAACCGCTGGCCGCCCGTGCGGGCCTTGCCGCCCAGGGGCTGCTGCGTGATCAGCGAGTACGGGCCGGTGGCGCGGGCGTGGATCTTCTCGTCCACCAGGTGGTGCAGCTTGTTCATGTAGATCATGCCCACCGTCACCCGCTGCTCGAACGGTTCACCCGTTCGCCCGTCGTAGACAGTGATCTTGCCCCAGCCCTGACCCTCAGCCGGCATCTCGGCAAGAATCTCGCGGGTCAGGCCGGCCTTCTGGACCACTTCCAGATTATCGCGGCGCTGGCGAACGTGCGCATTGGCTTCTTGCACGCACTGGCGTATCTCTTCCTCGCTTGCACCGTCGAAGACCGGCGTGACCGCCTGGAAGCCCAGCACAGCCGCCGCCCAGCCCAGATGCGTCTCGAGAATCTGGCCGACGTTCATACGGCTGGGCACGCCCAGCGGGTTAAGCACGATGTCTACCGGAGTCCCGTCATCCAGGAAGGGCATGTCGGCCTCAGGCATGATGCGGGCGATGACGCCCTTGTTGCCGTGCCGGCCTGCCATCTTGTCGCCCACGCCCAGCTTGCGCTTGGTGGCCACGCGAACCTTGACCATCTCCAGTACGCCGGAGGGCAGCTCGTCGCCACGCTTCATGTGCTCCAGCTTGCGCTTCATCTCCTTGCGGATCTCCTCGATCCGAGGCCAGTACCGTGCGTGAATCGCTTCGCCCTGCTGACGGACGGTTTCCTTGCCGGCCTTGATCCACTTGGGATTGAAGCCGTCGATCTGCTCCAGGATGACCTGGTTATTATCGCTCTGACCAACCTTCTGACGCGTCGAGGGGTCGATCATCGGATTGCCAAGGACGCTGTTGATCTCCTCAGCCATCAGCTTGAAGACCTTCACCAGGCGATTGTTCATCTCCTCGGTGTAGTCCTTCATGGCCTTGGATAGTTCCTTCTTCTGGTCTTCATTCATGTGCATGCGTCGGCTGAAGCGACGAGTGTCGACAACCACGCCTTCTTCGCCGGCCGGCAGTTCCAGGCTGTCGTTCTTGACGTCCTCGCCGGCCCGGCCGAAGATCGCATGCAGCAGCTTCTCTTCAGGCGACAGTTCGCTCTTGCTCTTCGGAGAGACCTTGCCGACCAGGATGTCGCCGGGGCCCACGCGGGTGCCGATGCGGACAACGCCCTTGTCGTCGAGGTTGCGAAGTGCCCGCTCGCTGACGTTGGGGATGTCGCGGGTGAATTCCTCGCGGCCGAGCTTCGTCTCGCGGATCTCGACCTCGTATTCTTCCAGGTGAACCGACGTGAAGGCGTCGTTCTTCACCAGGCGCTCGGAAATCAGGATGGCGTCCTCAAAGTTGTAGCCATCGAAGGGCATGAACGCCACGAGCACGTTGCGCCCAAGCGCCAGCTCGCCCTGCGAAGAGGCCGAGCCGTCCGCGATGATCTGTCCCTTCTTGACGCGCTGTCCTTCGCGAACGATCGGCTTCTGGTTGAGACACGTCCGCTCGTTCATCTTCGAGAACTTCCGCAGCTCGTACTCCTCGCTGTTGTCGATGATGATGCGCTGCGAATCGACAAACGTCACGGTGCCGGCCTTGCGGGCCTTGATCACCATGCCGGAATTCTCGACCACTGATCGCTCCATGCCGGTAGAGACGATGGCCGGCTCGCTGCGCAGCAGCGGCACAGCCTGGCGCTGCATGTTGGAACCCATCAACGCTCGGTTGGCGTCGTCATGCTCAAGGAACGGAATCAGCGAGGCTGAGATGCCGACGGTCTGACGCGGCGAGATGTCGAGGTAATCGACGCTGTCGCCGGCGACCATCCGCAGCTCGCCCTTGGCCCGGGCAAGCACGTGCTGCTTGGGCAGGCGGGCCTTCTCGCCCTTCTTCTCCAGGGCGTCCGGCGGGGCCAGCACCAATTCCATCTCTTCGTCCGCGCGGAGATTGACAACCTCGTCCACCACTTCGCACTTGTTGACCTTGCGGTACGGCGTCGTCAGGAAGCCGTATTCATCCACGCCGGCGTAGATCGACAGCGAACTGATCAGGCCGATGTTGTTGCCTTCTGGAGTCTCGATCGGGCAGATTCGGCCGTAGTGGCTGATATGCACGTCGCGGACTTCGAAGCCGGCTCGCTTGCGGTTCAAGCCGCCCGGGCCCAAGGCCGACAGCCGCCGCTCGTGCGTGAGCTGGCTGAGCGGGTTCTGCTGGTCGACGACCTGGCTCAACTCGCCGCGGCCAAAGAAGAAGTCGATGCTCGAGCTTATGCTCTTGGAGTTGACCAGGTCGGCGATCTTGGTCAGTTCTCCCGGATCTTTCAGGCTCATGCGCTCCTGGACGGTGCGGCGGAGCTTGAGGAAGCCCTTGCGCAATTCGTCGGTCGCCAGCTCGTCGATTGTCCGCAGGCGGCGGTTGCCCAGGTGGTCGATGTCGTCCACGCCGCCCTGCCCGTCACGCAGGCGCATGATGTACTTGAGCGTGTTGACGAAGTCTTCCACGCGCAGCGTCATCACACTTTCAGGCACGTCCTGGTGGAACTTGCGATTGATGCGGAAGCGCCCCACCTTGCCCAGGCGGTAACGGTTCTCGTCGTAGAACTTCTCGTCGAACAGCGTGCGCGCCTTGTCGATCTGCGGCGGGTTGCCCGGACGCAGACGCATGTAAATCCGCAGCAGCGCATTGTCATGGCTGTCGGAGGCATCCTCCGCCAGAGTGTTCAGCAGCAGCGGGTCGACGATCTTGTCGATGACTTCCAGGTTCTTGACAGAGCTGGACACAATCTTGGTCAGGGCCTCGCCGATCTGCCCGCCGGCAGGAACCAGTTCCTCGCCGCTTTCCTTGTCCACGAACGCATCCACCACGTACATCTGCGGGCGAAGCTGATCCACGCTCAGCTTGCGGGTCTCGTAGAACTCGCGAATAATTTCCGCAGCCGTGCCGTACTTCTGGCTCATGGCTCGCAGGAACATGGTGGCCGGAATCTTGCTGGACTGATCGATGCGGATAGTGATCGCGTCCTTCTTGGTCACGCTCAGCTCGATCCAGCTTCCGCGTTCGGGGATGATGCGCGCCCCGTGAAGCGGGCGATCCGACTCCTGCATCTCGACGCTGAAATCCACGCCAGGGCTGCGGTGAAGCTGGCTGACGATGACGCGCTCGGCGCCGTTGATGATGAACTCGCCGCCGCCGACCATCCTGGGAATCTCGCCAACATAGATCGTCTCTTCCAAGACGTCCTTGGCGTCTTTGCGGGAGAGCCGGCAGCGAATCTTGAACGGCAGGCCGTAGGTCAGCTTCAGGTCGCGGCATTCCTGCGGCGTGTAGCGCGGCTCGCCCAATTCGTAGTGCTGGTATTCCAGCGTCATCTGCTCGTCGTAGCTGACGATGGGGAAGATCTCCCGCAGCAAGGCCTCCAAGCCTTCATTCTTTCGCCGCGTGGGATCGGCCTCGGCTTGCAGAAACCTCGCATAGCTGGCTATCTGCAGCTCGATCAGGTCCGGAATGGGGGCAGCATCGCCAACCTTGGAGAAATTCCTAACCTTGTCCATTCGTAGCATGACTTTTTCCTCTATCTGATTAATCCGCCGGCCGCCGCACGAACCTGCAACCCGCCATAACAGGTCGACGATTCGCACGCGCAAGCCGCCGGCAGCCAAATCGCACAAACAAAATAAAGCGCCTCCCGCCCGTTAGGGCGGAAGGAGCGAATGCAGCTTATAGCACAGGCTTTCCAGCCGGTGTATGCACAGCCTGTAAAAAAGGCTGTGCTACCACAAACACCAGGAACTACTTGATCTCGACGGTTGCGCCGGATTCTTCCAATTGCTTCTTGGCGGTCTCGGCATCTTCCTTGCTGACGCCGGTCTTCACGGGCTTGGGCGCGCCTTCGACCAGGTCCTTGGCTTCCTTCAGGCCCAGGTTCGTCAGTGCGCGGACAACCTTGATCACGTTGATCTTCTTGTCGCCTGCAGCCTTGAGAATCACGTCGAACTGAGTCTTCTCTTCCACTGGCGCAGCGGCTGCTGCGGCTGGGGCAGCCATCATCACGGCCCCGCCGGCGGCGGCTTCGATCCCGTATGCGCTCTTGAGATAGCCGGCCAGGTCAACCGCCTGCTTGAGCGTCAACTGCGCCAACTTGTCCCCGATTGCCTTGAGTTCATCCGATACTGCAACTTCCTCTGCCATTTCAGTCACTCCAATTGTTACGTCCCATCCGGCCTGATAGGCGAAGTCACGTTGACTTCATTTAATCCCCCGCAAGGGGGACCAATCCGCAGCCGGTCATGTTCGATCATTCAGGGCAGCATGGTGGCGTAGTAGGCCGCCATGCCACGCGACTACGCCTTGGGCGCTTCGCCTTCGGCGGCTGGCGGCGCTGAGGGCGCCTCGGCGACTGGGGCGGCCGGCGCCTCGGAGGGCGCTTCTGCCGCCGCTGGCTCGCTCTTCTTCTTTTCCTCGATGGCCTTGAGAATTCCGGCCAGCTTGCTGGATGGCCCGATCAGGCAGCCGGCCAGTACGCTGCCCGGAGACAGTATCGCGCTGGCGACCCGGCCGATCGCTTCCGTCCGCGTCGGGTACTTGCTGAGGGCCTCGATGCGGTCAGTGCCGAAGATGTCGCCGTCGAGCAAGGCGGCCTTGACGGTCAGCTTGGGCGCTTCCTTCTTGCCGATCTCCAGCAGTTCGCGGACGACGGTAACGACGCTGTCGCCGCCATATGCCAGTGCGCAGGGGCCATCGAGCATCGTCTCGGCGCCTTCCAGGCCCAGGCTCTTGAATGCCTGGCGTGCGATGGCGTTCTTGACCACTGCGAGGCGAATGTTCTTCTCGCGCAGCTTATTGCGGATGATGCCCGTCGTAACCGCGTCGATCCCGGTAAACCCGACTACCGCCAGCGACGAGACGCCGTCCAGCCGCTTGACGAGTTCTTTCTTTACAAGTTCCTTGATTGGCTTGCTCATGTCTGCACCGTGTCCTTATGCAACTTCCAACTGGACAGCCGGGGTCATCGTCGCCGACAACACCGCCTTCTTGATGTAGGTTCCCTTGGCGCTGGCCGGCTTGATGCGGCGAATGTGGTCCAGGAACGCTTCAATGTTCTGGGCCAGATTGGCCTCGTCGAAACTGGCCTTGCCAACCACCACGTGGATGTTGCCGCCATCGTCGTTGCGGAACTCCACCTTGCCGGCGGCATATTCACGCACGGCCGTCGCCACATCGGTCACCACGGTCCCAGCCTTGGGTGAAGGCATCTTGCCCTGCGGGCCAAGCACCCGGCCCAGGCGGGAGACGGTTCTCATCATGGCCGGCGTGGCGATGGCAACATCGAAATCCAGCCAACCGTCATTGACCTTCTTGATCAGTTCATCAGTGCCGGCCTCGATCGCGCCGGCTGCCTTGGCCTTGGCGATGTCGTCGCCGTCGCAGAAGGCGATAACTTTCTTCGAACTGCCGATGCCGTGAGGCAAAGACACCGCGCCCCGCAGGGCCTGGTCGGCCTGCTTGGGATCAATGCCAAGATGCATCACGAGGTTGATGGTGGAATCGAACTTGGTGGCCTTGAAACTCTTGAGGACCTTGATGGCCTCGGCTACGCTGACCTTGCCCTTTGGTACGTGTTCCAGGCATTGGCGGTAGCGCTTGCTGCGCACTTTTTTGCCCACGAAACAGCTCCTTCGCCAGATGGCTCCCACTTATCTCGCCAGTGGTAGGGCGGGACGCTACGCATCGATGACAATCGCGGCCGGGACGGCAGTAGACTGCTTCCCCGGTCGCTGCCGGGCTATTTCAAAACCCGAATGTCTTATCCTACTTCTCGACCACGATGCCCATGCTGCGGGCTGTGCCCTCGATGATCCTGGCGGCATGATCGATATCGAAGGCGTTCAGGTCGGCCAGCTTCTTCTGGGCGATCTGCTTGACCTGCTCCAGCGTGACCTTGCCGACCTTTTCCTTATTAGGCGTTCCGGAACCCTTGGCCACTTGGGCGGCTTCCTTCAGCAGCGCCGCCGCCGGCGGGCTCTTGGTGATGAACGTAAACGTCTTGTCGGCGTAAACGGTGATAACCACCGGGATCGGCGTGCCCTTGAACTGCTTGGTTCGCTCGTTGAACTGCGAAACGAACTGCCCGATGTTCACGTTATGCTGGCCCAAAGCCGGGCCAATCGGCGGCGCCGGAGTCGCTGACCCGCCGGGCGCCTGCAACTTGATCTTCGCAACAATTTCCTTAGCCATTGCTCTGCCGCCTTCGTTCAAATAAAAACGTCTTACGCCTTCTCGACCTGCCAGTATTCCAACTCGACCGGAGTCGCCCGGCCGAAGATCGTCACGATTACGCGAATCAGGCCTTTTTCAGCCAGCACTTCATCCACCGCGCCTTCGAAGTTCTCGAACGCACCTTCCTTGATCTTCACCTGGTCGCCCTTGGCAAAGTCAACGCTCACCGGTGCGCCTTCGCTGGCCTTTTCGACCTGCATCAGCATCTTGTCGACTTCCGACGGGCTCATCGCCGTCGGCTTGCCGGCAGAGCCGATGAAATCGCCCACGCCGGTGGTTTCCTTGATTACGAACCACGCCTTCTCGCCGATGGTGCCGTCTTCTTCCAGTTCCATCTCAATGATGACGTAGCCAGGATACATCTTGCGCTCGACGAACTTCTTCTCGCCGGCCTTGCCGCGCGGGCTGGGGCGGCGTTCCGTCGGCACAATGATCCGCCCGATCCTATCGGTCAGACCTTCTATCTTGACCTTGCGCTCCAGGGCCTCGCGCACCTGCTCTTCGCGGTTGGAGGCTACTCGCAAGACATACCATTGCTTTGCCATTTTGGCTATTCTCGTCCCTAACGGGTCAGGTGGATCGCATCGAAGAACCAGATGAACATGAGGTCCACCGCCAGCAGCAACAGCGAGAGGATCACCGCGGTAACGATGACCACCTTCGTTGAGCCGACGACTTCCTTCCGGCTGGACCAGGATACTTTCTTCATTTCGCCTTCGGTGGCGATGAGGAAATCTGCCGAACTTGGCCGGTTGACCAGCCAGAACATCAGCACTGCCAGCGCGAGGATCAGGGCCACTGGCACGCCAAACTGCACGAAAGGATGAAACGGCTGCAGCTTGGCGCGGAGGATAACGGCGCCGATAATGACGATCAACATGCCCGCGGCAAAAGTACCGATCCGCAGGTACTTGCCTTGGTTCCGCTTATAGATCTCAAATAATGGCACGATCGCTTCCTTGTTTCCGCTTTCGTCTTTCGGTGAAGCAGCCTCTGGCTGCGCTTCTGGTAGAGCAGCCTTTCCAGGCTGCGCTACAGCCGCTCTAGAGGCAAGCTGAAAAGCCTGCCTCACCGGCACTCCCAACACGGCAGGGAGGACTTGAACCCCCAACCTGCGGTTTTGGAGACCGCCGCTCTACCAGTTGAGCTACTGCCGTGTACAGTCGGACTGCCGCTTGCCTTAATGAAAACCGTTCCGCCAGCGCTGCACGTGCAGTCCTGGTGGAACAGTTTTCATTAAGCTCGCCGTCGGTCATCCGACCTTTTACCTTTGTCAGCGCCGCCTGATGGCGATGCCTATTTCTTCTTCATCTTGTGGGCTGTATGCTTGCGATCCCGCGAACAAAACTTCATGCGGTCGAGCTTCTTGAGCGCCTCGCCGCCGGCAGTCTTAACCAGCGTGCGATAGTTCAACTCGTTGCACTCCGTGCATTGCAGCCAGACATATTCTCGGGCCTTAGCCTTGGCCATGACTTACTCCAGGATCTTCGTTACGACGCCCGAGCCGACCGTCCGGCCGCCCTCGCGAATCGCGAATCGAAGTTGCTCTTCCATAGCGATCTTGGTGTTGAGCAGTTCGATCTCCATGCCGACGTTGTCGCCAGGCATGCACATCTCGGCGCCGCCCAGCAGCTTGACCGTGCCGGTCACGTCGGTCGTGCGGAAGTAGAACTGCGGACGATAGCCGCTGAAGAACGGGCTGTGCCGCCCGCCTTCCTCTTTCGTCAGGACGTAAACCTCGCCCTGGAACTTGTGGTGCGGCTTGATGCTGCCCGGCTTGGCCAGAACCTGCCCACGCTCAAGGTCAGTCTTTTCAATGCCACGCAGCAGGCAGCCGACGTTGTCGCCAGCCTGGCCCTGGTCCAGGGTCTTCTGGAACATTTCCACGCCGGTGACGACCGTCGTGCGGGTCTCGCCCAGGCCGACGATCTCAACCGTGTCGCCCACTTTGCAGATGCCGCGCTCGATACGGCCGGTGCCGACCGTGCCGCGGCCCTTGATGCTGAAGACGTCTTCGACGGGCATCAGGAAGGGCTTGTCAACTTCGCGGGTCGGTTCGGGAATGTAGCTGTCCAGCGCCGCAACCAGGTCCATGATGCACTTGGCATCCGGGCCGGCCGGGTTGGCGATGGCCTTGGTGGCCGAGCCCTTGATGACCGGGACGTTGTCGCCGTCGAACTCATACTTGCTGAGCAGTTCGCGGACTTCCATCTCGACCAGTTCCAGCAGCTCGGGGTCCTCGACCAGGTCGACCTTGTTCAGGAAGACAACCAGCCGGGGCACGTTTACCTGGCGGGCCAGCAGCACGTGCTCGCGAGTCTGCGGCATCGGGCCGTCGGCGGCCGACACCACCAGGATCGCGCCGTCCATCTGGGCTGCGCCGGTGATCATGTTCTTTACATAGTCCGCGTGGCCGGGGCAGTCCACGTGTGCGTAGTGCCGCGTGGCGGACTGGTATTCCACGTGAGCCGTGGCAATGGTCAGAATCTTGGTCGGGTCGCGCCGGCCCTGAGACTCAGAGGCCTTGGCGATATCGTCATAAGCCTTGAACTTCGCCAGACCCTGGGCCTCGAGAACCTTGGTGATGGCCGCGGTCAGCGTCGTCTTGCCGTGGTCAACGTGCCCGATGGTCCCGACGTTGACGTGCGGCTTTGTTCTTTTAAATTCTTCCTTAGCCATGTTTCATAATCTCCTTGTACCGGGTTGGTGTCCCGGCAACCGCTGTTCTTCGACGTTGTTTCCAACGTGGCCGTTATGCCAGTGAAATCATCCTCTAGCCTGGATCAACTCCAGGTTGCCGTTCATTATTACTACTACGTTGCATCCTTGGCAGCCTTCCGCCCGGCGACTGCAGCCGACAGCGGTTCTGCCTGTGCATTTCGTCTAGCTTTCCCCCACCGCCACAAGGCGGCGCCAGCCGCTACAGCCATCCGCTCCGGACCACCGTAGCGAAGCTACTGATGGGAATCGGACCCATGACCTCGTCCTTACCAAGGACGCGCTCTACCAGCTGAGCTACAGTAGCGCCTATCCGCTCGTCCACGCATCGGCAAGGCGCATCAGAAGTAGACATACCGCTACCTTGGCCGCGAGATAGACAGTTTACTATACAAAGCGAAAAAAACCTGTCAAACGAAAAATCCACCCGGCAAGTCAACATTTTTGAACCGCAACCATACCGTGGGACGCATGCGATTTGACTAGACCGGTTCTGGAAAGCAATGCCGGGATCAGGCGTCGCCGAGCTGGCCTACGGCAAGGAAGGCGAAGCAGCAATGCTTGGGCATCGTCGATGTAGCCTGACGCCGCCAGAGGCCCTCGTAGGCAGCTTGATCGCGCAGGACTTTTCAGAACCGGTCTTGAGCAATCGCAAGAGGGATGTCCTTGCCGGCACCGCCAGAGAACCAGGCGGTACTCGCGCGCGTCTGTGTGCAGCGGCTTGGCCAACCAATCGTCCCCGAGGTATAGGTCATCAAGGACTACTTGGAATGCGCATTGTGCGCTGGTCTGCTTTTTGAAAAGTCGCCAATGCAGAGCTGAGCGATTCATCCGCCTTCTCGGCCTCGACGAGCATCCGGGCCATGCCGTCACGGTCGGTGACTAAATGATCCCAGTTGAAGCTTGTCCTGAAGCAAACCAGGGCAAACCGAGAGCACGTCCCAAGTTGGCCCCCAGCACGGAATAACGATTTTGTCCAATCGCAGCATGCTCGCCGCAGTACACCGGCACGACGATTAGCACAGCAACCATTTTACACAAAATAAACGGTGACAGTCCCGAATGGCATGAAGATAGGCCATATGTCATTTGGATAGAAGTGCTTTTCGCATTTGATGTCGAGAGCGGTTCAGGAGGTCGTATTGCTTGGGTCGTCGTTTGACGGCACGGGGTTCGATGCGATTGGGGCGGGCGGGAAAGGCATCGTTCGCGATCCACCGCAGGAGCAATTGGTATAGTGATTCGGCCTGCGGGCCTGCCGGATGGATTTGCAGATACGGTCCCAAGGCGTTCAAGCGGTCCACAGTCCCGGCGAAGCTCATTCGGTGCAGCGCGCGTTTGTGCGTTGCCGCCGCCTGCCACATCAGGCCGCGTATCAGATTGTATGCCAGCAGAATAAACCGGGACAGTCACGAATGGCATGAAGATAGGCGATAACACGCGTTGATGCAATGACTTGACAAAGATGGCCTCCGTCGTGTTTGGTGAGTTTGTCAAGAACCACCCAACACCAAAAGGAGGCCACGGATGGCCACTATCGCACGATTTCGGGACGTTCTCAAGGGGCAATTGAGGTTGGGGATAAATGGAGTCTGGGCGTTGCAAGACGCCGAATCGCTTCAGGCCGCTTGCATGGCGGGCGGGCATCTGTGGCGGGATCGGTTCTGGACGCCGCTGCAAACGTTCTACACCTTTCTTCTGCAAGTGCTGCACGTCGGCAGTTCGTGCCGCTCGGCCGTGGCGATGGCGTTGGCGCAGCAGGCCGCACTAGGTCGGCGATCCCAATAAACAGAATAAACAGGGACATAAACACATAAACAGGGACAGTCACCGTTTATTTCCTTTCCGCCAGCCCTTTTGCCGGCCGATGGGCAGAGGGCGGATGCGCCGGCCGAGAGCCGTCTCGATCTTGCTGACGAAGCTGTCGCTGCCCAGAATAAACCGGGACAGTCACCGTTTATTTCCTTTCCGCCAGCCCTTTTGCCGGCCGATGGGCAGAGGGCGGATGCGCCGGCCGAGAGCCGTCTCGATCTTGCTGACGAAGCTGTCGCTGCCCAGAATAAACCGGGACAGTCACCGTTTATTTCCTTTCCGCCAGCCCTTTTGCCGGCC
>CAYQJH010000029.1:11305-27635 GCA_964417755.1 uncultured Planctomycetaceae bacterium
GCCCGGCCCAGCGCGCGGGCCAGCGAGTGCTTCTGCCGCGGCGTGACCACCAGGTGAATGTGGTTGGTCATCAACGCGTACGCATGAATGTCCAGCCCCCACCGCGCCGACTGGGCGGATAACAACTCCAAGTACACCCGGCGGTCATCGGCCACAAAGAACACATCCTGACGGTTGTTGCCCCGCTGCGTGATATGATGCGCACAGCCCGGAATAACGATTCTGGCCACTCGCGGCATAGTCGCCAGAGTATACCGGCATAACGATTAGCACAGCAACCACTTTGCACAAATAAACGGTGACTGTCCCGGTTTAATCCGGCCGTGCAGGCGGTTGACGTACTTCGTGTAGCGATAGTGCGCCCGGCCCAGCGCGCGGGCCAGCGAGTGCTTCTGCCGCGGCGTGACCACCAGGTGAATGTGGTTGGTCATCAACGCGTACGCATGAATGTCCAGCCCCCACCGCGCCGACTGGGCGGATAACAACTCCAAGTACACCCGGCGGTCATCGGCCACAAAGAACACATCCTGACGGTTGTTGCCCCGCTGCGTGATATGATGCGCACAGCCCGGAATAACGATTCTGGCCACTCGCGGCATAATGGCCGCAGACTAACACTCAACGGCTGGCTCAGCAACCACTTTGCACAAATAAACGGTGACTGTCCCGGTTTACATAAGACTATCAGCAGATAATATACCCTTCCGTTTGACCAAAGGTATTCTGGTATTCTGGCCTGTTATACAACTCATCTCTTCATAGCAGCTTTGGCGGCCGGGCAAAGCAACACTATCATTGGTATTGCTGCCATTATGCCAGCCGGAACCATGAAGAAGAATTGTTTGGTATAAGCAACAATGACAACAGTGTACGCCAAGTATATCGCGCATAGCCAGATTGCACCAAGTCTTGCAACTCGGGATCTAGCAAAGAGCCCAGCAGCCAGGAGCCAACAGGTGACACTCCCGATAATGACCGCCTCATCTATGGGACGACCTGATGCCCACCAGCCGATGAAGACGTAGCTGCCCATTATGACAAAGTATAAGGCTACGCCTCTAACAGCACCTCGCCCGCGCTTACTCGCATCATCAGCCATGACAATTTCTTTCGCACACGCGTCTAAAGTTAGAAATATCCAGAATAACCAGGAACGGTAAAATAGGGACGTACCCTATTTTCGTAGGTGGCTCTTGGCCGCACGCATAGTCTACTTGCTTGCGGTTCAGAATCATAGTGTGCCCGCCGCATACTCATGCCACGCCTTGCCGTCTTGCACGTAGACAATGAAAACATCATGGCCAGTATCGACACCATCTTAGAATGGTCAACACCAAAATGCGAGATCAGCAGGTAGTAATGCCAGCAGAAGTGAAGCAATGATGTCGATTCTGGACGATTCTGGATGATGTCGATTTTGGATGATGTCAATTCTGGATAGTGTCGATTCCTGTTACGGCCCGCCGGCTCGCGGGGTGCACTCTTCCGCGGCCTCGTCTTGGTGCCGGTGGGTCTGCATATCATTATCTGTGGGGCCGGTAATCGCTCCTCTGTTGGGGCGTCTGGTCGATTTGCAAGTGCGGAAGGAAGTGCGGCATGGCCGTTGTTGCGGAGGCTCGCAAGGCCCGGATTCATTGGCTGGCTTGGGGGCAGGAGGCTTTCGAGAGGGCCAGGTCTGAAGACAAGCTCATCATCCTGGACAGCGGCGCCACATGGTGCCACTGGTGCCATGTGATGGACCACGTTACATACGATGATGAGGATGTGGCCAGGCTCATCAACGAGCGATTCATCCCGGTGCGGATCGATCGCGACCGCCTGAGCGAGGTCGATGCGTATTACCAGCGAACGCCGGCCATCGTCGACAGCCGGGCCGGCGGCTGGCCGCTCACGGTAATCATCACGCCTGAAGGCTACACGCTGATGAAGGCCACGTTCCTGCCGCCGCGGGCAAGCGATGAGTTCGCCGTGGACGTTGGCCTGCTTGACCTGCTGGGCCGGCTGGACGACTACTGGCGGGCCAATCGCCAGCAGATCGAGCAAGCCGGCCGGCAACTCCAGGAAGAGCAGGCCCGCAGCGATAAGATTCTCCTGGGCAAGGCGGCCAAGCCGGCTGAGAGCATCATCGATGACGTGCTGTCGGAACTGAAGCTTCACTTCGACTACTCGCATGGCGGCTTTGGCACGGCGCCCAAGTTCTTCAACACAGCAGCGCTCGACCTGCTGCTGCGATGCAGTTGGATGGGCGACGCGACGGCAATGGAGATGCTGGATAAGACGCTGCAGTCCACTTCACGCGGGGGCGTCTACGACCACGTCGGCGGCGGTTTTCACCGCTACAGCGTGGACGAGCGGTGGCTGGTGCCGCACTTCGAGAAGATGGGCTATGACAACGCAGCGATGCTCGCCCTTTACGCCAATTCGTCCAGCCTGACGGGCAACCAGGCTTATGCTCGCGTGGCGCGGGAGACTTTCGCGTGGATTCGCCAAACGCTTCTCGAGCCAAACCATCGCGGCTTCTATGCCAGCCAGGACGCCGACGTTGGACCCAACGACGATGGTGACTACTTCACCTGGACGATCCAGGAGGCCCGCCAAGCCCTCGGCAGCGACGCCGACCTGGCCATCTACTACTTCGGCCTGGATCTCGGGGGCGACATGCACGGCCGGCCCGGACGAAATGTTCTGCACGCCAGTAAGACCATCGCCCAGGCGGCGCGGCTGCTCGGCAAGGACCAGCACGAACTGGCCCAGCAGATCGACCGCATCAAGGCCGCGCTGCTGGCGGCGCGGAACGCCCGGCCAGCGCCGGCGGTGGACAAGACGATCTTCGCGGACATCAACGGCATGATGATCGACGCGGTGCTGACGCTGCACGAGCGGCTGGGCATCGACGAGGCCAGGCAGATCGCCCTCGATGTGGCCGATGCCCTGCTGGATGACCTGCGCGACGCCAAAGGCATCTTCGCCCACTATAGCGATGCCGGCCAGCTTGAAGGCATCGGCCAGTTGAGCGATCAGGCGTGGATGCTGCGGGCGTTGGTGCATGCATTTTGCGTCGCCGGCACGCAACGATATCTGGACGCCACGATAATACTGGCTGATTACATCAACGATCATCTGACGGCGGAGGACGGCTCGCCGATCAGTGCGCCGCAGGTGCAGTTCGACACGCCGGTGGAGATCATGCCGATGCGGCCGTGGGAGGACATGCCCACTCGCAGCAGTTCCGCCATCGCAGCCGAGGGCCTGCTGGATGTGGGCAGGCTGACGGGCATGGGCGGCTATGGCGAGGCCGCCCGGCGGGCGATTTCAAGCTTTGCCGGCAGCGTCAGAAAGGAATGGGCCGTCGTGCTGGGCGGCTACTGCCTGGCGGTAGATCACCTGCTTTACGGCCCGCGGCTGTTGGCGACGGTGGGCAACTTGAATGATGTGATTCCCGCTGCACTGGCGGAGGCGGCAAGGCGGGCATACATTCCGGCGTCGATCATCATTGCGATAGACCCTGCCGACGCGCAGCAGCGGCTGCTGGCGGAGGCACTGGGCCTGTCGCCGGAACAGGCTAATCTCACGCACGTCTGCCATGCCCGCACATGCCTGGCGCCGGCCCGCAGTATCAACGAACTGCGAAGGCGCATTGAGGAACTGGCAAACATCTAGACCCTCAGCAATCGCGGCTGGCTTGTCTTGGGGGATCATCGCGCAGGCATCCTGCGTGCAGCAAATCGTGATGCTTATCCCATTGTGACAGTTCTTGCAGGCCAGGCGCCTGCAACAAGACGGCAAAGATTCTTGACGTACGGGCGGCAAGACGCGACAATCCAATTCGAACCGCGTCAACATAGATGCGGCGTGTGTTCGGGGCGTAGCTCAGCTTGGCTAGAGCACCTGGTTTGGGACCAGGGGGTCGGAGGTTCAAATCCTCTCGCCCCGAGTAAAAAAGGCTCGCCTTGGCGAGCCTTTTTTACTAGAGCAGGAGAGCAGTAGAAAGTAGAGAGTAGAAGAAGCGGCAGAGCCTCAACTGAGGTAGAACCCAAACGTGCGGTTCGACCGCTCTCCTGAGGTCTCCTTTCTCCTTTCTACTCTCTGGTCGTTGCCGAGTACCATGTTGGGCGGCAGAGCCACAACTATGGTTGAATCTCGGATTGCGATGGAATCGCTCTTCTGCTTGTTTGGCGTAGCTTTGGAGAAGCCGGATCTCCTGCTCACCTGTTCTTCCTTCCTTTTACCGGCACGTTCGTTTTCTTGGCGCCGTCTTCTGTCGCCGCTGATGCTTCTGGCTGGATTATGTACTCGAACATATTTGCCGCGCAGGTTATGATATGTACCCTTGCTTGGCCATGCCAATGGACGGTCTGGTCCTGGCACATCACGTCAGCAGCCAGAAAAGGACTCTTTTATGGGCCAGCGAAAGAAGAAGAACGCCGCCAAGCGTCGAGCCGCATCAAGGGCCAGAAGCATACCTGGGCGGGCTGTTCTTAAACCAAAGCAGTCTTTGAAAATCGAGCGAAACCGTACTCATGTACCCCCTGCATCTCCAGATTTGACGCCGCCTGTTGTGATTGCAGGTATCGGAGCGTCGGCCGGCAGCCTGATGCCGATAAGAACGATGCTCTCGTCTCTGGCGGTCGGGCACGGCTTGGCTATCGTCGTCGTCCAGCACATGCGATCTGACTCCGACGGTCTGCTGATTTCCCTGTTAAAGGATCAAACGCCGCTGGAGGTGCTGGAGGCGGCCGATGGGCTGCTCGTCGCTGCGGACCACGTCTACGTCATGCCGCCCGACAAGATGCTTTCGATAATCGAAGGCAAGTTGTCAGTGCGAGACGTCTCGCAATGCCAGGGCCTGCGGATGCCCATCGATCACTTCTTCTGTACTTTGGCCACCGATGCCGGCCGGCGGGCCATCGGCGTGGTCTTGTCTGGAACCGGCATGGATGGCACGGCCGGCCTTGCCGAGATAAATGCCTTGGGCGGCGCGGCGGTTGTTCAAGAGCCCGCAACAGCCGAGTTCCCGGAGATGCCGCGTAACGCTATTGATTCCAATCACGTTGACGCGAAGTTGCCCCCTGACAAGATATCTGATTTTCTTGTCCATCGTGCGGATGAGCTTGCAGCGCTGAATTCTCAGCAGCAGGAAGAAGCGGGCTTGGAGGCCGTCCTGGCTGCAGTCCGCAACGCTACCGGGCACGACTTCCATTGCTACAAGCAGGGAACACTCGAGCGCCGTGTCCACCGACGGATGGCGCTGCGCCGCTTTGGCAGCTACGACGAATATGCGCGGTTGCTTCGCATCGATAGCGCCGAGGCGGCAGCCATGCGGAAGGACCTCCTCATCGGCGTGACGGAGTTCTTCCGCCAGGGCGATGCGTGGCGTGTCTTGGAGGAGAAGGTCATAGCGGAACTCGTTGCGGCCGCCAAGCCGCAGGCGACGCTGCGAATCTGGGTGCCGGCCTGTGCCAGCGGCAAGGAGGCCTACAGCCTGGCAATCCTGCTGGCCGAGAGCATCGAGAAGAGCGGCAAGAAGCTTTCGCTTCAACTCTTTGCCACCGATGCCGACGCGATGGCCATCGAACAAGCCCGTGCGGGGCAATACTGCGAGGAAGAACTCAAGGGCATCTCGCAGAGCCGCGTTCGGCGGTTCTTTGTTCGCAGGAACGGACGATATGAAGTCATCAAGCCGCTGCGCGAGATGATGGTCTTCGCGCCGCAGGACCTCACCGCCGACCCGCCATTCTCCAAGCTTGACCTGGTGAGTTGCCGCAACCTGCTGATCTATCTTGACCAGACGGTGCAGAGGAAGATCATCCAACTCTTCCACTTTGCCTTGCGCGAAGGCGGCTGCCTGTTTCTGGGTTCGGCGGAAAACATCAGCGGGCAGGAGAACCTTTTTGAGCCGGTCTCCCAGAAGTGGCGAATATACCGCAAGCTGGGCCTGACGACGCCCGGGAGCCTGGACTTGCCGCTGCGCCCATCCAGCAGGCCTGCCCTGACATTGCCGGCTGCTGCCGGGCCGCGAGTTACCCTGCCGGCCCTGGCAAACCAGGCCATTGCGGAGGTTTTTGGGCCTTCTGCCGCCGTGGTAATTGATCGCAAGGGAACGCTGCTCTACGTGCATGGAGATGCACAGGACTACCTGGAGGTCTCATCGGGCGAGCAGACCGGGCTGCTGGCCGATGCCGCCCGCGATGGGTTACGGAACCGCCTGGCCTCCGCGGTGCTCCAGGCCGTCGGCGAGAACAAGAAGGTCACGGTGCAGGGACGGGTCAAGAAAGACCGCAAGAGCGTGGCCATCAAGGTGACGGTCAGGCCGCTGCGCCACCCGCGCGAGGCAGAGGGACTCCTGCTTGTTACGTTTGAACCGCAGAGGTTGCCCAAGGCGGCGCTGACGGCGGCGGATAGCGCTGCGGTTCACACCAGTTCGCGCCAGCTCGAGGATGAGCTGAGGATCACCCGAGAGGAACTCTCCAGCACAATCGAACAACTGGAGCAGTCCAACGAGCACCTGAAGGCTTCCAACGAAGAGGTGATGAGCGCTAACGAGGAGCTTCAGTCGGCCAACGAAGAACTGGAGACCTCCAAGGAAGAGCTGCATAGCCTTAACGAGGAACTCAATGCCGTCAACCAGCGGCTCCAGGAGAAGGTGGCCGAGTTGGAGCAGGCCAGCGACGACGTGGCCAACCTGCTGACCAGCGGCAATGTCGCCACGATCTTTTTGGATCGCGATCTGCGCGTCCGGAGATTTACACCCGCCATTACCAGGCTCCTGAACCTTATCGAAGGTGACATCGGCAGGCCCATTGCGGACATCGTGAGGAAGTTCAAGGATAGCGCCCTGCTGGATGACGCCAAGGGCGTGCTGGTGAGCCTCACTCCCGCAGTGGCCGAAGTGCAGGCCGACGATGGCAGCTGGTTCCAGCGACGCATCCTGCCCTATCGAACCAAGGAAGATCGCATAGAGGGCGTAGTCATAACGTTTACCGACGTGACTGAACTGACGGACCTGACCGAGTGCCTTCGAGCCACCGAAGAGCAAGCCCGCTGGCTAGGGCGACTCCCAGCCGAGAACCCCGACCCAGTGCTCCGCGTTTCCGCGGATGGGACGTTGCTGTATCAGAACCCCGCCGCCGAGAGACTCTCTTCATGGCGATGCACCATGGGCGAACCTGTTCCGCAGGAGGCGTTGCGCAGGCTGGTTGGCCAGGCGATGGCCGTCGGCAAAGGGCTCGAAGAGGAACTGGAGCTGGGCGATAGGTGGTATGCCGTGGCTGTCGCGCCTGTGGTGGCTGAGTGCTACGCCAACATCTACGGCCGAGACATCACTGAGCGTAAGGCCGCCGAACAGGCCATGCGCCAGAGCGAGGCAAGGTTCAGGCTCAGCATGGAGGCTACCAGCGATGGGCTGTGGGACTGGGATGCCCAGACCAACGAGGTCTACTATAGCCCTTCGTACTATCGCATCCTTGGGTACGAACCCGGAGGATTCCCCGGCACATTGGACGCCTGGAAGCAGCGGGTCCATCCTGAGGACCTCGACCATGTGATGCATGTCAACATGGAGTGCGTCGCTGGCCGCACGGAGGGCTTCGAAGTCGAGTATCGCATGAAGGCCCGCGACGGACAGTGGCGTTGGATTCTCGGCCGAGGCAAGGCGGTTACTCGAGACAACGCCGGCCGGGCAGTTCGATTGGCCGGAACGCATGTAGACATCACCGATCGCAAGAAAGCCGAGCAGGCACTGCATCAGCTGAATGCGGAACTGGAGCAGCGGGTTGCCCTGCGGACAGCGGACGTGGCCGCCGCGTTGGAGAAAGTCCAGGCCGAGCGGAAACGATTCCTGGACGTGCTCGAAACACTGCCGGTGATCATTGAGATCATCAGGCCGGATTATCGTGTAGTCTGGGAGAACCGAGCC
The DNA here is from genome assembly GCA_964417755.1 of uncultured Planctomycetaceae bacterium. GTDB lineage: Bacteria > Planctomycetota > Phycisphaerae > SM23-33 > SM23-33 > CAYQJH01. Next base: position 19,221 of record CAYQJH010000029.1, read on the forward strand.
TGCCGCGAGGCATTGGGCGAGAACGAAGGCAAGCTCTGCCACGCCGCCCAGTTCGGCAATGACAAGCCATGCAAGGAATGTCAGGCATTTGTCCCGCTCCAGACGGGCAAGCCCCACCACTGGCAGTGGACGCTGCCCGACGGCCGGACGTTCGACATATACAACTTCCCGTTTGCAGACTCTGACGGCTCGGCCATGATCCTGGAGATGGACATCGACATAACCCAGCAGCGGCAGGCCGAGGTGGCGCTGCGCGAGGCCATCGCCTACAACCGCAGCCTTATAGAGGCTTCGCCGGACCCGCTGGTAACAATCGGGCGTGACGGGCGAATTACGGATGTAAACATTGCCACGGAACAGGCCACCGGCCGCGGGCGCGGCGAACTTGTGGGAACGGACTTCTGCGACTACTTCACGCAGCCGGACCAGGCGAGGGACGGCTATCAGCAGGTGTTCCGTGAAGGAGCGGTCCGCGACTACCCGCTGGAGCTTCGCCACCATGACGGCCAGACCATGCCAGTGCTGTACAATGCCAGTCTGTACCGCGACGCCGAAGGCAAGCCCATCGGCGTATTTGCTGCGGCTCGCGATGTTACCGGCGCGCGACAAGCCGAGGCGGCAGTCAAGGCCGAGCGACAGAGGCTGTACGACGTGCTGGAGACGCTGCCAGTTTACGTCATCCTGCTTAGCGAAGATTACCGCGTGCCGTTTGCCAATAAGTTTTTCGAGGAGCGATTCGGCAAGAGCCAAGGCCGGCGATGCTACGAGCATCTCTTTGGCCGCAATGAGCCTTGCGAGAACTGCGAAACCTACAAGGTCATGAAGACCGGCCAGCCGCACCACTGGTACTGGACGGGGCCAGATAAGCGGGACTACGACATCTACGACTTCCCCTTCACCGATACAGATGGCTCGCGGATGATCCTGGAGATGGGCATTGACATAACCGAGGTAAACAAGGCCCACAAGGCGTTGAAGGAGGCCAAGGAAACACTGGAACAGCGGGTGGCCGAGCGGACCGAAGAGCTTGCAGCCGCCAACGACGGCCTCGCGGAGACCGCCAACGAGTTGGCGCGATCGAACGAGGAGTTGCAACAGTTCGCCTATGTCGCCAGCCATGATCTCCAGGAACCGCTGCGCATGATCAACGGCTTCCTGAAGCTGCTGGAGGAGCGGTACCGGTCGCAACTGGACGACAAGGCGCGGGAGTACATCGGCTATTCGGTCGAGGGCGCCGCGCGGATGTCGCATCTCATCAACGATCTGCTGGAGTACAGCCGCCTGACCAGCAAGGGCAAAGAGCTTCAGGCAATAGGTGCGGATCGGCCGCTGGATGGAGCCTTGGCCAACCTGCGCGGCTCTATCCAAGAAGCCGCCGCCGGCGTAACGCACGATGAACTGCCCAGTGTCATGGGCGACCACGTGCAGCTCATGCAACTCTTCCAGAACCTGATCAGCAACGCCATCAAGTTCCGTAGCGGCGAGCGTCCGTGCCGGATTCACGTGGGCGTCCGGCGCAATGGCAACATGTGGGAGTTCTCCGTCGCCGACAATGGCATTGGCATTCCCAAAGATTCATTCGATCGCATCTTTGTCATCTTCCAGCGGCTGCACACGCGCGAGAAATACGCCGGCACGGGCATCGGGCTGGCCATCTGTAAAAAAATAGTTGAGAGACATGGCGGGCGAATCTGGGTAGAATCTACGCCCGGCGAAGGCAGCTCGTTTCATTTCACACTTTCCGCGTATGATGAGGATATCGCCTCGGGCGTTCGTAAAGAACAAATGGGAGAACTGCATGGCCAGGAAGAAGGAAGTCACTAGTCCCACGTTGCCCAAGTGCCGCACGGGCATTCGGGGGCTCGATGAGATCACCGGTGGCGGGCTGCCCACGGGCAGGCCCACGCTTGTGTGCGGCGGGGCCGGTTGCGGCAAGACGCTGCTGGGGATGGAGTTTATCGTCCGGGGCATCCGCGAGTTCAACGAACCTGGCGTTTTCATGGCGTTCGAGGAGACCGAGAAGGAGCTTTCCGCCAACGTCGCCTCGCTGGGCTATGACTTGGATGAACTTCAGAAGAAGAACAAGCTGGTCCTTGACCACGTTCATGTCGAGCGGAGCGAGATCGAGGAGACCGGCGAGTACGATTTGGAAGGTTTGTTCGTCCGCCTTGGAGCTGCCGTCGATAAGGTCGGGGCGAAGCGCGTAGTGCTGGACAGCCTTGAGGCCCTGTTCGCCGGGCTGCCTAATGAAGCCATCCTGCGGGCGGAGCTGCGGCGGCTCTTCCGCTGGCTCAAGGAAAAGGGCTTGACCGCCGTCATCACGGCCGAGCAGGGGCGAAACACGCTCACCCGTCACGGCCTGGAGGAGTATGTCAGCGATTGCGTCATCTTCCTTGACCACCGCGTCATCAACCAGGTGGCGACGCGCCGGCTGCGGATCGTGAAGTATCGCGGGTCGGCCCACGGCACGAGCGAATACCCGACGATGATCGACGAGACGGGCCTGTCGATCCTGCCCATCAGCTCGCTGACGCTGGACTACCCTGTTTCCATGGCGCGCGTCTCGACCGGCATCAAGCGCCTGGACGCGATGATGGATGGCAAGGGCTACTATGAGGGCAGCAGCATACTGGTCAGCGGCACGGCCGGCTCGGGCAAGAGTTCCATTGCAGCGGCGTTCGCCAACGGCATTTGCGCAAAAGGCGGGCGGTGCCTGTACTTCTCCTTTGAGGAGGCCCCCGACCAGATCATCCGCAACATGAAGTCAATAGGCTTGGACCTGGCCCGGCACGTGAAGAAGGGCCTGCTGAAGTTCCAATCGGTCCGCTCCACGCTTTATGGCCTGGAGCAGCACCTGGTGACGATCCACAAGCTGGTGAATGAGTTCAAGCCCACAGCACTGGTCATGGACCCGGTAACAAACCTGACCACCATCGGTGATGATGCCGAGATCAAGGCCATGCTGTCGCGGGTGATCGACTACCTCAAGAACGAGCGCATCACGGCCTTGTTCACCAGCCTCACCCAGGGCGGCAATGCGTATGAGCAGACCGACGTAGGCATCAGCTCGCTGATGGACACTTGGCTGCTCTTGCAGATGGTGCAGTCGGCTTGCGAGCGCAACCGCATCCTGTACGTATTGAAGAGCCGAGGCATGGCGCACTCCAACCAGATGCGAGAGTTCATGCTGAGCGGCGAGGGCATCACGTTGCTTGATGTCTACAGCGGCCCTGGCGTGGTCTATACCGGCACGGCCAGGATGAACCAGGAGGCCCAGGATAAGGCCCAGGCCGTCCTGCTGGCCGACGAGGCGACACGCAAGGGTCGCCAGATCGAGCAAGAGATGGCCGCCACGCGGGCGCAGATTGCGGCGCTCCAGACGAAGCTCTCGGTTCTGGAGCAGGACTCCAAGACAGCGGCCGCAACCGAAAAGGACCGACTGGCCGGCTCGGCGCAGGACCGCGCCGAAATGGCTCGCGCCCGGCGCAGTGACTGAACAACAACTTCTGTGAAAGGAAGAGCATTAATGGCCAAGAAGACAGGGGCCAGGCCCGCTAAGGCTGAGATTTGGGAGTTGCGGCTTTATGTTGCTGGGCAGACGACCAAGAGCGTGGCCGCCTTTGCCAATCTCAAGAAGATTTGCGAGGAGCACCTTTGCGGCAAATATCGGATCGAGGTCATCGACCTCTTGAAGAATCCGCAGCTTGCCAAGGGCGACCAGATACTGGCCATCCCGACGCTCGTGAGGAAGTTGCCCGTGCCGGTGCGAAAGATCATCGGAGACCTGTCCAACACGGTTCGCGTGCTGGTGGGCCTGGACATCCGCTCAGCATAAGTGAGAGAAGGCATGGCTAAAAAACTGCGAGTCAAGAGCATCCCAGCCAAGAGATCCCTGGAGATTGCCGAGAAGAATCGCAAATCGCTGAAGTACGTGCTGCGCTTGTACGTTGCGGGCGTCTCGCCTCGCAGCGAGGAGGCGATCCGAGCGGTGACAGCCATGTGCGAAGAACACCTGGCGGGACGATATGATCTTCAGATCATTGACATATACCAGCAGCCCACGTTGCTCAAGGGCGAGCAGATCATCGCGGCCCCGACGCTCATCAGGAAACTGCCACTGCCTTTGCGTAAACTCATCGGCAGCATGGCGGATGAGGAGAAGATGCTTGTCGGGCTGGATTTAAGGCCGAAAGAGCCCGACGCCGAGACGCTGAGACACGGAGAGGCGGAGAAACGACGAGAATAGCAGGTGCTGAAGTGGCGAATATACGATCATTCCGCGAGTTGAGGGTCTGGCAACTGGCAATGCAGCTAGCAATGGACGTATTTGAAGCGAGCAAGGAGTTTCCAACTTCGGAAAGATTCGCGCTGGTCGATCAAGTTCGACGTTCCTCCAGATCCGTTGCGGCGAATATCGCCGAGGCATGGCGTAAGCGGCGATACCCGGCGGCATTCGTGGCCAAACTTAACGATGCCGAGGCAGAAGCAGCCGAGACGCAGACTCATCTTGAAATAGCCATTCGCTGCAAGTACCTCGCTGACCAAGTGGCTCAGAAGCTGGATTCGAAATACGAGGAAGTCTTGGCCATGCTTGTCGTGATGTCCGCCAGGCCCCAGGACTGGGTCGTTGGGACTGCCACGGTTCGCGGCTCTGCCTCCCCGCGTCCGCGCGTCTCCGCGTCTCCGCGTCTCACAGGAGAGGTCACATGACTCTATCGCCCGAAGAAGACCTCCGATCGGAAAATGCTGAACTCAGGGCCAGGCTCGACGAGGCTGAGCAGACCATCGAGGCCATCCGCACCGGCCAGGTGGACGCCCTGGTCGTCAGCGGAGCACAGGGCGAGCAGGTCTTCACGCTGGCCGGGGCCGAGCATATCTACCGGATCGTCCTGGAGACGATGAACGAGGGGGCGCTGACGGTGGCGCGCGACGGGACGATCTGTTTTTCTAATCATCGCTTCTCGCAACTGGTGCGGGCGCCGCTGGAGGAAGTAGTTGGCCGAAAGGTCACCGAGTTTGTTGCCTCCGCCCAGGAAGCGACGTTGAACCGGGTTGTCGCACAGGCTCAGAGCGGTCCGGCGCGCGGGCGGATGGTCATGCGGGCCAAGGATGGCGAGCTCATTCATGTCCAGCTTGCCGCCAACCCCCTGCCGGCTGGCGCTGGCGATACGATCTGCCTAATCGTCAGCGACCTGACGGAACTGGAGGCCCAGGCACGGTCGGTTGCCGCTCTGCGGCAGCAACAGCAGGCATTGGAGCAGAGGGAACACGAACTTCGTCTCACCGCGGCAGAGCTTGAACGATCCAATCGCGATTTGGAGCAATTCGCGTATGTTGCCAGCCACGACCTGCAAGAGCCCCTGCGACAGGTAAGGGCCTTCGTGCAGCTCCTCTGCGATCGACATGCCGACAAGCTCGAAGGCAAGGCCGCCGAGTACATGTTTTATATCCGCGACGGCGCCAGCCGCATGAGCGATCTTGTCCAGGACCTGCTGACCTATTCCCGCGCCGGAGCGAGCCAGCAAAACCGAAAACCGGTCTCGGCGAAAAGAGTGCTCCAGAGGGCTGTCTTTGATCTCCAAACAAGCCAGGCAGAGGCCAAGGCCACTATCACTCACGATGAACTACCAACGGTCAAGGCCGATGAAACGCAATTGGGCCAGGTCTTCCTGAACCTCATCGCCAACGCGATCAAGTTCCGGCGCGAAGAGGTCCAGCCGATTATTCATGTCGGCTGCCGACGCGACGGCCGTAATTGGCGTTTCTGGGTAAAAGACAATGGCATCGGAATCGCGCCCGAGCATCAGCAGAAGGTGTTCGTGATCTTTCAGCGCCTGCACGATCGGACGAAGTACCCGGGCACGGGCGTCGGCCTGGCCATTTGTCGAAAGATCGTGGAGTCCCACGGCGGCAAGATTTGGGTGGAGTCAAAGGAAGGCGAGGGCTCGACCTTCTTCTTTACCATCCCGGAGGGCGGTCAGTGACTGATGGTTGCCGCCCAATCACGATGCTGATGGTCGAGGACAATCCCGCTGATGTCTGCATCTTCCAGGAGGCATTGAAGGAAACCGCTCTGGCGGTTGAGCTGTATATCGTGACAGATGGCAAATCAGCGATGGAGTTTCTGGCCCGATGGGGAGCTTCGGTCAACGCTCCGCGCCCAGATGTGGTCGTGCTGGACCTGAACCTGCCCATGATGAACGGCCAGGAGATGCTGATAGAGATGATGTCTCAGCCACTACTTAGCAGCATTCCGGTGGCCGTCCTGACCACTTCGGACTGCGAACAATGCGTTTGCCAGCTTTGCCCGCCCGGGCGCTGCCGCTATTTTACAAAGACGGACGACTTCGCCCACCTCCAGGGCATCGTTCGCCAGATCGAGCAGCATGCACGCAGCCACTTGGGCTGAATTAGCAGCGGCATCGTCTTGGGTCTGTGGCACGGTAGCGCCCTGGCCATGAAAATGCCTGCACGATTTCCCACCTGAGAGACGATGAATAGATAGAACGAGCCCAGTGTGTGCTGGGTTCTTTTTTGCGCTATCGGGAGATTCGGAATGAAGAAGGTGGGCTGTCTGCTCGTGCTCTTGGGATTGGCTGCAACCGTTGGGAGTATTTGCCTCTTTGGGCTGAGCATCTTCCGCGCTATCGACGCCAGGCAGGCGGCTACTGTCCCGTTGACCATTGGCACTGAGGAGACGACCGAACTTTTCACTGTAGATACCGACAAGCTGTGCATGCTGGGCTTGAAGATGGACATCAGCAGCAAGTCGGCGGTAAAAGATACGCAGGCCATTGACAAAGAAGAGTACGACCTGCGTTATAACTTCCCGGTCTCGTACACAGTCCTTGATGCCGATGGCAAGAAGATATTCGCCCAGAAGATACGAGCCGCCTGGAATGAGGGCATGCGAATTACCACCCAATCAGCCGTCACAGCCTCGGGCGGGCGGGCCACTATAGAAGGCCACTTCAAGAAATTCTCGGTCCCTGCACCGGGACGAGTGAAGGTGCAAATCGAAGTCGAACCTGACGGCACCTATAAAGCAAAGGCCCGCAACGCACAGTTGATCATCTACGACAACGTCTCGCGCCACGCCAAGACTCTGCTGAGCGGCGCAGGGTTGATTTGCATCGCTCCAGGGCTGGTTGTCGTTGGGCTGGTGATCTTCGTCATCGGCCTGGCCACGGGACGCAAACGCGCGAAGGGCAATGATGGTGCAACGGCCTGAAAGGTTGCGCTGTGGTGCAACGGTCTGAAAACGGCGATGCTCAAGGCCTGACGTGATGTGGAAGCCCAGGCCGATCCGGCCTGAAGGGCCGGGATATGGAAGCCCAGGCCGGAGCGAAGCCCGCAGGGCGAAGCGCAGGCCTGGGACTGGGCCCAAGATGAATCGAAGGCCTGAAAGGCCGAAATCCTAGTAATCGAGCAATTGGAGGCCGCCCTTTGAGGGCTTGGCTTCTATGGCCGTCATCCCAGGGCTGCGCTTTGCTTCGCCCTGGGCTTTCATATCACGGGCCTTCGGCCCTGAAGAAGCTCCGCCGCTGAACTAAGTCCGCGGCCCTATTCAGGAATCACCGCCGGCCTGCACGATCAGCCTTTTCATCTCGGCCACCGCTTCTGTCAGGCCGGTGAAGACCGCCCTGGAGATGATCGAATGGCCGATGTTGAACTCCCCGAAGCCGCTCATGGCGGCAACCGGAGATATGTTATTGTACGTCAGGCCGTGCCCGCCGTGGACATCCATGCCGGCCTGGCCGGCAAGCATCAGGCCTGAGCGGATTTCATCGAGGGCTTCCTGCACCGGCGAGGCAAGGGGATTGTCCCGCAGGCGCGGCTGGCTGCGGTGGGCCAAGTACAGGTTGGCGTAGCGGCCTGTATGGATTTCGATGGCGTCGCACCTGGCGGCATCGGCGGCCTGAATCTGCGGCGGCAGCGGATCGATAAAAGCGCTGACGGTTATACCGGCATCCTGAAGCATCTTCGTCACTTCCGCCAGCCGCTTGGCCTGGGCGACCGCATCCAGCCCGCCCTCAGTCGTGATCTCCTGGCGATTCTCAGGGACGAGCGTGGCCTGGTCCGGCCGGAGCTTCAGAGCGATCTGGACGATCTCCTCATCCATGGACATTTCCATGTTCAGCTTGCATCGGACGCTTTGGCGCAGCAGGGAAGCGTCGCGGTCGTTGATGTGCCGGCGATCCTTGCGAAGGTGGAAGGTTATGCAGTCAGCCCCGGCCAGCTCGGCCTGGGCGGCGGCCCAGACGGGGTCCGGCTCGATGGTTCTTCGCGCCTGGCGAATCGTGGCAACATGATCGATATTTACGCCCAAACCAGCCATCGTTTGTCTCCGTATCCTAAGCTCCAATTGTAAGAGGAAGCACTCGGAAGTCCATTGCGGATTGTGGTCGGATTTGT
>CAYQJH010000030.1:0-27574 GCA_964417755.1 uncultured Planctomycetaceae bacterium
TACGGGCAGATCCGCCGCCTGCGCAGCGGCGCCGAGCGGTTCATCCTGCATGACGGCCCGCCGTATGCCAACGGCAATATCCACATCGGCCATGCGCTGAACAAGGTCCTCAAGGACATGATCGTCCGCATCAAGACGATGGAAGGCATGGATAGCCCGTACATCCCCGGTTGGGACTGTCACGGCCTGCCCATCGAGCAGAAGGTGGCCGACTCGCTTGGCCCCAAGGCCCGCTCGATGCCGGCGATGGACATCCGCCGCCGCTGCCGCCAGTACGCCGAGAAGTTCGTCAACATCCAGTCCGAGCAGTTCCAGCGGCTGGGCGTACTGGGCGAGTTCGACAAGCCTTACATGACGATGACGCCGCAGTACGAGGCTGCCACGCTGGAAGTGTTTGCGCGGCTGTGCGAGCAGGGCATTGTTTACAAGCAGCTCAAGCCGGTGCACTGGTCAATCGAGAATATGACGGCCCTGGCTGAGGCGGAACTGGAATACGCCGACCGCGAGGACAGCAGCGTCTACGTGCTGCTGCCGCTGGCTGAGCAGGAGACAAAGGCTGTCCCGCACGACAGCGGCGACAAGCTGTACCTGGCGATCTGGACAACCACGCCCTGGACGCTGCCGGCCAATCGGGCTGTCGCGGTGCACCAGGATTACGCCTACGCAGCCGTCCATGCCGACACAGCCGACGGCGGCATGACGTTCGTCATCGCCCAGCAGCGCATCGAGCCGGTGATGAAGGCTGTTGAAGCCGGCCGGGCTGGGTGGCTCAAAGGCTATCAGACTCGCGGCGTGCTCAGCGGGCGCGAACTGCTGGAAGCAGGGCTGAAATATCAACACCCCGTGGCCGAGGGGCAGCTTTGCCCGATCGTCTCAGCCGACTACGTTACGCTGGAAGATGGCACCGGCCTGGTGCACACAGCGCCGGGCCATGGCATGGAGGACTACGGAACCGGCCTGAAGTATGGCCTGGAGATCTACTGCCCCGTGCTGGGCGATGGCACGTTCGACAAGACCGTGCCCGATTGGCTGGTCGGCGTGAAGGTCTGGGACGCCAACGCCAAGGTGATGCAGCACCTCTCGCAGCGCGGGCAGCTCATGCTTGAGATGAAGATCACTCACTCATATCCGCACGACTGGCGCAGCCGCACGCCGACGATCTTCCGCGCGACCGAGCAATGGTTCATCGCGGTGGATCGCCCGCTGGACGGCCTTAGAAGATCGCTGCGGGATTTGTCCATGGAGTGCTGCCGGAAGGACGCCGCCGACGGCGGGATCGACTTCCATCCCGCGTGGGGGCGCAATCGCCTGGCGGGCATGCTCGAAAGCCGGCCGGACTGGTGCATCTCGCGCCAGCGGGCCTGGGGCCTGCCGATCCCGGCCTTCTATAACAAAGACGGCCAGCCGCTGCTGACGCCTTCGAGCATTCGCGCCGTGGCCAAGGTCTTCGCAGCCAAGGGCTCCGACGCGTGGTTCGAGCTGACGCCGGCGCAACTGCTGCAGGAATACAACCCCCACGATGACCCGATGGTGGCTGAGCCGCTGAAGTTCGCGCCGGATCAACTGACGGCTGGGCGCGATATTTTCGACGTGTGGTTCGAGGCCGGCTCGAGCTGGTTCGCCGTGGGCCTGGAGCGAGGGCTTGCCAAGGACATCCCGCTGGAGGTCTATCTTGAAGGCAGCGACCAGCATCGCGGGTGGTTCCAGCTTTCGCTGCTGCCGGCTATGGGAGCAAGGGGCAAGACGCCCTTCAAGGAGCTTGTGACGCACGGCTGGGTGATGGACGAGCAAGGCCGGAAGATGAGCAAGTCGCTGGGAAACACCGTGGACGTCATCGAGCAGTTGAAGAAGCGGGGGGCGGACATCCTGCGGCTGTGGGCGGCCTCGACGTACTACCCTGACGATGTCCGTTGCAGCGAGAACCTCATCGCACAGGCTGATGACGCCTATCGCAAGATTCGCAACACGCTGCGATTCTGCATGGGCGCGTGCAGCGACTTCGATCCGCTGCGCGACTCGTGCCAGCCGGCCAACTACTCGCTTGACCGCTGGATGCGGATGCAGTTGCACATGCTTATCCGTGACGTGCGCGAGGCGTTCGACCGCTACGAGTTCCACAAGGCCTCGCGTGCGCTGTACGAGTTCTGCACGGTTTCCGCGTCGAGCATTTACTTCTCAGCCGTCAAGGATCGCCTGTACTGCGAGGCGGCCAACTCGCCGCGCCGCCGCGCAACGCAGACGGTCATCCATAGCGTGCTGATGACGCTGGTGAAACTGCTTGCCCCGATCATGCCTCACACCGCGCAGGAGGCGTGGGAGCATATTCCCTCGCGAGATCCGGCTGAGCCATCCAGCGTGCACCTGGCGATGCTGCCGGATTACGATCCGGAAGAACTGAAGATGGCTGACGAGGTCGCGCTCGTCCCGCCGGACATGACGATGTTCTCGGTCGACAAGCTCCGCCCTGGGCCGGCATGGGTATGGCAGAAGCTTATGGACCTGCGCGCGGCGGGCCTGTCCAAGCTGGAGGCCGTCCGCAACGCCGGGCTGAAGAACCCGCTTGACGCCGAGGCCGTCTTCAAGGTGCCGGCGGACAAGCCGGCGGCAGGGCAGATCGTCAGCACGTACCTGAGCGAGCTCGAGGACCTGCTGGGTGTTGGCTTTGCACGAGTAGAGACCGTGCCCACGCTGAGCGCGGAATTTCCGCAGATTGCGGATGTGGAGATACTCGACACGCGTGAGAAATATCAACGCTGCGCCAGAAGCTGGAAGCGCCGGCCCGATGTCGGCAGCGATGCCCAATATCCCGATCTGTCGGCCCGCGATGCGGCCGTGGTAAGGCAGATGAAGTGACGAATACCGGATACCGGAAGACCGGATGCCGGAAGACCGGGACGAGAAACGACAAAACGGAGAATATCGAATATCGAACAAGGAACCGCAGAATAACGAAGTGAACGACAAATCATCTGACGCAAGTTTTGGTTGTTGTTTGTCGTTGCTTCGATATTCTGCGGTTCTATTGTTGGATATTCTGCTGTTCGTCGTGGCTGTTTCGGTCTCCGGTCTTCCGGTCTCCCGTCTACCGGTTGACGGAATCCACCAGCGTCTTGCAGACATCCTCTTCCAGGCGCTTGGCGTTGGCCAAGCCAACCATCTTGTTGACCATCACGGAGAACGCGATTGCCGGCTTGCCGGCTGGATCGAGAATGTACCCGCTCAGGCACGAGGCCCCGGCGACATAACCCGTCTTGCCCAGAACGCGGCCTTTATACGGCTCCCGCGTCAGCCGCTTTTCCATGGTGCCGTCAACGCCGGCGATAGGAAGTGAATTTATGAATATCCTGGCGTCTTTACGTCGCGAGACCGTCAGCAGCAGTTTCGTGATGGCTGCGGGCGAGATTTCGTTGGCCTTCGACAGGCCGCTGCCGTCGCTGATCTTGAAGCTCTCTTCGTTCAGGCCATACGCCTTGATCAGCATGTCTGATGCAATCTGTGCTCCTTTGTCCCACGTTCCACCGCAGGCGCGGAGGAACATCGCCTCAGCCGCCATGTTCAAACTGCGTTTGTTCGCCCGCGCCATGACGACCGCGAGCGGGCGCGAAGTCTGTGCCACAAGCGTTGCCTTGGACTTGTCGAAATCCTTTTCCGCCAAGCGGTCGAACTGACCCGTCCAGGCGACGCCGGCTTCCAGCAGCCGCTGGCCGAACGATCGGGCAAAGAGCATCGGCGGGTCATCGATGGCTGTGCTGGCCGGCTCGCTTGCCCCGCTGACGGTGCCGGTGAGCGTGCCTGCGGAGCAGTCAGCGTTCATCCTGAGCGACCAGACTTGCTTTCGGCCGACGCTGAGCTTGCTGGCGACAGGGATGAATTTCGACTCAGGAGAGATGATGGCTGAAATCCCCTTCTTGTCCGAGGTAAAGGCGACGTCGATGCAGTTGTTGTTGAAATTCAGGCTCGCCACCGGCGCGGAGTACCAGTGACCTCGCTGGCTGGCCGGCCAATTGCCGTGACGATACCCGCCTGCGGGCTTCTCGCCCAGGGTGAGAATCCGCCCGGCAAAGTTGTTGCCCAGCCTGGCCTTGACTTGCTGGGCCCAGACGTCAAGGTCGGCATAGATGGTCTTGCCGGCTTCATCCGCCAGACGCGGATCGCCGAAGGCTGGGTCGAAATCGCCGACGATGACGAGGTCATTGCCAGCCTGGTAGAGGCACGTGGTGAAACTAAAATCGCCGCCCAGTACCTCCATCGCCAGGGCCGAGGTTACGATCTTCTGATTGCTGGCAGGGGTGCGCCTCTGATCGGCATTGACGGCGATCAGTATCTTGCCGTTGGCAAGGTCGATGGCAGATATGCCGACCGATGCGGACTTCTCAACCTTGCGGAACGCTTCGACCAGGGCGGCGGCGCGATCCTGAACGGAAGTTTGTCCTGGCTGGGCCAGGGCCGGCTGAAGGCCCAACGTCAACAATACGAGTGAAACAAGTGCAAGCTTCTGAACTGATGGCATGGCGACATCCTTGTCTTATCATGTAGTCAGATTGCCGCCAGGATGGCTGACACCACCTGGTCTTGCGACAGGCCGGCAGTCTGAATGGTTACATCAGCATATTGGCGATAGAGCGGGGCTCGCTCGCGATAGAGTTCGGCGAAGCTTTGGCCCTTGTGCATCACCACGCCGCGGAATTCCAGGTTCAGCACCCGCTGCTGGAGGTCCGCCAGCGGAAGGTCGAGGTAGACGATTCTCCCGCCGGCCTTGAGATGCGCCATCGCAGCCGGGCTGTACACCACGCTACCGCCCGTGGCGATGACGCACGACTGGCTGTCCAGGCAGAGGATGTACCGCTCCTCGACCTGGCAGAATTCCTCCCGGCCGAGCGAGTCGATCATCTCCTGCAGGCAGCAGCCTTCGCCGGCCTGAATCAGCACGTCGGTATCGACGAAGTTCCGGCTGCTTGCCTTGGCCAGCAGCACGCCGACCGTGCTCTTGCCCACGCCGGGCATGCCGATGAGGACCAGGTTGCTCCTACTAGCTGTCATGCGGCGGGGCTACTTCGCAGGCTTGCTGGCGGCGGACTGGCCGGCCAGGCCCTTGAGGTCTATCGCGTTCCAGAACTGGTCGAGAACGCTCTGGTCGAACTTGTCCATGTGGATGTTCAGCATGTTCGAGCCATTGAAGGCGATGATCTCGCCGTTGCCGTCCTTGGTGGAGTTCTGCCAGCCTTCCCATCCGTCCCGACTGATTATCGTCATCTTCTGCTCGCCGGCCTGGTTGATCGTCTGGAGTATCATCGGGTTCTTGCGGAAGTTCTCCAGCATGGCCTTCTGCGGCTCGATCATCTGCGGCGAGTTGGTCAGCGAGATTCTGACTTTCAGGCTGTCGCTCTTGCGAGTGAAGCTCTGCTCGATGGCAGTCAGCGTGAAGGAGTCCTTGCCCGAGCCGCTGGCGGCGGAATTGGACTCCAGCTTGCCCGCCTCCCAGCCATCCGGCGCCTTCGGGAAGAACGCAGCCAGGCCCTTCTGCTGCGACTTCTGGATGATGCCGATGGCCTCCTGAAGGGCTGCAATGGCGGCGCCGGCCTGGCCTTCCTTGTAAAGCTGCAGGCCCTTCTGAATCGCCGCCTCGGCGTCGGCGGGCTTGGCGTCCTTGTCGGCTGCAACAGCCCAGAGGCTGATGCCCGAGATGGCCAATGCAACCACGATGCTTGTTCGTTTCGCAAACATGACGGTCTCCTGAAGTACAGATTTCGGTGCCACCCCCAAGTACTCTTGGGGGTGTTCGTCTGATTGGGGAATCACCCCCAAGCATACGACGCTTGGGGGTGGCACCCGGAATCCATCGGCTGGCAGTAGGTGGCTCCACAGCCAAGCGAACCTACCCAATCTTTATCGTGATCTTCCGGCCGGCCGGCAGATAGCCCGAGACCTGCACCATGCCTCCGGCGAGTTTGCTTGCAGTGAAGCCAGGTGTTTGAGCGGCAACAGCCTTCTCGCCAGCATCGAGGTACAGGCTGACCGGCGAGCCTTCGACGGCTGACACATCGAAGGTCATCTCGCCCTGGCCGACCTTGACGTTCACGGCGTCGGCCCCGGTGAAATGCGCCACTCGCGGGCTTGCCTGGCGCGGCTCGATCAGCAGCACCTGCGGCTGGCTCGCATGAAGGCGGACTGGGACGCGGCTAATGTCCTTCACGTCGATATAGCAGTGGTTCAGCAGATCCTGCACCACATACTGCCCGCCGTTATTAAGGCCCAGGGCAGGCAGGTCCGTCAGTTCGAGGCAATCATCCCATGTTGTCATATCCACGGCGGTATCGCCGCCAAAGCCCGCGCGGATGGCGCTTTCGACCGTGTTGGCCGAGGCTGCGGCCCCGCCTGGGCGGATGTGCGGGCGCAACTCGCCGGCTAAATCTTCGGCCAGGACCGGCGATAGGCCGGCGGTTTTGAGGGCGGCCTCGACATCGCGGACAGCCTGGTCGACCATGTTCATGTTGGCTGCCAGGTCGATGAGTTTCACCACGCCCAGGACAGCGAGGATGCGCCCATCCTTGAGATACAGCGTCACGCGGGCATCGCCATGGCTGACCTTCGCGACCGCGGCGGAGCGGAAGGCCGAGATGCGCTTGGCTGCATTCAAATTGAAGTATCGCCATATGTCCCAGTATCGCTTGTAACCATCCCAAGGCTGACCGGGGTAGGAATCCTGCCACTGTTCCAGCGAAAGCTCAGCCGACAGGCGGACCGAGAACATGTGCGAGACGACGAAGTTGAGGAAGCTGGCGTCCATCTTGTACCGGCTGGGGTAGGCCACCGTCGCGATACCCTGGCGGTCAGGGTCATACGAGCTGCGGATCGTCATCGCGGGCACCTTGCGCGGGTCGATGTTCTCCCCGACCAGCCGCAGGTCGAACCAGCTCAGCACGCCGCTGAAGATGTCGTCGCCGCTGTTGACCAGCATGATGCCCTGGCCGTTGGTGTGGCGCGCGACAACCCTGCGGGCACGCTTTGCGATATCGTGGTAGCCCTCGACTATGAACCGCATCATGTAGCCGCCGCAGCCATGCCGGGCGTTGTTGCACGGGCGGGTATTGCCCCAGTGGTCAATGTACAGCCCGTCGAAGTCGAAATTCGCCAGCAGCCAGTCGATCTGCTTCTCGAAGTGATCGCGCCAGCCCTCCGCGCCAAAGCACATCAGCGTGGTCTCGCCGCGATATTCGATGTCGGCCGACGCCATCCATTCCAGTGCATGCTCCTGGTAGCCAGGTGCGGCGAAATTGAAGTCGCTGAAGGTGACGTAGGGAATGACCTTCATGCCGTAGGAGTGGGCCGTCTCGATGAAATGGCGGACCTTTTCGCTCTCCATCGGGTGCATGTAATCGCCGGAGAAGCAATCGCTGCCGCCGACGATGAGGTTGTAGCCCATCTGCGCCCAGAGCTTGACCTGCTCATCCGACGGCGGCGCCCAAGGCGTCGTCCGCCCGACCCAGCGGACCATCTGGATCTGGTGCGGGCCCGGCCAGGTCACGCGCAGCGTGTTGAGGTCATTGCGGCTGTGACGGCAGGGCGTCAGTTGGAACCAGAATGTCCGCTCTCGCTGCTGGCCGGGATTCATCGGGATGGTCGTATTGCGGATGTCGAACTCTTCCAGCTCATAGCCGTCGCCGCGGCGATACATCTGGGTAAAATGCCGCCGCCAGCCGCGCGAATCGCCGGAGTAAATCTCCTTGCCATCGGCTGTCTTGACCGTCCCGAACTCGATCTTGCGGCCATCTTCAAGCAGGGCTGAGCTGTCGCGATAGCCGCTGTGGCGGTCGGCGAAATCCTGCTTGGAGAACTCGATGCCCGTCTGTGTGTTGCCCATGTGGAAGAACGGGTTCAGGTGCGAGCCGAGAACCAGGCTGCCTTCCGTCACATCCTTCATCGGCTGAGCGGGCATCGGGCCAAAGCCCGTAACGTCCGACAGGCCGACATCCATCCACGGCACGAGGAAGTCCACGCCTTGGGGAGCTATCGTCGTGTGGTTGAAGCAGTGCCACCGCAGCATCAGCGGCTTATCGGCCATGGCGCGGACCGTGACCTTCGTCATGCCGTCAACGTCGATGTCGTACTGCACTTCCCATCTTACTGCTGTTTCGCCGTAGCGCCCGCGCGAGCGGATGACAACGCGGTCGGCCTCGGCCGATACCACTTCCACCGCGTCGGCCGGCTTGCCGATGGCGTCGTGCCGGTGCGACATGGTCAGTTCGCCGCTGAAGAGCGTCGGGAAGATTTCGCAGGCAAGCTCGTGGCCGAAGCGGGGACGGTCTTTGCCGCCTTCCTTTCTTGCGCCGATCTCATCGGAGGGCATGACGCCGATGTAGGGGCTGGGCAGACTGCTGCCTGGAGCGATATATTGCGTGCCTTCGACCTTGGCAGAGACCAGTTGCCCGCTGAGCTTGCTGATCGTCAGGGCGAACGTGGTGCCTTCCACCGTGATGGCCTGGGAATCCTGCGAAACACGAAGTGGGTCGAACAATCCGAAAACCTTGCCGCCATAGATGTCAGCCATTTAACAACTCCATTGATGATGGGAACGAAGCAACAGCCGTTACGAATTATGCAAGCATTCTAACGAGCCAAGTCAACGAAGCAAGACATGCTGAAGCAATCCATCAGTGAAGAGTCCCGGAGCAGCTGGCTACTAAAGGAGGCGGGCGCGGAAGCCCCCGGCGGAAGCCGGGTGATTTTCCAGACCGTGCAGGCGAGACACCTGCACCACAAGAACGCGAGGGTGGCATGGCGGCCGCCGTTTGCCGCCATGCTTTCTGAGCGTCTTAGTTATACAAAACATGCAGGCGAGACGCCTGCACCACAATGGCCAGACGCCTGCACCACAGACTATCCCGCGAAGTCCTCGGCGTACCAGGCGTGCATTTCCTCATCGCTGATGGAGGTTGTCCGGCCGGCTTCGTATTCGCGGTCAACCCGGTCTCGAATATTCAGCAGGCGGGCGTCATCCTTGGCGACGTTGAGGTTATAGTGCGAGTCGATCCAATGCTTGATGCCGGCTGCCCCGGACTTATCGGTGATGGCCACCCGCGCCGGGCGATTCAATACCTTCAGCGTGTCGAACGCGGAGTAGATCTCCTCGCTCTTAAGCAGCCCGTCGGCATGGATGCCCGCGGAGGTCGTGTTGAAGTTCCTGCCCACCAGCGGGTAGTTGTGCGGAATCTCGTGCCCGATGGCCTTGACGAAGTAATCGGCGATCTCGCTGATGACGGCGTAGTTCACGCGTGCGTCATGCCCGCGAAGCTGGGCAGCCTCGATCACCATCGCCTCCAGCGGCGTGTTGCCCGTCCGCTCGCCGATGCCCAGCAGGCTGGCGTTGCAGGAGGCACAGCCGTACAGCCAGGCGGTAGCAGGGTTGATGAGCACCTTGTGGAAGTCGTTATGCCCGTGCCATTCCAGCAGTTCGCGGGGCACGCCGGCGTCGTGGATCATGCCGTGCACCAGCTTGGGCACGCTGCGCGGCAGGGCGGCCTGCACCCAGGGCACGCCATAACCCATCGTATCGCAGAGGCGAATCTTCACGTCGATGCCGTACTTCTGGCGCAGCTTCATCAATTCGCCAGCCAGCGGGACGACGAAGCCGTAGAAGTCCGCCCGCGTGATGTCCTCGAAGTGGCAGCGTGGGCGGATGCCCTCGTCCAGGGCCGAGCGGGCGATGTCGAGATATTGTTCCATCGCCTGGCGGCGGCTCTTCTTGAGCTTGAGGAAGATATGGTAATCGCTGCAACTTGTCAGGATGCCCGTCTCGGGCAGCTTCATTTCCTTGACGAGTTTGAAGTCGCTCTTGACCGCACGTATCCAGCCGGTTACTTGCGGGAACTGGCAGTTGGCCTCGCGGCACTTGTCGATGGCCTGGCGATCCTTCTTGGAATAGAGGAAGAATTCGCTCTGGCGGATCAGGCCGCTGCCGCCGTCGAGCTTGCTCAGCAGGCGGTAGATGTCCACAATCTGCTCGACGCTGTAGGGGGGGCGGGCCTGCTGGCCGTCGCGGAACGTGGTGTCGGTGATCCAGATGTCGCCGCCGGCAGCCATCGGCACGACGCCATCCTCAAAGACGACCTTGGGCAACTGGCTGTAGGGGAAGACATCCCGAAACAGGTTCGGCTCGTCCACGTCCTGAAGCGCATATTTTGAAGTCTGTTGGGACAACGCCTTTCTCCGTGTGAAGGTCCAAAGACTTATCATATATGACCGCGCGAAATGACTGAACAGAATCTTGCCCGAAGCAAACAAGTTTTTTGCGCTGCGGATTCGCGTCGCGTGAACGACCGAATTTCGCGGGTGAAAAAGTGGCTTCCTCAACAAGGTCATCTGTCGAGTGGGGAAACTTTGGAGTGCGGCGGCTGCTCGCCCGGCGTAGCTTTAGCGAAGCCGGATGCCGCCGCTTTAGCTAGCACTGCCAGGCGGCTGAGTACCGTGACGAAAGTCATTATCTCAGCCAGCCAAAGCGGTGCCGTCGCCCTGCGGGGCTAGTCACCGCACTCCAAGCTGCCGCGGCATGTCGTGGGCGTCTCGCCCGCGCGTATCGCGGACATCTTGTCCCACCTATGAAAATTCTCGCTGAGGGGCAATTTAATGTATTGACCTGCGCTGGTTTCGATATATTAGTGAAATCCCGGCGAGTATTTGTAAGCGAGTGTTTATCCACTTTAGAAAGGCGTCAGAAGAGATGGCGAAGAAGAACGGCAACGGCTCAGGCCAGTTGGCTATGCAATTTGGCCCGCCCCTGCTTAGAGAGTCGCAATTTGTGCCTGCCGAGGTCCACAAGACGCCGGCTTCGATGATGAAACTGCCGCTGCCCAAGCGAATCAATGCGCTGATCAAGATGCATGGCAGCCCGCTGCTGGTGATCGACCGCAACCAGCTCATCGGTGAGTACCAGCGTTTCCGCCGGCTGCTGCCGCGCGTCCGCCTTTTCTACGCCATCAAGGCAAATCCGCACCCGGACATCATCAAGACGCTCGCCGGACTGGGCGGCTGCTTCGACGTAGCCAGCGAGGGCGAGATGCGCCACGTGCTTGCCCAGGGCGTTACGCCGGATCGGATCATCTTCGCCAATACGATCAAGAGGCCGGAGGCGCTTCAGTTCGCCCGCAAGCACAAGGTGAATCTGGTCACGTTCGACAACGAGCCTGAGATCTATAAGATCGCCAAGTACGCGCCGGGCTGTCGCGTCCTGGCCAGGCTCAAGGTCAGCAACCTGGGCAGCATTGTCGAGCTCTCGCTGAAGTTCGGCGCTGATGAGGACCAGATTGTCCCCATGTTGCTGAAGGCGCGCAGCCTGGGCCTGAAGGCTGAGGGCGTGAGCTTCCACGTCGGCTCGCAATGCACCAATATCGAGAACTACATACGCGCGTTCGAGGCGGTGGCTGACATCGTCGAGAGTGCCGCCAAGCACGACCTGAAGATCAAGATGGTCAACATCGGCGGCGGCTTCCCGATCAAGCACTTCCGCAGCGATACGCACAATCTTGACACTTTCGGCAGCAAGATGCGGCGCGAGCTGGACCGCCTGTTCCCCAAGGATATTGACATCATTGCCGAGCCTGGAAGGGCGCTGGCCGGCCCGTCGGGCATGCTGATCACGCGCGTGGTGGGGCGGTCGATCCGCAATAACAAGAATTACTACTACCTCGATGACGGCGTGTACGGCGATTTCTCCGGCACGGTCTTCGACCACTGCAAGTACGAATTCCGCACGCTGACCAAGACGCAGAAGTTCCTCTCGATCCTGGCCGGCCCGACATGCGACAGCTTCGATACGATCTCGGTCGGCGAAGAAATGCCGGAACTGGACGTCGGCGCGGTGGTGTACGTGCCCAACATCGGCGCCTATAGCTGCGCCAGCGCGCTGACCTTCAACGGCATCCCGCCGGCGAAGGTGATAGTGGTCTAACGGCGGCTTGCCATGGCACAGCTTCGCGAAGCCGGGTGGATTGGTTGACTGGTTGACTGGTTGACTGGCAGCGGCGCTTCGCATGCATCAGACATGCTTCCGCAACGACAACAATTCAGATATTCCACTTTCACAGACGACGTTGTCGTTCGGCCTGAAGGGCCGACATAAGGAAGCCCAGGCCGTAGCGAAGCGCAGGCCTGGGTAAGGCGGCCAATCCGCGTAAGCCCTGTAAGGGCGGAATCCAACGATCCACTTCGATTGGATTGCGCCCCTTTGGGGCTTGGTTCTCTTGTATTCGCTGACCCAGGCCTGTGCTGCGCCCTGCGGGCTTCGCTTCAGCCTGGGCTTCCATATTCCGGGCCTTTGGCCCTGACAACAAGACCGTCGAACCCACTTCTTGATTCCGCCCTTCGGCTCTGCTCAGGGCAAGCCCTTCGGCTCTGCTCAGGGCAAGCCCTTCGGCTGCGCTCAGGGCAAGCAATCTGCCCTTCGGCTTGCGCTCAGGGCAAGCAATCCCCAAAGGCCTCATCCCATCCTGGCCAGGAACGTCGTGAACTGCCAGACGTCTTCGTCGGCGGGCTTGGGCTGGCCGAAATGATGGAACGACATGTCGTAATTCTTCAGGGGCGTCCAGTCGTAGGCCTGTGAGATTATCGTGCCGAGGTAAGGCCTGGCGTGCTCCAGGATGTAGTCGTGCGGCAGGTGGTCCGGCAGGCAAACGCCCATGCGCGGATTCTCGATCATCCACTGGGCAGCCGCCACCACCGAACATGCCACCTGCAGCGTCGTCGCATTCTGATGCGGCACGAGCTGGCGCGACTCGTGGATGTCCAGCGTCGAGCCGATCCACCAACTTTTGTAGTCGTGGCCCATCAGCAGGCAGCCCAGCTGGTCCTGGCCGCTGGTAATCTCGTCGCTCATGATGCGCAGCTTCGGCTGGAGCTGGAAATTTCGCATGTGCAGTTCGTGCAGGCTGACGATGGCTGCGTCGCAGGGGCAATAGGCGTAGTGGACGGTGGGGCGGTAGATCACGCGCTCGCCATCCTGGACGGTCAGGTATTCTGAAATGCTGAAGGCCTCGCCGTGACGGATGACCATGCCGAGGATTTCGCCAGCCGGCACGAAGGAACGCACCCACGTGCGGCAGCCGAAGTTGGCCAGGCAGATCTGGTTTCCCGGCCCGCTGCGATGCACGTATGCCCGCGGCGGAAGATACTTTTCGTGCGTGCCCCAGCCCATCTCAGCCGGCGCGATGCCTTCCTCGTAGAAGCCCTCGATAGACCATGTGTTGACGAATTCATCCACTTCCTTCGGCTGATCGCTGATCTGCATGTCGCGTTCGCTGATGTGGATGACCTTCACGCCCAGTTGCCAGGCCAGGCGGTTCCACGCTGAGCTGCCCAGCGCGCTTTGGATCATCTCGCGGCGGCGGCTCTTCTTGCGGTTTTCGCCCAGCCAGCGTGCGGCGATTTCCTCCAGCGCCTGCTTGGTGAAATGCGAAACCAGGCCCGGGTTGGCGCCGTGATCCACGACGGCTGTGGCCCCTTTCTTGTTCTTCCAGCCGTCGATCATTCGCCGCATCGCCATCTGGCGGACATAGAGGGTGCGGTCGGTGGGCAGCTTGGTCGCGGCGCTCTCATACGGGTCCCACAACTCGACCGATGTGTTGACGTAGAGAACATCGTGATTATGGCACCACTGTAATATGTCGTTGCAGCCGATATTCCATGCCAGGTCGACGATGAGATCGCCCTTGCCGACGTACTTACCCAGTTGCTTGCCCATCGTCTTCTGTGTGATCCGGTCGCGAACGAAGGTACAGCCGAACTCGGTGACGGTATGGGCGGCCGGGCCGAGCTCCGCGAAATCCATCACAGTCACGTTTTGCGGACTGGCTGCGATGTGCCGAAGAATCAAGGGCAAAGCGCAACGTGAAACGCTGCCGTAGCCGATCACTAGAATCTTGCCGTTGAATTTCATTTTGCTCCCTTCGCTGCTGCGTATATTAGGAATGTCTGAAGGCAAAGCAAGAGCAAGTCATTGTTCGGAATGCAATTTCTACGCCGGGGGAAAATGACGAATGACGAAACCAGAATGTCGAATCAAATCCGAATGCTCAAATGGCGAAGGCGCGGCATTCGTCATTCGTCATTTGGCAGCTGAGCCTATTCCACGATCTCCCCCTCAACCACCTCGGCGCCTTTGTCCGGCTTGGTTGCAGCCGCCGGGCCGATGTTGCTGACGTGGAAGCGGAACGTGTCGCCTGGGGCGCTGTCGGCCTCGATATGTGCGCCTTCGCGTATCTCGCCAGTCAGGATCTTCTGTGCAAGTGGATTTTCGATCTTCTGCTGAATCACTCGCTTCAGCGGGCGAGCGCCGAAACTTGGATCCCAGCCCAACTCCGCCAGCAGCTTGCGTGCTGAGGGCGTCAATTCCATCGTGATCTTGCGATCCCCCAGGCGCTTGGCCAGGTGCTCCACCTGGATGTCCACGATTGCCGCCAGGTGCTCCCTGGTGAGCGAGTGGAAGACGATGACCTCGTCGATGCGGTTGAGGAATTCCGGGCGGAAGTGCTGCTTGAGCGCGTCTCGAATCTGCGCTTCGATCTCCCACTCCTCGGCGTGCTTCTCCGTCAACTGCTGAATGAACTGCGAGGCGATGTTGCTGGTCATCACGATCAGCGTGTTCTTGAAATCGACGGTTCGCCCATGTCCGTCGGTCAGTCGGCCGTCATCGAGCACCTGAAGCAGCACGTTGAATACATCTCGATGGGCCTTCTCGATCTCATCGAAGAGGATCACGCTGTACGGCTTGCGGCGGACAGCCTCGGTCAGACGGCCGCCTTCCTCGTAGCCCACGTATCCCGGCGGTGCGCCGATGAGCCTGGCCACCGAGTGCTGCTCCATGAATTCGCTCATGTCGATGCGGACCATCGCGTCCTCGCTGTCGAAGAGCAACTGGGCCAGGGCCTTGCAGAGCTCGGTTTTGCCCACGCCGGTGGGGCCCAGGAACAGGAATGAACCGATGGGCCTCCGCGGGTCGCCCAGGCCGGCCCGGCTGCGACGGACGGCATCGCTGACAGCACGCAGGGCCTCGTCCTGGCCCACCACGCGAAGGCGCAGGCGGTCTTCCATGTGAGCGAGCTTTTCCCGCTCTGCCTCCATCAGCCGGCTGACCGGAATATGCGTCCACTTCGCCACCACCTCGGCAATGTGCTCCGGCGTTACTTCCTCACTCGTCAGGCCGTCCTTGGCTTGCAGGTCGGCCAGGTGCTTCTCCCTGGCGGCCAGGCCGGCCTCCAGGTCGCGAAGTTCGCCGTACTGAATCCGCGCAGCCGTCTCCCAGTCGCCCTTGCGCTGGGCCTGCTCCAGTTCCGTCCGCTTGGCTTCAATCGTTTCGCGCAGGGCCTTGATCTCCTTGCCAAGGTTGTGCTCGTTCTGCCAGCGGGCATGCATCTGGTCGTACTGCGACTGCAATTCAGCCAATTGTCGCTCGATGCTCGCCAAGCGCTCCTTGCTTGCGGCGTCCTTTTCCTTTCGCAGGGCCTCACGCTCGATCTGCATCTGCATGATCCGGCGGTTCAGCTCGTCCATCTCTGCCGGCATGGAGTCGTTCTCGATCCGCAGGCGGGAGGCGGCCTCGTCAATCAAGTCAATCGCCTTGTCCGGCAGGAAGCGGTCGCTGATGTAGCGATGGCTGAGCACCGCAGCTGCCACCAGCGCGGCGTCCTGGATCCGAACGCCGTGGTGTGCGTCGTAGCGGCCCTTCAGGCCGCGAAGAATCGCGATGGTGTCCTCGACGCTTGGCTCGTCGACGAGGATCGGCTGGAAGCGCCGCTCCAGCGCGGCGTCCTTCTCGATGTGCTTGCGATATTCATCCAGGGTTGTGGCGCCGATGCAGCGCAGCTCGCCGCGAGCCAGGGCGGGCTTGATGAGGTTGCCGGCTGAGATTGCGCCCTCGGCTGCCCCAGCGCCGACGACCATGTGCAACTCGTCGATGAACAGGATGATGCGGCCGTCGCTCTCGACCACTTCCTTGATGACGGCTTTGAGGCGATCCTCGAACTCGCCTCGATACTTTGCCCCAGCCAGCAGAGCACCCATATCCAGGCCGATGACGGTCTTACCAGCCAGGCCGGCCGGCACGTCGCCGTTGACGATCCGCTGAGCAAGGCCCTCGACGATGGCGGTTTTGCCGACGCCCGGCAGGCCGATGAGCACGGGGTTGTTCTTCGTCCTGCGAGAGAGCACCTGCATGCAGCGGCGTATCTCCTCGTCCCGGCCGATCACCGGGTCAAGCTTACCCCGCCGGGCCATCTCGCAGAGGTCTCGCCCGTATCGCTGAAGCGCCTGGTATTTCTCTTCGGGATTCTGATCGGTGACGCGCTGGCTGCCGCGGATGTCCTTCATGGCTGCCAGGATCGCCTCGCGGCTGGCCCCCAGCGTCGAGAGCACTTCCTTAGCGCTCGACGGCTCATGCGCCAACGCCAGCAGCAAGTGCTCGACGGAGATATAGTCATCCTTCAGATCGCGCGCTTCTTTGTCGGCGCGGTTGAGCACCTGGTTGAGCGCGGGGTCCATGGCCATGCCAGCCTGCTGCGACTGCGAGGGCAGGCGCGACAGCTCGCTCCTGACGATCTGCGTGATTCGATCTTCGGGTATGCCGACCTTCTCGAGCAGCGGCACTGCCAGCCCGCCCTCCTGGTGCAGCAGGACGTCCAGCAGATGCAGCGGAGCGACTTGGGCATGCCCCGCCTCAGAGGCCTCCTGCTGGGCGGCGGCAAGGGCTTCCTGTGCCTTGACTGTCAGTTTGTCCAGACGCATTATCCACCTCAGATGAATTCTATTTCACTACGACAAGCAAAAGATGTGCCGCAAGCATAATTATCTGCAATAAATAAACTTATGCTCGTGAGTTGCCCCTGCCGTTTTGGAATTGAACGTCATAATGGCAGGCTTGACGCCGACAGTGTGTTGGACTAAAATGCAATTGCATTGCATATTTGGACAAAGGCCATGTACTACAATCGAGAGATGAAGGAATGTTGGCTGGCGGCTGGTGAGCAATTCCCGGTTCTCTTGCTAACCGGGCCGCGACAGGTCGGCAAGACGACGCTGCTTCAGCATCTTTGTGAAAAGTCACGCCGGTACGTCACTCTCGACGACCCTGCTCTGCGGATGCTGGCCCAGGATGATCCAGCCTTGTTCTTGCAGCGATTCGAGCCGCCCGTGCTGATCGATGAAATTCAGTATGCTCCGCAATTGCTGCCGCTGATAAAGATGGCTGCGGACGCCCGGAGAAAGCTCGGCCTGTTCTGGCTGACGGGTTCTCAGCGATTCCAGATGATGAAGGGCGTTTCGGAGACGCTCGCCGGGCGCGTAGCCATACTGAACCTGCTGGGGTTCTCCAACCGCGAGCGGCATCGGCTGGAGTTGCGCGTCGAGCCTTTCCTGCCAACGGCAGCCGCGCTTAGGCAGCGCCAGAGCTCTGCCGCCGACTCTACGCTGTCGCGCGTTTACCACGACGTATGGCTGGGTAGCTTTCCGGCGCTGATCGCCGGAGGCGTGAAAGATCGCGACCTATTCTACAGTTCGTATCTTCAGACCTACCTTCAGCGCGACGTGAAGGACTTGACGCAGGTCGGCAGCGAAGCGTCATTCGTGCGTTTCCTGAAGGCTTGTGCCGCCAGGACAGGACAACTACTCAACATGGCCGAGCTTGCCAGGGATTGCGATGTGAGCGTCAACACGGCCAAGAACTGGCTGTCGATCCTCCAGGCCAACTTTCAGGTGCACATCCTTCAGCCATATCATGCCAACGTGACCAAGAGGCTCATCAAGACGCCCAAGATGTATTTCATGGATACCGGCCTGTGTTCGTATCTTGCGGAGTGGTCATCGCCTGAAACGCTTGCTGCCGGAGCGATGTCGGGGGCGATTCTCGAAACGTACATATTGTCAGAGATACTCAAGAGCTGGTGGCATCGCGGCAAGAACCCGCACCTCTACTTCTATCGCGACAAGCAGGGCAAAGAGATCGACTTCCTGTTTCATCAGGACCGTACGTTCCATCCGCTGGAGGTCAAGAAGTCGGCCAGTCCGAAGCGCGAATGGGCCGAGGTTTTCTCCGTGCTTGCGGACCTTAAGCAGCCGACTGGAGATGGCGGCATCGCATGTTTATGCCGGCAGCTACTGCCGATAACTCCCGCGGTCAGTGCCATTCCGGTGGGTTTGCTGTAAGGCCAAACCTACACTTCGCCCAGAAGGTTGTACTTGCGCATCTTCTTGTACAGCGTGCAACGGTTGATGCCCAATTGGGCGGCTGTCTGCTGCCGGCTGCCGTTATTGGCGATAAGCGTGCTGAGGATGATCTCGCGCTCGGGGGCTGACAGGGCCTCCTGCAGATTTTTGAAGCTCCCGCCGAACGCGCCGCCCAAGGCTGGGCGTTGGCCGTCATCGCGAAGGCAGGGCGGAAGGTCGTCGACCTCGATTCGACTTGTGCGGCAGAGCACAGCCGCCCGCTCTATGCAGTTCTCCAGTTCGCGGACATTGCCCGGCCAGGCGTAACGCTGCATCGCCTGGATTGCCTCGGGGCTGATGCCGCCAGCCAGCCGGCCGGCCTCGTCATACTTCTTCAAAAAGTGCTCAGCCATCAGAGGGATATCCCCCAGGCGGCTGCGTAGGGGCGGCAGGGCGATGTTCACCACGTTGATGCGATAGTACAGGTCGCTGCGGAATCGGCCTTCCTGCACCTCCCGCTGAAGATCGTGGTTGGACGCCAGCACCACGCGAACGTCCACCTCGTGCGTCTGGTTGCTGCCGACCGGCTCGAACTTCCGCTCCTGCAGCACGCGGAGCAATTTCACTTGGAGGCTCGTCGAGGCCGTCGATATCTCGTCCAGGAAGATCGTCCCGCCGTTTGCGGCGGCAAATTTGCCCTGCTTGTCGCCCAGTGCGCCCGTGAATGAGCCCTTTACATGGCCGAAGAGTTCGCTTTCGAGCAGGGCGTCCGGCAGGGCGCCGCAGGAGACCTCCACAAATGGCCTGCCGTTGCGGGCCGACTGCGCGTGGATGGCCCGCGCGATCATGCTCTTGCCGGTGCCCGACTCGCCCGTAATGAGCACAGTCGTCCGCGTATCAGCCACCGCAGCGACCAGCTCGAAGACCTTCGCCATCCGGTAGTCCTGGCCGATGATATTGTCCAGGCCGTGCCGCTGGGACAGCGTCTGCTTGAGGCAATGGTTCTCCGCCTGCAAGTGCTGCTGTTTCAGCGCCCGCTGGACGGCCAGCCGAACATCATCATCGATGATCGGCTTGGTGAGGTAGTCGTATGCTCCCTGTTTGATAGCCTCGACGGCTGACTCAATTGTCCCATACCCGGTAACCATGATGACCAGGCTTTGGGGAGAGATCTCCCGCACCTGGCGAAGCAGCTCAAATCCGTCAGCCTGCGGCATGCTGACGTCGGTGATGACCAGTTCGTAGCTGCCTGCCTTGATGTAGTCCATCGCCTGCGCGACAGAGGAGGCGACGCTCACGTTGTAGCCTTCCAGGGACAGGAAACCGCTAAGGCTGTCGAGGATAATCTGGTCGTCATCGACCAGCAGGATGTTTGCTTTATGGACGCTTTGCTGGCTGGTCATAGGTTGGCTTTCTTTGCCTGTACTACTATCCATCGTTCCTTTGCGGCCGCTGTGCCTGACAGGAAGCCCCCTGCGGCAGCAGGGGGTCCCCCGCCTTCCGGCGGGGGCTTCCAGTTGGTTCAACGTATGCCCGGTGCAGCAAGCGGGAGTCGAAGCGCAATAGTTGTGCCGCGCCCGGCCCCTTCGCTGGCGACGGAGATTGTTCCGCCCGACTGGCTGACTACCTGTCGGCAGATGGCCAGGCCAAGCCCACTGCCCTTGCCCAGCGGCTTGGTGGTATAGAACGGCTCAAAGACGCGCGGCAGGTCTTCGGCTGCAATGCCGCAGCCGGTATCGGTGAAACTAATGACTACCTGGCCATCCTCCTGATGGCTAGCAATGCTCAAGGTTCCGCCTGAATCCATCGCATCCAGCGCGTTGCGGATGATGTTGCAGAAGACTTCGATGAGCCGAGTATCGGCTTGGGGTTCCACTTTCCCGATCTGGGTGCCACCTCCAAGTACTCTTGGGGGTGTTTGCATGATCGGGTCAACACCCCCAAGCGAGCGACAACGGCGCTTGGGGGTGGCACCACTTTCCCCAGTCTCCACAGTCTGAGTGTCAAAGAGTTCTTTCTCGCCATTGTCCCGGCCATTCTCACGAACTACTCTTACTCCGCGGGCGTCGATGGCTGGCTGCATCACGTGGATCGCCTCAGCCAGAAGTTCCCCAAGCGGGGCTCTTGAGGAAGTTTTCCGCGGGTCGCCTCGCTCAAGCAATTCCTGGATGATGGCCGCCATCCTTTGCAGGCCGCTGCGGGCGGAATCAAGGTGTCTCTGCGCCTCATCACCGCCGGTTCGCTGTGCCAAGCCGATATACCGGCAGACGCCGTCGAGCGGGTTGTTGAGGTCATGGGCGACCTTGGCGGCCACCTCACCGATTGCGGAAAGCCTTTGGCTGGCCAGCAGCCGGCGCTCCATGCTGAGGCGGTCCGAGGCATCCGTCACGCTCAGGAGAATGGTCTGCCCGCCTTTGTCCAGTTGATGTACGGAAATATCGACCAGCAGTCGCCGGCCCGCTCGGCCTTGGACTGACAAGCCCTTGTGCTCCAGGTGCCCGCACGAATCTGCCAGATCAGCCCACAAACGCGGCCAGTGCAATAGCGACCCTGCCTGTCCAGCCAGCACAGCCTCCAGATGCTCACCTTCAGCCAGCATCAAGCTTGCCGTGGCGTTGCGCATGATGATACGGCCTTGCCCGACAATCAGAATCGCCTGGGGCAGAGCATCAAATGCAAGCATCGCAAGCTCTTGAGCAGAAGGCTGCATAGGAGATGATGACATTATTCTCGCCACAATGTTTATTTTCGTCAACATTGAACTCATAAGTTAACAATGTAGGGGTGGGGCACTGGATATTGCTGGCGCTGTTTCGTTTGTGCCGCAGGCGTCTCGCCTGCGATTTGCCGGGAAGTGCGAGGGCCCGGTGCCGTGGTTTGCGCAGCCCGGTGCCGTGGTTTGCGAAGCGCAGCGAAGCAACCACGCCGCTTTGACACGTGTTGTGCGTACATATTGGTCACACGTGAAGGTGCAAAACGGATTCTGTGTGGATTATTTTTCGCGGTTGAGCCAAGGACTTATAGCCCGCCGAACCATGTGACTGACCACTCTTGTGCGCAGGAAATGGGGCGCGGGGCGTTAAGGTTGGACGCTGAAGGTGCGCGCCGGGAATGCTTAATGCGTGGGATGATGTGATCCTACAGCCGGCGGGACGAAGCCTTCAACTAAAGAGGGGCGGTAAGCCTTTCCGGTAGTCAATGAAGTATGTTAGTCCTGCAAGAAACGGCAAAAATTCGAACTGAACTTGACACAAATGAACAGAACTCAACAGTACTCAACAGGGCGACGGAGTCGCAAACTCTCATAATGACAGAACTTACGATAATAAAGGCCCCAATGGTAATCAAGGCTGGCGCCAACCACGCCGCCGCCCGGTCTTGCGGTCTTCGGTCCTCCGGTCCTCCGGTCCTCCGGTATCCGGTCTTCCGGCGAAATGACCATTGGACGAATTCTTCGCCTGCGGGTAAGATGTTGGGCCTTATGCTACGAACGCTGCATGGCTACTTGACGAAGGAATTGACCAAGGTAACTGTCCTGGCGCTGGTTGCGTTTACCCTGGTCATGACCGTCTTCGCCATCATCGAGCCGCTGCGGAAGATGGGCCTGTCGGCTGAGCAGGTGCTCAGCCTGATCGGTTATACCCTTCCGAGCATGCTCTCGCTTACGCTGCCCATTGCCGCCCTGTTTGCGACGACGATAGTCTATGGCCGGTTCAGCCAGGACAATGAACTGCTGGCGTGCAAGGCCAGCGGAATCTCAGCGGCCAGCCTGGTCAAGCCTGCCCTGGTGCTGGGCGTTCTGGCGACGGCAGTATCTCTGTTGGCCAGCAATTACCTCACGCCTCGCATGGCGCTGATGGGCGAAAAGGCCATCCGCAGCGCCCGCGGCGCGATATATCAGGAACTCCTGACCAAGGGCCACTACGACACGGGGACTATCGTCGTCCGCGCCGAAGCAATTGATAAAGAAAACGATGTCCTTCAGGGGGTCGTCTTTAGTGACAGGAAAAAGAAGGACGGCGCCGTGACGGTGGTAGCCATGTCACAGGTGCGCTTGTTCTTCAATGAGGGCGCCGACGGCAAGAGCTACCTGACCATCCTGCCGGACAACCCCGTGGTGATGACCGCCCGGGACCAGCAGGTATTCCGCGAGAAGTCCCAGCCATTGGAGGCTATCCCACTGGACAACCCTATGCGCGACAGGATGGCCTTCTGCGACTGGAAGGGACTGGTGGCTATGCTCGAGCAGCCTGTCGAGCATCGAAAGGTCAAGCAATCGCTGCTTGAAATCAAACAAGCCATTGTATTTGATGGGTTTCTGCGTGAAGTTGCAGCCGGGGTGGTTCTGCCTGAAGGCTACAGCCGGCTGAGGGATCAGCAGTTCACGTATGTCATCAAGGCCCCTCACGCCGTAGTCGAGAACAGCAAGGACGAAGCAAAGGCAACGCTCCTGTTACAGGGGATAAAGAACACGAGCCTGGCCGGCACGAAGGCTACTAGCGAAGGCCACTGGCGCGACGTTGAGGTCAGCGTCCTGCAGAACGGCAAGCCCGTGCAGGTTATCCGCGCCAGCAGTGGAGAGGTCCAGATCGTCCGTTCGCAGATGCTCAATGCCTCGCTGGTGAGCATCCAGTTGGATGACCCAGAGGGTGTGCAGGTTCTCCAGGCCGGTCAGGAGGAGGAACCTTCTCACAGCCGCAAACGCTGGGATGTGGGCCAGTTGGCCATTCCGGAAGACTCCGCCGCCATAGCGAACATCAGCTTGGCGGACGTCTACTCAGATGCATTGGCATATACCCACAACGAGAGCATCCTCAAGAAGTACAAGGAACTTAAGAACAAGGGTATCAACATACTGGAAGCCGACGTGCGGGCCGAGATGCACGGCCGGGTGGCGTACAGCCTGAGTTGCTTCCTTCTTGTGGCGCTGGGTGCGGCGCTTGGCCTGATATTCCGTGGCGGCCAGATCGTCAGCGCGTTTGCACTATCGGTGATACCGGCTGCGATAGTCATTGTGATGATCCTGATGGGTAAGGAATTAGTTGGCAACCCGGGCGTGCAGGCTCGCTTCGGCATGGGCATGGGCCTGGCTGTCATGTGGAGCGGCATCGTCACGCTGGTGGTCGCCAATGTTATCATCTATCTTAAGCTCGTGCGGAAATAACGGCGGAAAACCACTACGACACAAAGAACACGACGACGACGACGGAACACCACAACGACACGACGAACACTAAGAAACAGCAAGATAGAGTTGCTCGCATGCAGAAGAATAGCCTGAAGCCTGATGTCGTTGCCGTTGCTGTATTGTGGTGCAGGCGTCCCGCCTGCATGTTGTTGTTGCCGTTGTCGCGCCGGGAGCCGGAAGCCCGGAGCCGGTTGTTGTTGCTTGTCGTTCCTGAAGCCTGAAGTCTGGAGCCTGTAGCCCCCTTGGGCGGTACTGATATGCGACTGCTAGACCGTTACGTCATCCGAAACTTTCTCTACGCAGCCTTGCTGTGGTTCCTGATCATGATGTCCCTGCGCATCATCGTCGATATGTTCATCGGCATGGACGAGTTCGTCAAGAAGGACAAGAGCTTCTGGACGCTCGCCAGCGAGATATTCACCTACTATCGCTATAACTCCCTCGTGTACTTCACGGAGTTGGGCGGGTTGATCATCGTGGCCGCCGCCGCTTTCACCATCGCCATGATGAACCGCAGCAACGAGCTGACGGCCATGATGGCCAGTGGCGTCAGTCTGCACCGGGTGGCTGTGCCGATCATCATCTGTTCGATGATACTGGGCGGCCTGGTCGTGATAGATCAGGAATTGCTGATTCCGCAGGTAGCTGAGAAGCTGACGCGGAAGAAGGATGACGTCAGTGGGACGAAGAAGTTCCCCGTGCGCCTGGCGGCTGATGCCGAGGGCAACGTCATCTACTCGCCGGAATTCTCCACTGCCGACAACACGCTGCTGGAGCCGATCATCGTTACGCGAAGCAAGAATTACCAGGCCGGCGGCATGATCACCGGCAGCATTGCGCGGCCGGCGAGCGTTAACGGGCGGCAGGGGTGGATGCTGGAGAATGCCAAGATCGCCCGAGTCGCGTGGCAGGGCACGCCCTGGGCCAAGAATCCCGACTGCACGCGGGTCTACTCCAGCCTGAGCCCGGCGGAACTGTGCAAGACCTGGCAGGCGTCACAAAGCCAGGCCTCCGATGAAGCCAACATTGCCGCTTTGAGGCTGGACAAGGGCATCGCCGAGCCGGCCAATGGCCTGACTATCCGGGGCAAGCTGGAACTCGACCCGCCCGTGGCGGATAAGCCAAGGGATGGAAAGCTGATAAACCCCCAGTTTTCATTCACTGCCGAGGATCCGAACCAATCGCTTGGGACGTTTGTGGCGCCGTCGGCCAGGTATATCGCTGGCGATGAAAACGGGCCTGGCTGCTGGGAACTGGCCGACGGCAAGCTGTTCTTCGCCACCGATATCGACCCGAAAGACCTGATTGTGCGGCAGTCCAGCCGATCCGTGGAGTACCTGTCCACCTCGCAATTGACGGACCTGATGCAGAAGAAGCGAATCGTGGACCCCAGCGTAGTGCAGATGACGCGGACGACGCGGTTCACAGACCCGATCAACAACGTGATCATGCTGCTGCTGGCCTTGCCGTTCATCCTGTCTCGCGAGCGAAACCTGAAGGCCTCCACCGGCCTGTGCTTGCTGATGGTGGGTGCGTTCTACTCGTTCATTTACATCTGCCGCTACATGGGTCTGCCGCCAGATTGGGCTGCCTTCGTACCCACAATTCTCTTCGGCTCGGTATCGGTGCTCATGCTGGATTCGGTCAAGACGTAGCACAAACAAGTGGAAGACCCAGCTATGACAACGATGGCACGACATATCAGAGACAGCTACCTCGGCTTGGTAAAGCAGATGCCTCTTGTGCCCATAAAGAATGAAGAGCAATACGAAGATGCGCTAACGTTTCTCAAGAAACTGGCCATCCGGAACGAAGGCAGTCTGGACGAAGGCCAGGAGGCATATCTGGAAGCTCTGACTCAGTTCGTGGGCGACTACGAGGATACACATTTGCGAGCGGAAATCGGGTACATGAAGCCGTTACAGGCCCTCAAGTATCTGATGAAGGTCAATGGCATGAGGCCGGCTGATCTTGGAAGGTTGCTCGGCAATCGCAGCTTGGCAAGCCAGATTCTTCACGGCAACAGGAGCATGAGCAAGACGCATATACGGTTATTGTCCGAGCGATTCAAAGTCGAGCCCGGGATCTTCTTCAAATAACGCCAATCAACTTTGAGGTCGGCGCTTGATGCTTTATCATCACCCCAGGCAAATCTTCGACTCAAATTCCGGCCTGCCTCTGACGCCCGTCCTGATGCGAAACAATGCTCCAGCCGGGGCGGGGTCTTTGGGTTCGTCGCTTCCGCGGGCGGTGGTTATGTACAGCTCGTCATAGTCTTCGCCTCCAAACGTGATGGAGGTTACTTTTTTAACCGGCATCGCGATCCGCATATCCTCGCAGCCGTCAGGGCGATAGCGGACGATGCACCCGCCATCCCATCGGGCAGACCAAACATAACCTTCGGCGTCGACTGTCAGTCCATCTGGCAGACCGTCACCTTCTTCGGCTGTCGCGAAGATGCGCCGATTGCTGATGTCGCCGCTGACCCGGTCATAGTCGAAGATGCAGATTTCGCGCTTTGGCGAATCGGTGTGGTATAGATGCCGCAGATCGAGCGTGAAGCCCATCCCGTTCGAGATCCCGATGCCATCGAGCAACTTTGTCATACGACCGTCGGTATCGAGGCGATACAGCCGGCCGGCGTGCTGCTGCGTGGACATCGTGCCGCACAACACGCGGCCGGCCGGGTCAGCGATCACGTCATTGAACCGGCTGTCGTGTTCCTCCGGCAACGCTTCGATGATATAGTTCAGCCGCCGCCCATCCCAATGTGCAACAGCGCCGCCGGCCATGAACAGAAGCAGGCTCCCGTCGGCCTGGAAGGTGAAACCGCCGACGATTGGCCCCTCATAGCAGACCTGGTGCTTGCGGCTCGATGGCTCATACCAGATCAGCCTGCCGCCATCTATATCGGTCCAGTACAGGCGTTTTTGATGCGGATGCCAAAGCGGATTTTCGCCAACGGTGCAGCCATAGTCAGCGAGGAGTTCAGGTTGCATTGTATAGCTCCTGCGACAGTTGTGGTGATAGTTGGCGTAGCACAGCCTTTCCAGGCTGTGTCAGCACAGGAGGAAGCCCCATGCCACAATCATGCCATCAGCGACAGACCAATAGCTATTCCTGCTCTGTCTGGGTCCTATTCTTCCAGCACGCTCGTCAGTTGATCCATGTGCTTGAGAATCCACTTCACCTTGCGGTCGATCATCTGCAGGAAGCTAAAGCCACTGAAACGTCCGAAGCTTCCCGTGGCGGCGATCGGCAGAACCGCCTCGGCGATCATCGCCTCGCACATCAGATAAGGCACAGCCTTCAGCTCAGCCTTGGTGATGACGTTGACAGAATCATAGCCTCGCATGAAGCGCTTGAAGCGGCTCTGGTCGATGTAATCGGGCCAGCTTGCAGCATCCGCCCCGCCGCCCAGGATCGAAAATTGCAGGGCGCCGTTGGCGAAGTCGATAACGCGCGGCTGGAGGCGGGCGGCGTCGTAATCGATCACGGCTGCCACGTGCTTGTCCCGAAAGAGCATGTTTCCCGGGTGCCAGTCGCCGTGGACGATCTGCGGCTGCCACTTCTCCAGGCCCAGTTCGTTGCATTTCTGGCTGCAATGGATGTATGCCTGCTCGACGGCCTGCACGGTAGCGGTCAGCTCGTCAGCCGGCGGACGGTTCTCCATCGGCAGCGAGCTGATTGTATTTCGTATGGCCTGGTGTATGGCACGGGCATTATGGTAGCTGCCGGTGGGCGGGGCATAATCGCCATGCCAATCGATCAGCAGCTTGTGGTAGATACCCAGGATGCGCCCGGCATCGCTGGTGGCATCCAGCGAGGCATCATATGGCGAGCCGGATATGAACTCGAACATCTCGTAGATGCTGCCGCCCAGGACAAGCATGGAATTGTTGCTGTCGCGCGTGCCCACCAGGTGCGGCAGTGGAAAGCTCTGGGCTGCCAGCGACAATTGTATTTCATGCGTGAAGGCGACCTTGGCTACATCATCTCGGCCCCGCACGCGGCGCTTGAAGAGGAACTTGCCCTTTTGACACTCGATAACCATCTTGGGGGCCTTGCGGGAGCCTCGGGCGAATTCCTGCAGGCTGGTTATGATGCCAAGGTCGTAGTGGCTAAGGCACATAGCCAGTTCTTCGGCGGCAAATCTTTCTCGGTCGGTCTTCGCCATTGAATGGTTTCCCAGGAGGGAAA
>CAYQJH010000031.1:0-27518 GCA_964417755.1 uncultured Planctomycetaceae bacterium
GGTCAGCTGCTGGTCTCCGCGCGACTCATCCCGAGCAGGCCACGCCGGCGGAGAACGATCTGGCTATTCGCCAAATGACCGAAGCGAAGTTCGCCGATCAATTGGTCAAGAAATTCTACAAGCACAAGGTGCCTCCAAATGAGAAATAGACCGGCCATTTTTCTGGCTCTGCCGATCCTCTGTGCACTGGCAGTGGCTTGCTCATCGTGCCAACTGATCGGCTGGACGGCCGCCCAGCTCCAGCCGCCGGAGAAGGTCAAGCCTCTTTACGTGCCGCAGGCAGGCGACAAGCGCGTGCTGGTGTTCGTGGATGACCGCGCAAACCAGATCAGCTACCAGCCGATCAAGCGAATGCTGACGGAGGAGATCAACGCTCAGCTCATCGAGCACAAGATCACTTCCGACGTGATAACCTACGAGCGCGTGCTGGACCTGCAGGCCAACCAGCAGGACTTCGACTCGATGTCGATCGTTCGCATTGCCCAATTGGCCGGGGCCGACATGGTTCTGCACGTGGACATAACCGCTTTTCGCCTGAAGGAAGATGAATCTTCGCCGCTTTGGGATGGAATGATAGAAGCTTCCGTGCGTTGGGTCGATGCCCATGCCAAGACGCCTGCTGAGGCCAGGCTCTGGCCCAAGAGCCAATCCAATGGTCATGCAGTGCCAGCAGTCACCTCACCGCTGAAGGACGTGAAAGAAGACACCTCGGCCACCTACGCCGCGCAGGTGGCCGGCACTTTGGCCAAAGAAATGGCCGGCCGGATAGTTGCCATGTTCTACGAGCATACGGTTCAACCCGGCTAGGAGAACCAGCCCGGTTCTGAAAGACGCGATATTACGGGTTAGAACTTGCCTGCCGTCGGCAAGACTTGTAAGATTCCTGTCATTGCCGCCGGTGCGGATTGCTGAATATACCGCTGTCGGGGCGGCACAAGTGGAGAGGTGCCAGAGCGGCTGAATGGGCGGCATTGGAAGTGCCGTGTACCTTCGGGTACCGTGGGTTCGAATCCCACCCTCTCCGATATAGGCGGGAGTGTTGCTTAGCTCAATGAATTCCTGTTGAAAGAAGTTCGCCCTTTGCCGCGTGGGATTCGCAAACCCACGCTGCGAGCGACGTGATTTGACGCCGCGGCCCCGCGAAGCGAATCCCACCCTCTCCGATTGCGAAATCGCTCTGGTTTGTCTCTTCACCTTTTTTGTCTTGCCAGCGATTTTCTCTCGCGCGTGTGACCATACCTGTCATGGGCGGCTTGTATGCTGATTTAAGTTGACTTGCGAGTTTCGCCGGAGTAAGTGTAGAGAAACGGCAATCTGGGGGCCGTTTCTAATCATCACTGGGTGCGCCACTTACACGCGCAGGCTCAATGTATTGGTTGTCATCTACTTTGGTAGTCATACACATAGATGACTTGCTGAATATTGATGGTTCCGCGAGATTGGATGCCGATTCGAGGTGATTCCCGAGCCGACGAGCATGAGCCTGCTGGCCTTGGGCGCATTGAGTCTGCTGCGACGCAGCAGGAGGTAGAGTTATCGGAGACGTCTCCTTCTCCGTAAGGCTGAGGGGTCCGGTTGAGGGTCTTCTTTGGAAGACCCTCGCCGGGCCAACTTCTACGGCCGGCACAATTCCAGATGGGATCCTGTAATAGCCTTCCACCATGCCGAAACATCGTAGTGCTGAAAAATCCAATTGTTCGTTGGCCGATGCGTCAGCCGCTCTTTCTACTTTCTCCCGCTCTGTGAGCGTCCTGTTTTTCTGTTCCAGAAAAACAGGTCGCTCACTGCCCTGACTTCACCGCTTTTCTGCCCTTGCAAATCGACCCGCAGCGGGTGATACTCATTATTTCGTTGGCCCAAAAGCGCCAGTGCGTTGTATTATTCGTAGATTATTCATAAAGGCCGGCGGTCTTTCTTCGGCCCTTGAACGACATTGTCTAAGCATTGTTGCGGAAACCTGGACCGTACTTGCGATAGGAGCATCCATGGCATTTGGATTTTTTCGGCGTAACCAGAAGATGGTCATGATCATCATGGTGATCCTCATGGTCACCTTCCTCATCAGCTTTCAGGGCATCGAGCCATTCTTCCGCTCCTCCGGCGGCAAAAGCGTCGTGGGCGCCAGCCGATATGGCAATATCACCTCGAATGACCTGATGACAGCGCGCAATGATCTCCGCATGCTCAGCAATGTCCGAGGCTTGGCCGTCGACAGGAAATTCCGCGCGTACCTCAGCCAGGAGGCAAAGCCCACCGACCCATTCATGGTCTTCGGCGAACTGGCCGACTCCGCCGATCCGGCATTGACCTTTGCCTGCCTGCTCCAGGAAGCAAACAACCGCAACATCAAGATCTCCGACCAGGAAGTCGACGCCGCGTTGGATCAGATGGGTTACGCCGTCTCCGGGCCGGCATATAAGGAACTTATCGCCGGTCTGAAGGCTGACAAGGCCGGCAATGAAGGGCTCTTCCGCCAGGCCGTCAGGAATTGGCTGGCTGTTTATCAGGGCGCGCTGACGGCTGTGGCGGATATTCCGCCTTCCGACGCCGAGTTGCGGATGATCTACAGGGATATTACCGAGCGGATCAAGTTGGATGTAGCCGCCATCTCCGCGGATGACCTGGCTAAGACCATCGAACTGAGCCCCACCGATCAGCAGATCGAGGAGCAATTCAGGACATATGCAAACGTGCCGCCAGGCCCAAAGGCACTGGGCGACATGGGATTCGGCTATCGCCTGCCTAACCGCGCCGCTGTAGCCTACATCTATGCCAGCCGGGCCGTGCTCGCCCGCGTGGCCGAGCCGACCGAGGCACAACTGCTTCAATACTGGCGAAGCCATCAGGACGAGATGGTTGAGGTGGAGGAGGCTGCCGCCTCCAAACCCACCACCGCCAGCGCTCCTGTCGGCAACGATTCCTCAGACCAGCCCACCACGGTGCGCCGCCGCCTGGGAGATCTGAGCAAGGCACAGGCGCAGAAGGCCATCATCAAGTTGCAGTCGGACCAGGCTGTGGCATCCAGGATGGACGAGCTCTTCAGCGCAATTGAAGGCCTGGAGCAGGAACTTGCCGCATCCTCCGGCGACACCCTATACAAGGATATCGTCGAGCGGATGACCATCCCGGCTGACCAGGCGCTTAAGACGCCGCTGAAGACTCAGATCGTGAATGCGTCGCTGTCGGACGCGCTCGCTGTGATGGCCAAGGACCTGCAAGATGCGGGCGTCAGCGTTCGCCTGATCTGCTTCCCGATGGGCAAGCATGGCAACGTGACGATAGATCCTTCCGTCAAGGTCAATCTGGACATCGCCGGCAAGAAGATGACGCTGGCGGATGCCCTGAAGCAGCTCACTGCCGACCTCGGCCTCAAGATCGACGGTTGGGCAACCTGCCAGAAGATGGAAGATGTTCTCTTCCCGCTGCCTGGCGACCAAGAGCAATATGACTTCTTCCCGATAACGGCCAGGCGAACTGCCCTGCTCAGCGCGACGGAACTGGCTGACGATCCGCTTTTGGGCCATAGCTTCTCCAGCCCCACCGGCGAT
The DNA here is from genome assembly GCA_964417755.1 of uncultured Planctomycetaceae bacterium. Taxonomy (GTDB): domain Bacteria; phylum Planctomycetota; class Phycisphaerae; order SM23-33; family SM23-33; genus CAYQJH01. The sequence continues at coordinate 3,549 of CAYQJH010000031.1, forward strand.
CGTGGCTCGCTTAGCGAATTCATCAGCCAGTGCGAGTTGTTTAATCCCAGTGGCAAGGGCTCGAAGATGAAGATCGGCCAGAAGGGTCCGCTCATGTACGTGATGGCCGATCACGCCGGCCGGCTCATCTGGCGGCTGACCGATGCCCGCCTCTCGGAGCAGCCGACGGAGATGACGCCAGCCATTCGCGAGCAGGTCGTCAAGGACCTCAAGATCCAGGCAGCCTGGAACCAGGCAGCAGAGCAAGCCAAGCAGCTCCAGGCCGCCGCCAAGGATGGGAACCTGGCCAAGGCCGCCGAAGCAGCCAAGCTTAAGGTTCAGGAAGTAGAATTGACTCGAAAGATATACATTCGGGAATACGACATGTTCTTTCCCAGCATGATCCCGTCGCTGGGCATCCCGCGGCAGTTCTCGCAGAACTTTATCGACGCCGCATTCAGGCTAGCTCCCGCGAATGTCGAGCCGACTACCCAGGGTTACGGCTCCAGCGAAGCAAGCATATTACAAATGCCAGCAATGCATGAGGTTATGCTTATGCAGCGCACTGGCTTCACGCCCTCGGTCGAGCCGGATTACGAGCGAGATCGCCCCTGGCTGTCTGATATGATGATTGACGCTCGCCGCCGGGGGTCGCTGCAGCAATGGTTCAACATGGACAACATTGCGGCCAGGATCGACTACAAGCCCGCCGTGGAGCAATGAAAATTCCGTAAAACATTCAAAATAGCGGCTTAACAAGTTGACCCGCGTTGGGGCATTCAGGTAACATAGATTCCGGGCAGGGTCTTCGGACTTGCCCCCTTCAAGAAAATCAAGTAGTGACGGCCGAGATACCGGGACGTTGTGACAAGCAGGCCGTCCGATAAGCGGTGTTCAAGCCGGTTTTTTTGTGGCCGGCATCGCGGTGCGGGATTCGCCCCCAGAGCGGGGAATTTGGAAAAGGACTTCCGCAGCGCCGAACGCCGATGAATCGCCCATGATCGGGCGAGGCCCTTGGGGCTATATATTCACATGAGCCTAAGCAGTAGAAAAAGCCTGGCGACGGTTGCTTTGTGCGTTCGGCCCGAGCGTCCCATTGCCACATTCTCAGTTTTGGGGCGTACGGACAGTCCCTGTTCGTCAATTTCTACTTGATTCAAATTTGGTTTCGACCAAACTTGAAGCGTACAGGCTCGTGAATGTGAAGTCTCGGGGCTTCGATGTTCCCCGTGCGATTTGGGTCAAGCCTGCTTGTCTCCCGCATATTTCCCTTGGTGCGTCCGACACTTGTTTTTTAAAGGAATCGTGCCATGGGTAATTGTCTGTCTGCTGCGGCTCTGCTGGCTGCTGACACGGGAGGAGGCGTCCCTGACGCTGTCTGGCATCTGGGATTCATTGCCTTGGGGTTGCTGCTGGGCATTGGGGTCTGCTACATCATCCAACGTGCCCGGCGCTCGGCTGTGCAGAAGGAAATCGATGCCATGCGGGCCACCGCCGACGCCGAGGTCCAGAAGATCAAGGCCCAGGCGGAGGTCGAGGCCAAGACCGAGTTCATCCGCCGACGCGAGGAGTTCGACCGCGAAACCGAGAGCGCCCGCCAGGAATTGCGAAGCGAGGAAAAACGCATCGCCAAGCGGGAAGACATCATCGACCAGAAAGTCGATGCACTCAATAACAAGGAGAAGATCCTTGATTCTTCCGAAAAGGCCGTCGCCGAGCGGGAAAAAGGCCTGGCTGCCAAGGATAAGCAACTGACGGAACTGGTGGCCCAGCAGAAGCAACAACTGCTCAAGATCGCCAACATGTCAGTCGAGGAAGCCCAGGCCCAGGTCATCGCCAAGGTCGAGAAGGACATGGAGCGCGAGACCGCCAAGCTCATCGAGACGCATCTTGACGAGGCCCGCGATACAGCCGAGGTTCAGGCCCGCGAAATAGTGGTAACAGCCATCCAGCGATACGCCTCCGAACACACCGCCGATTCGACCGTTTCGACGGTCGATATTCCCTCCGATGATATGAAAGGCCGCGTGATCGGCCGCGAGGGCAGGAACATCCGTGCGTTCGAGAAGGCAACCGGCGTGGATGTTATCGTGGACGACACGCCCGGCGTGGTGGTCGTCTCGGCGTTCGACCCGGTCCGCCGTGAGGTGGCCAGGCGGTCGCTGGAGAAGCTCATCCAGGATGGGCGCATCCACCCGACGCGGATCGAGGAGATCGTCGCCAACATCGAGAAGGAAGTCAACAAGCAGATATTCGAGTACGGCAAGGGGGCGGTGGTCGAGGCCAACATTCGCGGCCTGCACAACAAGATGGTCGAACTGCTGGGCCGGCTGCACTTCCGAACGAGCTACGGCCAGAATGTCCTGAAGCATTGCCTGGAGGTGGCGTATCTCTCGCAGGTGATCGCCGAGGAACTGGGGCTCAATGGAATGCTGGCCAGGCGCTGCGGCCTGCTGCACGACATCGGCAAGGCCGTCGATCACGAGGTCGAGGGCAGCCACCCGCAAATTGGTGCCGATCTCTGCAAGCGCTACGGCGAGAAGGAAGAGGTCGTCAACGCGGTGGCCGGGCACCACGGCGACATCGAAGCAAAGAGCATCTACACGCCAATCATCTCAGCCGCCGACGCCATCAGCGCAAGCCGGCCCGGCGCTCGCCGCGAGACGCTGGAGCGGTACGTTCAGCGGCTGCAGAAGCTTGAAGAGATTGCCAACTCCTTCGAGGGCGTAAAGCAATCATACGCCATTCAGGCCGGACGCGAGGTTCGCGTGATTGTTGACGCCGAGTCGGTGGATGACCGGCTATCGATGAAGATCGCCCGTGACATCGCCAAGAGAGTGGAAGACGAAATGGAATACCCCGGCGAGGTCAAGGTAACTCTCGTCCGCGAATTGCGCTGCATCGAATACGCGAGATAATAGCGGAGACCGGAAGACCCGATACCGGAAGACCGGATGACCGGAAGACTATACCGGCGTTTCGCGGCGTCGTATCCTGGGCTGGCAGTCTTGAGTATTGGTGAGTATTTGGCCACCCCCAAAGCGCCGTCGTCGTTCGCTTGGGGGTGCGATATTACGCAGGCACGCGGTCACGCTATGCTTGAATCGAGTGCCGCAACGCCGAGGGTAAAGATTTTTCTGCCTACAAGTGCAAATTCATGGAGGCAGTCGCCGAGGCCATCAAGAGAAACTAATCCTGCGACAGTTCAATTGTCCAAAGCGGCAACTGGGGGAAAGAAGCCCTGAACTGGCTGTCTTGCTCGATATAGCACTTAGCAATATGGCGATTTGCGATTGACGGTTTGTCCCTGCGCGGTATCATATCTCCCGCTTCGACCTCCACCTGGGGAAACGGTGGAGAGGAAAGCCGACTTTATCGGGCCCTGAGCCGGACCTGAAGAAACCGTCGGTTCTACCGCGAGGGCAGGGCGAGAAATCGCTCGCTCGTCCACTCCTGCCTTAGCCCGTACCCGGGCCTGTTTCCAAACAAATTGACGGTTTGTCTCTGCGCGGATAATCCGCGCGCGGCAGGGCTTTCACTGCGCCGGGCATGGCCATGCCGGAGGAAAGGAAGGGAAGCATTATGAACGGGAGAAGGATGACGGGAATTGCTCTTGCGGGATTGCTGCTGATGATGGGGCTTCTTTCGGCGACAGCAACAAACGTCTCAGCGGCCTTCAATCCGGCGATGTGGGTCAACATACCGACAGTAAGACCCTATGACGGGAAGCCGATTGTTGAGACGATGGGGCTTTGGTGGGAGGACATGGGCAGCCACATCCCTGGTTACCGCACATGGGACTTGGTCGTGCGCATCGATGCGCAGGAGGCATGGCCCAACAATGACTGGACAACCTGCCATTTGGAAGTATCGACGACCGCCGGCAGCATCTTTCAGGTTGACAACGGTTTTGGTCTTCCTACCGCGTCAGCCTACCAAAGCCTATGGCCATTGGTCGATAACCTGCAATGGGACACATGCGCGATAGGTGCTCCCAGGAATGCTTACGGCGACTACATTATTCCTTGGGTTTCCGGCAAGTACGGCACGCCGGAACTCGTTCCGGTGGACCTCGTCTGTGACTCAACCAATATCGAAATCGATTGGTATGACTTTGCGGAGGAAGGCCCAGGCTCGTACCACATCTTCCGTCTCACCGTGTCTGACGATTGGAGCGGTACATATAGCGGATACATTCAGGACAAGCCGACGGCCGGAACCGGCGTGTACTTCGGAGTGGTCCCCGAACCAGCAACAACCGCCCTGCTGACAGTCAGCTTCACTGGGATTTTGCTTCGCCGTCGCCGCATCGCGTGATCGTCTCATCGCAGGCGCATTGCTCAAGAAGGCTTTCCCATTGCCCCGTACATGGGCGGGCCATCTTGCCCACTATGCGCATCGTCATGTGGCAATCTAAGGCCTTCGTATCGTCTGCTCTGCCAAGGCCTGATTGTCTCGAAGAGCATGCTTGAAATTGCACAGGCCCAGCGTTCGCGCGACGGCAAATTGTGCCGCCGCCAGTAGACCGATCATCGTTCGCCGGACAAAGCCAACGGTCGTGTCCGGCGGCAGAAGCAGATGGAATCCAAAAGGCAGGAACAGGGCCTTCAGCCCGAAGGCTTCAGCCAATATCGTCAGCCCCTGTCGGGAGAAGAAGTTGATGTGTTGTCCGTGCTGGGGGCTGAGATAGTCCCAATCTGGGCCATGTTCACGTGAATCGTACAGGCCCGTGGTCAGCAGCACCATGCCGCGCGGCGAAAGATTCCGTCGCAGCAGACCAAGCGTATCCGCCGGGCTGAGCACATGCTCGAAGACTTCGAAGGCCGTTATCAGTTCCGCAGCCAGCCCCCCGTCGGCGGGCAATTCGTCGATGCGGAACTGCTGACACAAGGCCATCTCGGTGAACTTGTCAAAGCCGTGGGCATCGAGGCCCTGGTCGCGAAGCAGCCGCACCAGCAGGCCGCTGCCGGCACCGAAGTCTATGGACATGGCAGATCTTTTTACCAGCCCGGCCAATCGAAGGCTGCGCACCAGCAGGCTGCACAGGACGCTTCTTTGGGCGGCGCCGGTGTCGATGTCCACCGCGGCGTTCCCGTATGCCTCATCCAGCCAATGGACATTGGCGATCTGGAGTGTTCCGCAGCGAGTGCATTCGAAGTAGTCCGCCTGGTAGCTCTTCAGAACAAGCTTGGAGAACTCCTTATGAATTGACTCGCCGCCGCAAGCAACGCAGCACTTCTGCCGCCCACCCTGGGCCAAGGCATCGCTCTGTTCTGAGGGATCGATAATATGTCACCTTCCGTTTTCTACAGTCCAGTACGCTGGCGCACGAGTTGGTACGCCTCGAAATAGTTGTCCACCAGCTTGTGCCAATCGAAATCATCAGAGCAGCTCTCGACAATGTTCCGCAGGGCGATCCGGCCGCGGCTTTCCATCTTCACGAAGTCCAGCAGATAGCCGGTAAGTTCCTCAGCCGCCACATCGAATGAGTTGATCCGCCTGTGCACCACGAACAGCCCGCGGGATTCGTAATCGGGTATATGTTTCAGCAAATAAGTGCCGAAGCCGCTCAGGTCGCTCGTGACGGCCGGTATGCCGCGGGCCATGCACTCTTCCGGAGTATAGCCCCACGGCTCATAGTAGCTGGGGAAGATGCCCAGGTGGCAGCCGCGCACAAACTGATCATAATCCATTCCGAACAACGGATCAGCCGTGGTGATGAAGTCCGGATGATAGATTACCTTCACCCGATCTTCCGGGTGGTTGATCAGGTTGCACGCGCGAAGCTGGTTGAGCACCTCGTCGTGCACGTCGTCGACCATGTCATGCGTGACAATCGCCGGCAGGCGGCGAATCCGCCATGAATGCCGCAATTGTCTCAGCCGCAGCCGCCAATAATCGTCCACCAGTTCATCCAGTCGTGGCGAATTGCCCATGGCCGTGGCCATGAAAAGGTTCTCGCCAAAGTGACGCTCAATTGATGTGCAGGTCTTGCGTATCTCCTCCATGTGCGCGCGGCTTTGCAGAACCTCGGCGTTGATTGACTTGAATGGCCGCCGCGAAACCAGGAAGAACACCACGGTGCGGTCCACGTTGGCCTGCTTCATCCGCGCGTTGAGCCGGGCGAGCGATTCAATAGTCAGGTCAAAGCCCTTGTTGCGGTACTCGTACCGGCCCGACGTGAAGAGATAGATCGTCTTGTTCAAATCGAAGGAATAGCTGGGGAAGAAATGCCCCATGACGAATTCGTGCAACTTCTTTTTATACTCGCGGTGCAGGTTCTGGAACTCGTGCATTGCAACGAACCGTTCGATGTTCAGTCCGTTTGGCACGAGAAGATCGGGTTTTCGTCCGACGAGGTGTTCGCACTCGTAGGCGGTGATGTCGCTGAGCGTCGTGAAGACATGCGCGCCGTGGGCAGCTGCCCGCTCGATGCGGGTCTGCGCTTCGATGTTAAACCGCCGAGCATCGGCCAGCCAGTCCACGAATGGCACGTGGTCGTAGAACCACGGATCGTTCATCGCCAGGTAACGCCCAAGCTGCGTCGCATGAGTGGTGAAGACGATGGAGACCGGCACATTGGTGCGTCGCAATTCCGGGATGGCCGAGCCGGCCATCCATTCATGGAACTGTGCGATTATGGGCGCGTCCAGCGCGGGTTGGCCCAGCAATGTGCGGAGGAAGTGCTCGACCATGTAGCCGAAGGCAACCACGCTGTTGATCAGGTCATCCTCGCCGGGTAGCGGAATCCGGTGATGTTCCCAGAGCAGGTACTTGATCTCCGCCAGGCGCGGATAGACGCTCCGCGGGTTGAAGAGAATGACGCGCGGCTGGCCCATGATGAGCCACCGCCCGTAATGGATCTCCATGCCATCACGGCGCAGAACATCGATGGCGTCAGCTATTGGCCCTTGCGGCGCAAGCTCCTCGAATTCGGCCGGTGTAACACTGGGGTCGTATGGCCCCAGCAGGAGGTAACGGTCCTTCCACTTCTCCAGGATGCTGGGAACCTTCGAGCGAATGACGGTATAAATGCCGCCAACCTGCTGGCAGACTTCCCAGGCCACTTCCAGAAGATAGCTGCCGGCTGAGGCGGCCTTAACGTCGCTTGCATCTTTTTGCTCATTACTCATGACATCCCTGTCTTAAGACCCGGACTCCAGATATTCTATCGGCAAAGCGGGCGTTTCCTGTCCAGTCCGATAAGATGGCCCAAAAGGTGTGAAAGAACTCTCTGGCAGGGCGAAAAAGGACTAGCGAAGGCACAGAGTATCTATCGAAGGTTCGCTCTCGGATTCAAAAGATAGTTCGATCTCGAATGTCAACCTGAATCAAAGACAATTCAGAAGCACATTGTCTTTGATTTTGTGCCTTCGCCAGTCCTTTTTCGCCTGGGCACGAAAACTGCGCACGCCCTGGCCCAATGAGCCGCAAAATCAGCCGCATGTTGGAGAGCCGCCACAGCCGATATATTAACCCTTGAAGAATCAATGTTCAGCAAGCTTCGAAGACGGCTTTCGAAGAGCATAGACTTAGTAGTCTCAAGACCTGCGGCACACCGTGAATGGCACAGCCGACGGCGGCTGTGCAACGCGGGCTCTATCGTATGTTTGCGTCGTGCATTGTGCCACAGTAATCAGGAGTCCATAATGGCTGTCGGAAGCTTCTGTCTCGTGCTGCATGGTCATCTGCCTTATGTTCTGCGCCACGGCGTCTGGCCGCATGGCGAAGACTGGCTATACGAGGCCGCCGCCGAAACTTATCTCCCGTTGCTGGCAGTCATAGGCGAGTGCGAATTCCTTAACGCTCCAGCGCGCATGACCATCGGCCTGACGCCTGTCCTGTTGGAGCAGCTCAGCCACGAGCACTTCAAGGCCGGCTTCGAGCATTACCTCCAGGATTCCATAGATCGCGCCCTTCGCGACAAGGCCGAGTTTACGCAGTGGAACAACGGCCACATGGTCTATCTTGCCGAGCAATGGGCCCAGCGGTACAGCCGCCTGCGCGAGCAATTCCATTCTATTGACAGAGACATCCCTCGGGCATTCGCCGCCCAGGCAAAGAAGGGCCTGATCGAGATTCTCACTTCCGCGGCTACGCACGGCTACCTGCCGCTGCTCTACGAAGACTCTTCTATTCGCGCCCAGCTTCGTGCGGGTCTGGCGAGTTCGCAGCGCATCCTGGGCTATCGGCCTGACGGCATGTGGCTGCCCGAGTGTGCCTATCGCGGCGGCGGGCCCTGGAGTTCGCCAATCGGCTGGGCCGGCAAGGAGAACCGCATCGGCGTCGAGAACCTCGTTGCCGATGAGGGAATTAATCATTTCTTCGTTGAGCACCACCTCATCCGGAACAGCCGGAGCGAATTCGTTTTCAATCACGATCAATGGCACAAAGTTGGCTGGGATGAGGCTGCGAAATATCCCAATCGCGGCTGGAACAGCATCAATGAGCCCGTGCGCGTAAGCGACGGCCTGGGGCCCGGCCGCGCAGTTGCATTCGGGCGCGACGAGCAGGTATGCGAACAGGTCTGGTCGGGTACAATCGGCTATCCAGCCGATGGCGTCTATCTCGAATTTCACAAGCGCCATGGACCCAAGCGCGGGCTGCGATACTGGAAGATAACCGGCAATCGCGTCGACCTGGGCGCCAAGAACCTCTACTACCCGGACGACGTTGTCGGCAGGGTTCACCAGCACTCCCAGCATTTTTGCCAGGTGGTCAAGCAGCGATTGTGGGACTACCGCAACCGTACCGGCCGGCACGGCGTGGTGGCGGCATGTTTCGACGCAGAACTCTTCGGGCACTGGTGGTTCGAGGGCCCGCAGTTCTTGCGCGACGTGATCCTGACGCTCAACGCCGATCCCGACGTGGACCTTCAGACGTCCGGGCAATATCTGCACGACCATCCGCCTGACAAAGCCTGCTCCTTGCCGCGCGGCTCGTGGGGGCAGGACGGCGACGACCGGGTCTGGAGCAATGACAAGGTCAATTGGATGTGGGACATCGAGTACCGTTGCGAGGCGCGCTTCGGAAAGATGACGTTTGAATTGCCCTGGCAAAGCGACCCACAAATTCTGGACCTCCTGCAAAAGGCCGGGCGAGAACTGCTGCTGCTCCAGGCGAGCGACTGGCAGTTCGTCGTCACGCGCGGGCAGGCGATCGACTACGGCATCAAACGGTTCATGCTGCACGTGTCCCGATTCGAGACGCTGATCGACCTGTGCGAGAAGCTGGCGGAAGACTCCGCCTATCTGGGCAAGCTCAACGAGGTCGAGGCCCACGAGGTCGAAGATGCCGACATCCACGACGTGATATTCCCGCAGATTAATCTGAATTGGTGGAGCATGTGAGGGTAAGGCCGGTTTACAGGGGGCAATTGTGGTGCAGGCGTCCTCGCCTGCAGATCCTGACAATGCCAAGGGTGTGCAGGCGAGACGCCCGCACCACAAAACGGCAACCGCTGTTCGATGTTTGCCCCCTGTAGCCGAGGCCTTACCATGTAAGGCCGGTTTACGCTTGACAGGATGTCATTGAATGATATAGGATTATCGCTGTTGGTACGGGGTCTGCTTGCCACGCTCATGCGAGCAGGCTTCGAGGCTCATCGCTCCTTTGCCTTGCGGCTGGGCTTGGCCGTTAACTAAGCCAAAGACATTTAGAAGGTAAGGAAGCTTCAGTGCTCCCTTGCCCTGCCTGGGTTCGCTCAAGACCCGGACAAAATAGACCGGCTCGGCGGATGGTGTGCGGTCGTGACTGCCGCAGGTTGATCCTGGCGGATAACGTCTTCACCAACCGCGGTGCGGTCTTTTTTTTTGAACTGCCCAAGTTAGCGAAAGAAGGCATTTCCGCCTATTACTCCACCGGGACAATGGCAGTATAATCACCCCAAAGGCAGGTGCCGGTGGCGCGATTTCCGGAACATTTCATTCAGCAGGTGGCCCAGGCGACGGACATTGTCGACCTCGTCAGCCAGCACGTCGCCCTCAAGAAGGCCGGCAAGGACTTCGTTGGCCTTTGCGCCTTCCACGACGATCACAAGGCCTCAATGTTCGTCTCGCCGGCAAAGCAGATATTCAAGTGCTTCGCCTGCGGCGCAGGCGGCGGCGTGTTCCAGTTCGTCATGCTCTTCGACAAGATGACTTTTCCGGAGGCCGTCAAGCAACTGGCTGAGCGAGCGCACATTCCCCTGCCGCGAGAGGCCAACGCCCCGCCGATTCCTGCAGGGCTTGGCAAGGACGACCTCAATAAGGTGATGATGTGGGCGGCGGACTTCTTCCATTCGCAGTTGCTCTGCCCCGCCGGGGCAGGCGCAATGGAGTACGCGAGAAAACGCGGCCTGACAGATGAATCCATCAAGCGATTCAGGCTGGGCTTCGCGCCGGACTTCTGGGACGCCATGCTTAGATCAGCCGGGCGGGACGGCATTGCCGAGTCGCAACTGCTGGCCTGCGGGCTGGTCATTCAAAGAGACGGCGACGGCGGCGAGTCCAGCCGAGGGTGCTACGACCGCTTCCGCAATCGCCTGATGTTTCCGATCCTGGACGTAAGCGGCAAGGTCATCGCCTTTGGCGGCCGGGCCCTGGCAGCCGACGACAGGGCCAAGTATCTCAACAGCCCGGAGACGATTCTCTTCGACAAGTCCAGCCAGCTCTTCGCGTTGAACTGGTCGCGCGAGGGCATCTCGTCGCTGAACCAGGCTGTGGTGGTCGAGGGCTACATGGACGCCATCATGCCCTTGCAGGCCGGGCTGACCAACGTAGTGGCCACGCTGGGCACAGCCTTGACCGAGCGGCACGTGCGCGTGCTTAGCCGCTACTGCCGCGAGGTGGTGCTCATTTATGACGCGGACCTTGCCGGGCTGAAGGCGGCTGAGCGAGCGCTGGAGATCTTCCTCGCCCAGCAGTTGCACGTTCGGGTGGCGACAATTCCCGAGGGCAAAGACCCGTGCGATTTTGTTCTGGCTCGCGGGGCAGATGCGATGCGGCAACTTATCAAGGATGCGCCGGATGCCCTGGAGTTTGTTTGGAATCGCCGCCTGGCGGAGTATCACAAGGCCGGCGGCAACTTGGCCGACCGTCGCAAGGTGGTGGATGACTTCCTGCGACTCGTGGTCAGTTCATCGACATTCGGCTCGATTGACGAAGTCCGCCGCGGCCAGCTTGCCCAGCACATCGGGCACATACTGAATATCTCCGCGAGCGATCTTCAAATGCAGATGCGCCGCCTGGCGCGGGAGATTCCGCGGTCATCGGCACCCTCAGCGGCAGCGCCAGCAACGCCCAGAAGCCAGCCGCAATGGATCGGCGCTCAAGGCCAGCCGGAGCTGCTGGCCCAGCGGCACGTGCTGGAGGTTTTGCTGAATCGCCCGGACTTATTCGAATGGGCCTCCGAGCGGGCGGATGTGTCATACTTTACCGACCCGGAGTACCAGGCCATCGCACAATGTCTTTGGAAGCTGGGCATCAACGGGCATCTGTGCCTCGATGAGCTTCTTCCGCTGGAAGAACTGTCCAGCCATGCATCGCTGCTGGCTGAGTTGATCAGCCAGGGCGAGCATCGTGGCTGTTACGAGCAGACATTGCAGGCGGCTGTCGAGCATTTGCAGTACAGCCAGAACCGCCAGCAAGGCGAACTGATCAAAAGCAGCGGGCTTACAGACCAGGCTCTGCGGGAGCTGGACGACCTTCATCGCAAGAACCATCTTGATCCGCGAAGACGGCCAAAAATAAATTGAGGGTAATGCGTCCGATGCGGGGCTTTTGTGGTGCAGGCGTCTGGCCCGCAACGCTCTGGGCAATGTCAGGATCTGCAGGCGAGACGCCTGCACACAAAGCGGCCACGGCACTTCCGCTTTCGTCCCCTCGGGCAAGCCACGACAGTTGAAGTCGAATGCGGCGATCTCGGTCAGACTTCCATCAGGTCCGATACCTCGTATCGGCTCGCAACGCGGATTTCCCTGTGTGCTTCGAGCGTGGCGCGATGCGTGGCCATTGCCACTTGCGGGTGATTGTTCTGCTCCGATAGATGGGCAAGGCATGCCCATCTCAGCCGCCCTTGTGAAAACGCGTGCCGCAGCAACCGAGCAGATTCTTCGTTGGAGATGTGGCCACCCGGCCCGGCGATCCGCCGCTTGAGCATAGGCGGATACGGCCCCTGCTCAAGCATGTCGACGTCGTAATTACTCTCCAGCAGGACGGCGTCCAATGAAGACACCAGTTCTCCCAGCCCGTCAAACACATGCCCCAGGTCCGTCAGTACGCCCAGGCGCTTGTCGCCTGAGGCAATGACGAAAACGACGCCGTCGGCTGCATCATGCGGCGTGGGAACCGTGGCAACGGAGATCGAGCCAAAGTCCAGGTCCAGTCCTGGTTCAAAATGGCTCACCTCGCGGAACTCGCCCAGAGCCTGGTATCGGTCGGCAGCCAGGAGCGTCTTGGCCGTGGCGAAGACCTTCAGGCCGAACTTGCGATGGTAGACGCCGGCGCAGCGGCTGTGATCGCTGTGATCGTGCGAGATAATCACCCCATCAACGTGGCGGATGTTGATGCCATGCTGGGCCAGCCGTCGCTCGGCCTGCAGGCCGCTTATGCCGGCATCCAGCAGCAGGCGAACGCCGCGCGACTGCACGTAGATGCAGTTGCCGTTGCTGCCTGATTGAAGCGAAATAACTTTCATGGCCGCGGATAACTTTCAATAAAACTGCGAATTGCCCTATAGTGGCAATTTGACCATAACAAAGTCAAGTCCGCAGCCGTGAGGAAGAGGAGGAGAAGAAGGAGGAAGAAGAAGAAGAAGAAGAAAACAAAGAAGCAAACAAAGAAACGGCCGCAGGCGAGACGCCTGCGGTACACGCGGGCAAGATGCCCGCGCCACGTCACACCACGTCCAGATGCCCACGCCGTGCTATTGCCCCATCGCCAGGATCTTCTCAGCGGGGATGCCGATGTCGGCCACGATCACATCGCCCGTGTACTGCTTCGCACTGGTCTTGTCGAAGCCGACCTTGCTCGCCACGAAGGTTACGGTAAGGTCTGCCCGCACGACGGGGCCGGTAGGCTGGCCGCTGTCGCAATCCAGGCCTGTTGGTATATCAACCGCGATCACAGGCCGGCCGGCTGCGTTGACTTGATCTACGGCTACGGCAAGGTCACCTCGCAACGGCCCTTGAATGCCGGTGCCTCCGATGGCGTCCACCACCACGCCCGCAGAGGCAAGCTCCCCCGCCAGTTGTGAAACTCCTTGCGAATCCAGCGGGTGAATCTCCAGCCCCAGACGCTCAATGATCCGCAGATTCGCATCTGCGTCGCCGCCGATCTTCTGCCGCGGCGAAACGAGAAACACCCGCACAGGCCATGATCGCATCGAAAGATGTCGCGCAACAACAAACCCGTCGCCACCGTTGTTGCCAGCGCCAGCCACGATAGCGACGGGCCTATCTTTGCCGATTGCTTTTGACTCGCAGAATCGCTCGACTGCATCAGCAGTGTTTCGGCCGGCATTTTCCATCAGCACCAGGCCGCTGATTCCCAGGGCCTCGATGGCCAACTCGTCGACCCTACGCACCTGCTGGCGAGTCAGGGAAGGCATGGTTAATCCAGGAGCGAATCGATTGCGGCCTTGAGGTCTTTCTTTCCCTGCAGGCCCACGAACTTCTTGACCATCTGTCCTTCGTTGAACAGTATGAGGGTTGGAATCGCGCTGATTCCGAACTTCATCGAGATTTCGCGATTGTTGTCGGTGTCAACCTTGCCGACGACGACTCGGCCGGCATACTCATCGGCCAGTTCATCAATGGTCGGAGCGATCATGCGGCATGGCATGCACCACTCTGCCCAGAAGTCCACCAGGGCGGGCTTTCCGGCATTGGCGACCTGCTGGTCGAAATTGCTGTCCGTCAGTTCCACAACGTTCATGGAAGCCATCAAAAACTCCTTGGCAAATCCCTTTAGATGATATGTCTATTCTAGGCCCATCCTTAGGCCTGCACACCCGCCGCCGACGAAAGGCTCAGCCGGCGGGCAGAAGGGATTATGCGCATCATCGGCAGAATTTCAATCGCCAAAAAGATAATGTAGTAATGCCTGAGTTTTGGGGGAGTGGCCCAGGCATTTGCCCGCGGAAATCAACGTGCGGGCCAGACGCCCGCGCCACTCTCGCCCGCCATCCTGCCGCAAGACATGCTTCCGCAACGACAACGACGCGGAAGCATGGCACCGCCGTCGCTGCTACGCCGTCTTGACCTCGATCTTCCGAGTCTGCGCAGCGGCTGCACGCGGCAGCTTGACCGTAAGCACGCCGTCAGCCAGCGAAGCCGTGATCTTCTCGCGGTCAATTTCGTCGCTCAGCGCGAACGCCCGGAAGTACCGCCCGGTGGTAAAGCCGCGATAGCTCAGCGCATACTTTTCATCGATCGCCGGCGGTTCCTGCCCGGCCGAGATCGTCAGCACGCCCTTGTCCACGCGGATGTCCACGCTGTCGAGCGTCGCTCCCGGCACCTCGGCCAGCAAAAATGTAGTGCCTTCCTTCTCCTGGTAGATGTCCACCAGCGGCGAGAGTGTGTCCTCGCTCACCTGCGGGCGAGCGCTTTCGGATGAATGTATCTGAATGGTTTCCTGATTCTTTATCATGGCTGGGCTCCTTGTTAATCAACGGCGATCTGCCTGGGCTTGGCTGCCTCTGACTTCGGCACGCGAATGGTCAGGATGCCGTCTGCAAGCTTGGCCTCCACGCGGCCGGACTCGATGCGATCTGGCAGGACGATTGTCCGGTTGAAGTCGCCTTCGCCGCGCTCGCGCTTCTGATAGCGCACTTGCTCGTCATCGGCGACCGGCCGCTTGACGCCCTTGATCTGGAGCGTCTCACCGGTGATCGAAATGTCGAGGTCGTCCTTCTTCACGCCGGCCAGCTCGCACTCGACAACAATGTCTTCCGGGCCGTTGTACACGTTGATTGGCGGGTAATTCCCCCCGCCGATGCCACGCGCATCGCTGAACCAACTGCTTCCGGTCAGCCGCTCCAACTCCCGCTGCATCAGCCGTAACCCCAGACTCGGGTCCCATCCAACCGGCCATCTGAATGTCGCCATGTCTCAAGCTCCCTTCTGGTTGAACGACGGTTAATTGGTAAATTAGTTGACTGGTTACCTGTCAACACGGACGGCCAACTCCAGTAACTGCAAAACGAATACCAAACTGGCAAGGGCTTATCACCATGACGTTTACGATCTGTCTCATGGCCTGGAAGTCTGTCATTTTCGCGCCGCGCGTCGACTTCCGCTGACGCTTTGACAGCCCCCCGCTTCTTCCCAAAGTGTAGGCCGGGCAGGAAGAGACAACGCGGCAACGCACAACCACTTAATTTTCATTGGAATATAGTGTAGTATTTGTGATTCAACTTGAATCCAGCTAGGAGAATGAATGTCCTTCGCAAAGGTCGCACTGGTCGGGCCGCCGCAGTCGGGAAAGAGCACACTCTTCGCCGCAATGGCTGAGGCCGGCGGCTCGCACATTGATATCCATCGCGCCGACCAGGCGCGCCTGGCGATAGTCAAGGTTCCCGACGCGCGCGTTATCTGGCTGGCTGAATACTACAGGCCCAAGAAGACGACGCTGGCTGAACTGGAGTTTGTGGACATCCCTGGTCTTGATTTGCACGACGAAGCCGGCCGCAGCAGGGCAAAGACCCACTGGGCCAGCCTGCATCAATGCGACATGCTTGTCTTTGTAGTGCGGGCATTCAGCAGCCAGTCGGTGGCAGCCTATCGCGACCGAATCGCCCCGGAGGAAGATGTCAAGGAACTGCTGGCGGAGATGATCTTCGCCGATCTCGACCAGGTGACCAGCCGAATGGACAAACTCGAGGCGGCGATGAAGAAGCCCAGCAACAAACGCGAAGAGCAGGCTCGCGAACTTGACCTGATGAAACGCCTGCGGGACGCCCTTGAATCCGAAAAGCCGATCTCAACTGCTATTCAAAGCCAGGCGGAGGACAAGCTGCTGCGGAGTTTCGGCTTCCTGTCCCAGAAGCCCGCCATGGTAGTCCTCAACTGCGATGAGAACGCACACGAGCAGAACATCACGCAGATGGTGAACCTGCCCTGCCTGCCATTGTCAGCCAAGATCGAGGAGGAGATTGCCCAGTTGGCTCCCGAAGATCGCAAGGAATTCCTGGCCGATCTGGGTCTGGCAGCCTCCGCCCGCGACCGCATGGTGCAGGCGTGCTACCAGCAGCTTAACCTGATAAGCTTTCTGACTGCCGGTGAAGATGAATGCCGTGCTTGGACTATTCCTGCCGGAACAGACGCGGTAACGGCCGCCGGCGAAATCCACAGCGACATCGCACGCGGATTCATTCGCGCCGAGACCGTCTCCTTCGATGATCTCAAGGCCGCCGGCGACATGAAGGGCGTCAAGGCAGCCGGCAAGATGCGGCTGGAGGGCAAGACGTATGTCGTCCAGGACGGAGACATCATCAATTTCCGATTCGCGGTTTGAGGCTCATTTCTTCGTCAAGACCCAGACGGCATAGAGGCGATCGCTGGTGGCAATTGCAGAACAACGTGATGGCGACAAGCCACGTCCTCGCCGCCGATGGTGGCAGAGGCTTTGTCGTCTCAGCGTGCTGGTCTTAGTGCTGCTGTCGATGGCCTATGTCTCTCTGCCCTGGTGGGTGCCGAAGGAATTCGTCCGAGGCTTGATCGAGCGGCGGCTGAGCCAGCAGCTGGCCTTGCCCGTCAGCGTGGGCCAGGCCGACCTCAGTTGGCACAGCGGGATAGAGTTGGATCGCCTGACAGTCTTTTCGCAGCCTGCTTTTGGCTCTCAGCCGATGGTTGTCATCGAGCGCCTGGAGGCCGACTATTCCCCTTGGGCCCTGCTGATGAACAACCGTCTGGCGTGGATGAAGCTCACCTCGCCGCAGATCAACGCACAATTCGACCGGGCTGGCAACTGCAACCTCGCGCCTCTGGCCAAGCCCGGCGGCAAAAACAGTCTGAAGATCGGCCGATTGAGTGTTCAACAGGCCCGGGCAATCTTTCAGTTCTCTCAGCAGGATGATGCCCTGATCCTGGCCATCAGCGACATGCAATTGCTGGGCGGCAAGATGGACAGCCTGGGCAGCGTAAGCATCTCGGGCGGCCTGGTGCAGCGAGACGCGCAAGCGCCGTTGAACTTGCGCCTGGCAGGAGGAGCGGCAGAAGACCCAGCCGCCGCAACGGCTTCTGTAAGCTTCGCCAACCTTGACATCGAGCAGATGAACCTGCCGACGATGTTGGGCCTGCCGCTGAGCAAGCTTCGGGGTCGATGCGAAGGATCCGTCAACTTCCAGGTCAGCCGCGATCTGAAGGCGCCAAGCTTCACATGCAGGATCCAAGCGCATGAACTCGATGTCCAGCCATTGGAAGGTCCGCAGCTGCCTGTCATCGACCGCGCTGGCGTTGTCATAAGCGCCACGTGCGACCTGGAGCGAATCGACATCCAGTCGGCCAAGGTCGAACTGCCGGGGATGGAACTGGCCTGCCATGCCAGCCTTGCTCTGGACGCTCTCCGCGGCGAGTGGCGCGCGATTCATGCACTGGACATTGCCGGCAAGGTCTATCCTTCCGCCCTGGCAGCCTTGTTGAAGACGCCCGCGCAGCGGCTGCCGGCAATCGATGGGCCCCTTGCCGTTCACGTGGCGCTTGCCAGCAGCCAGCAGCGGCTGTCGCTAGACATGGACATTGACGCCATCGATGCCCGGATCACGGATAGCCAGAAGGTTCTCAAACCCTCCGGAAGGGCGCTGCAATTGAAGCTGTCCGCCGAGACGACTTACGATCTCCATCTGACGCAGGCACGACAGTGCGTGCTGAAGATCGGAGACAATCGCTTCACCGCCTCCGGTAAGATTCACGACCTGGGCCAGTTGATCGACGAGATGGTTGCGGGCACCAATGTGCCCAGAGCGGTTCTGCGAGCATCATCGAATCTGAACCTCAAAGGGAACTGGGAAATCCGCGAACTACAGTCGCTGCAAGATTTGCTGCAGCAACGGGCTCTGGCGGCAGTTCGATGCGACGGCGCCGCCGGCGAATGGATGATCGATCAGAAGGACCGCCCGCACTTGCTGATGAAGCTCACCAGCCAGCGGGATGGCCGCGTTGTCATTCCCGGCATCTTCGCCAAGCCGCCTAACAAGCCTGCGACAGTTTTGCTTGAGGCCTATGTCAATGCGGAGCGCGCCGCCCTGGAGGATGTGAACCTGGACCTCGCAGTCGCCCAAGCAACCGCCGGCATCGATAATGGCAGAGTTGCTCTGACTTCAGATGCTTCAGGGCAGGCGGCCGCGGATATAGCTGGTGAGTTTCACGGGGACCATATAGAGGGCCTGCTGGCCGCGCTGCCCCGGGCGGCCTGGCTGAGCCGATTCTGCCGTGGCACAGTACGAGGCAATTTCAAAGTCGCCGCCCAGGAGCAACTCCAGACGGCCGACGTTTTCGTCGATCTGACCCACGCAAATGTTGATTGCGGCGAGTTCTTCTCCAAGGCCTCGGCGTCTCCGGCGAGCATCGATCTTCATCTTTCCAACCAAGCCAGCGCCGCGACTGACTCCCCGATGCAAGTCAACGGCGCTGTGAATCTTCCGATGGCTAAGCTCGCGATTGAAGCATGCGTGGCTTCAGAATCAGGCCAGCCGGCTGTGACATTTCAAACCACCGCCAATATCAGAGACTCTCAATTGCTGCTCAAGAGCAGCCCGGCCCTGGCGGCGATGCTTCCAGATTGGCAAGCGCAAGGCCCCGTTACGGTCGAAGCAAGCGGACGCACAATTCCCGACGGACTCCATGTCGATTTGCAGGCCATTGCCGATGACCTTGAGCTCGCCTCCGCCGCGGAGCCAAAGCGCCACAAGGCTGCGGGCGTGCCGATGCAGCTTAGTCTCTCGACCGACCTGACTAGCGGCTTCGCCGAGGGCTTGGGCACGCTGATGGCCCGAGCCGACAGTATTTCTCTTTCCCTGGGCGACACGCACATTGGCGGGCAGGCTCGGGCGGAATTCCGGCGACGGCCAGCCATCCTGCCCAGCCTGAACTGGAATGGCCTGCAATCTCTCGCGGCGTCGATGTCCTGCGACGTTGCCTCGCAGTACGAGATGCGCAGCCTGTCGGGCTCCGTGGATTGCCACCTTGCTTTCGATCCGTCACTTGGCGAGTTGCTGAGCGAAATACGCCCATGGATGAAAGAGTCCAGCGTGAGCGGCGAGATTGCAGCGAAGGGCTCTTTCTCGGGCGACGCCTCAAAGGACGATGGTTTTGAAATCGGTTTTGAAGTCGATGCGTCAAGGGCTGCCGCCGAAAGCCTGGGGCCCTTCCGTGTTAAGAATGTTGACATTGGCCCACTGGTCAAGCCGCTGGATACGCCCACGACAATAAGCGGCCAAGTTGTGCTCGGGCGCGACCTGCGGACCCTGAAAATGCAATCGCTTCAGGCGCAGGCTGGCAACATCCAATTCTTCGCGGAGGGCCAGGTTGATCTTGCCCAAACCGTCGCCGGCTGGCGTCCCATTGCCAAAGAGCTGCATGCCAGCATTTCCAGTGATGACCTCCACGGCCTGTGGCCGCTGATGCCGTCTCTGAAGCAGTACGATCTGTCCGGCAATGCCTTTGCCGAACTAAGGTATCGGCGAGGCAACAATGAGGAAGAAGTGGCCTCGCTCGATCTGCTCAGCAAGGGCATCGACGCCCAGGTGGAAGGCAAGGCTGTCCATGTTGCCGGCCGCCTGTCCTTGGGCGAGTGGGCCTTCCGTGCCGACCAGCTTGTTCAGGCCTCGCAATTGAAATCAGATCGCCTCGACTTCGCAATTGGCCAGAACAAGGGCACGATAGTGGCCGATCTCAAGGACCTTGGCGACAAACCCTCCGGGCAAGTCGAGGCCATCTGCAGCTATATAGATGACGAGGATCTTTCCGGCTGGGTCAAGCTCGTGTCCGCGAAGCTGGACCGGGCACTTGCGACTTCATCGCCGGCAAGCATTGCCTTGAAGGACAGCGGCAACTCGCCAGGCGTCACCACGCATCCGGCAGTACTGCACTCCCGGCGAATACTGCCAAGGATCAAGGACTACTTGTCCCAGGCCGACCTGAAGGCTCGCGTGTCTGTCGATCACCTGCGAACGTACGACCCGGCAGTCAAGCAGACATACGACGCCAAGCACCTGGACGCCCGCGCAAGTGTGAACTCCGGCGAAGCCGATCTGAAGATTCGAGCCGCCCTCAACGGCGGTCTCTATCTCCAGCAACTGCATACCAACCTTCGCGACACCGCGCCTGTAGTCATCATCGACACCGACATTCGCGATGTCCTGGCCACGGCGAACATCCAGCCGCAACTATCACGTTTCTTCCCAGGCAACACGGTGTATGGCACGTTCAGCCGCTCCCAGCAGGTGTCCTTGAGCCTGGAAGACGTGCTGGCCAACATGCGCGATCCGAAGTATGTCGTGCATCCGGTCGGCACGGCTGTGACCGTTACGACCGATGGCCTGCTCGAAGGCCAGGCTGCGCCGAAGTTCGTCACGGCGATGTTTCCCGGCCTGAATCTGGCACGCTATCGATATCGCAAGATGACCGGCTTTGCCGACCTCCGCAGCGACGGAGCAGTGTACAACGACATGATCTTCGACGGCCAGACGTACAATACGTACATCGACGGTGTCACCGAAGCCAACAATATCGGCCAGTACCAGATCGGCTTGATCCTGCTGGGCAGCCCGCAGACGCCCGAGTACAACCACAAGTACCGCCTGGGGCGATTGCTGCTGCTGACCTTCCGAGCACGTATAGAGGACGGCAAACTCTACAACCAGCAGGTGTCATACCCCTGGCCCGACGAGGCCTTCGGCTCGCTATTTGTCCGAAACAACTCCATCTATCAACTCTGGCGCCAGTCGAAAGAAGGCAAGTAGGGCCGCTGAACAAGCATGGGCGAAGCTCAAGTGGCCATTCAAGATCGTCCCCTGCCTGGCTACTGCCGCATAATTCCTTCTTACCGAGCTGCTGCCGCGCCCGCGCCTGCGATTACTCCACGATACATCCCCGCCAGACATGAAACCATGCTGGCTGGGCTGTAATGATCGTGAAGATGTTTTAATGCGCTGTTGGCCAGGCGGCGCGCGGCCTCGTGATCATCCAGCAGGCTTATGACCTTGGCAGTCAGTTCAGCCCAATCGCCCGCGCGGTACAGCAGCGCCGTCTGGCCGGCCAGCAGGAAGTCCGAGCACCCGCCGCCGGCAGCAATCACCGGGTCCCCCGCCGCCATCGCCAGCAGTGCACTGATGTCGATGCTCCTGCTGGGCGCTGGAGAAAGATATATATCGGCAGCCTTGAAGATGCCCGACATCCGCGATGGTTGCTGGCGGTCGACGAACGTCAGCACCGAGCTCAGATCCAGTCGCTCCGAAAGGTGGCGAAGCTGGCGTTCAGCCCGGCCATTGCCAATTACAAAGAACACGCAATCGTAATCACGGTTCTTCAACTCCGCGAAGCACTTCAGCACTGCCTCGAACGCCGTAAAGTCATCCAACCTTCCGCCCGCAACAATGGCCACGCTCTGGGAGGGATTCTCGAACAACGTCGTGTGCCGAACCTGATAGACCCCAGGGTGCAGCAGTTGTATCTTTTCCACAGCTGCCACATGATGCTCCAGCAGATCGGTCCGAATCGGCTCCGACGCCGCCAGCACGCCGGCCACCCGCTCGTCCAGCGTGCCCAGCAGGCGCCCATCGCCCAGCGAATAACTGCTGACGACATAACGAAGGTTCAGCATCTCTGCAAGCTGGCGCGTCAGGGCGGCTGAGCGGCAGTCAAGCGCATGCAGCAATTCCAGTTGTTGCGGGCGCAGTTCCTCAGCCAGTGCCTCGACGGCATGCGTGCGGAAGCCGTAGAACCTCAGCCTGCCGTATCGAACGACTTCCATCGGCGGCGAAGGCAGGTCGCTTACAATCGCTCTGGGCGGGCAGGCGGTCGTTATCTCCACCAGCTCATCCAGCAAGCCGATAGCCAGCGGCTGGAGCGTGCGAGACAGCCGCTCGATAGTGTCCTCGGCGGCAATCCAGCCGACGCGAACCGCCTCCGGCGGCTCCACGGGCAGCACCTCCATTTCACCAGGCGCGTGAACCTCGTCTGCTCCAATCTCTGAATTGAGAGGTACTTCTGTCACGTCAACATTGTATGCGCTGCGCTCGTTTGCGGGAAGCCCCGTGTTGCGAAACGTTCGGCCTGCAAAACGGAACATCCCTTTGTATCTCACTTCCGCGCAGCCCAGAGTTCGCTGTACTGCGAGGGAGTCTCCAGACATTGTCCGCAGATAATATGCCCGATCACCGTTGGATTGGCAGGGTTCTCCACATACAGGCTGACGTAGGCGCCGCGGCTGTAGCAGGCCTGGCTCAAGCGGATGCGTTGAAGCAGTGCATCGCTTAGCCTCTGGTCAAGATCTTCCACCACTTCCGCATACACGTCCGCCTGCGGAATATTGTGGATCAGTTTGATCCTGGGGTCAGATGGATCATGCGCCTGGCGGTACCACGCGCCGGACTCCAGCCATCGCTTCAGCCGGGCCGAGTTCATCTCGAATCGCACGTAGTAGCAGAACCCGTCGCGATTCGGGTCATTGGTGCAGAACGCCTCCAGCACCTGGGCGTCTTGTAACCCTAACTGCGCCATTACCGGCATGCCCACGCCGCGGCATCGGTACGTCGCGACCGTCTCCGCGACCGGATTGAAATCCTTGATGATTTTGGCCTTGTAGAGCGGCTTTAAGTCCTTAGGCTTTTCGGAGCAGCCTGCGGCGCACAATGTAACTGTAAAGACAAACAGCATGGGCAACGCTTTCATGGTGAACCCCTTTCATTAATATGTATCGCGAACCCTGGAAGTAGACGCACCCGGTGCCGATAAGTTTCCCGGAATTCGATGAATTAGATAAATTTCTCGCCTACGCGCCAACCAAAAAAACCGTCGCAGTTCGAAATATGTAAGTCACACTGCAACAAGATTAAGAGAGATCGCGCCGGCCTGAGCTGTGCAAATGCCGTTACAACAATCCTATCGCTCGTTGCAATAAGGACTTGCATCTCCGGCCCCTGTTCAGTTCTGTTCGATTCTGTTTGATTTTGTTCAATATAGACCCCTCTTTTGCGCCTGTTGCGCGTTTGGGTCTCGTTTTCCTCGTCGCGGGAAAGATTGGCCTGTGAGCCTTGCACAAATATTTGCCTCTTCGCTACTTGGAACTTTAGAGCCTTGTGCCTTCCTCCATAATCATGCCGCGCCCCGTTCTGTGCGCAGAAAGTGGGTCAAAAGTGAGCCTATGCGGCCGTAAGTCCTTGTGCACACTGACCCAAATTTTCGGCAGGAATCTGTTTCGAAGTCCCTGCGATGTGCCGCATGTGTGCGTAGAAAACGGGGCAGGGCGTCTTCCAGGGCCCCGTCCTATTCAAATGCGTCGGCGATGTGTTCGATGCAGGGCTCCTGGCCCTGCCGGATGGTGATTGCTACGATATCGAATCGCCGGTAATAGCCGGCGGTGTCGTGCGTGAGCAGGTAATAGTTGGCCACCTTTCGCATCTGGCTGCGCTTGGCATCATCGACGGCGGCCTGCGGCGGAAGATACTGGTCGTTGGTTCGGGTCTTGACTTCAACAAAAACGATCGTCTCGGCGCCTAGAGACGATCGTGTAGATTCATCCAATGCAATGAGGTCGGCCTCGCCGGAGGGGCAGCGATAGTTGCTGGCCAGGATGCGCAGCCCTTTGTCGCAAAGGCACTGTCTGGCCAATTGCTCGCCATGAGGCCCCAGCTTTTCGTCGGCGCGGCCGCCAAGCCACGACCGCCACAACAGGCCAAGAGCGCCTTTGCGGAATGGCCACACGTGGGCTTACGCCTCGCTGCCGGCTGGAGTTTCTTCCGGCGTCGCCTGGGCTGACTCGGCGACGGCTTTCTGTTCCTTCAGCCGGGTAG
>CAYQJH010000032.1:0-27323 GCA_964417755.1 uncultured Planctomycetaceae bacterium
CCAAGAGAGTCCTGCTGGACGCCCAGGCCGAGCTGCGCGACCTGGTTGTCAAGGCCCCTTTTGTCCCGGAGTCGGCCAAGATCGAGCGCGTCCTGCTGCAGTTCCGTGTAACGCGCAGGCAGATGGCGATCGTGGTCGACGAGTACGGCGGCACAGCCGGGCTGGTGACTCTCGATGATGTCCTGGAGGAAATCGTTGGAGAGATTCCCGATCCGCGAGGCCCGGAGCTGCCGCTGTTCGAGCGGATCAATGAACGCCAATACCTGCTTGACGGCGACCTCGGAATCCACGAGTGGGCCGATGCCTTCCGCATCGACCTGGTCGGCCGGCGAATCAGCACCGTCGGCGGGTTTGTGATGTACCTGCTGGGCCGCCTGCCCAGGCCCGGCGATACCGTGCGATATCGCAACCTCCGGTTCACTGTCGAGTCCATGCGAAAGCGCCGCATCGAAAAACTGCGCCTGGACCTGCTGGAGGGCAACGAATGATCGCCATCATCGAACACGCCCAATGGCTGATGTGGCTGGCGGTGCTGATCGCGTCCTGCGGCCTGTCGTACGTCTATAACGGCCTGGAGATGGGCATCTACGTGATGAACAAGATTCGCCTGGAGCTGCGGGCCGAGAGCGGCTCGAAATCCGCCAGGCTCATCCGCGGCGCCATTGCCGGCCAGGCGAACTTCCTGGCCGTCCTGATGATCGGCAACAATACCGTCAGCTATGCCGCCACTTTCGCCATCAGCGCCATGTTCGTGCTGGCCGGCTACGGCGAGCGGGCTGAGTGGTACACGCTGGCGGTGGCTACGCCGCTGCTGTTCATAGTCTGCGAGAGTCTTCCCAAGAACGTAGCCACGCGGGCCGCTGAGCGGATGGTTTACCGCTTCGCCCTGGTGCTGACGGCTTCTAGTTGGATCTTCAATGCCTGCGGCCTGGTGCCGCTGGCCCGCGGGTTTGCCTGGCTGATGGCCCGGCTGCTTCGCGTGCGCAGCCGGAGACTTGTGCCGACCGGCCATGAGGGCATCGCAGCCGTGGTGGCTGAAAGCCAGGCCGCCGGCGTGCTGACGCACTCGCAGACGATCATGGCCGACCGCGTGATGAAGATCGCCAACGTCCGCCTGAAGGACGTGATGATCCCGATGGGTAAGGTGGTCTATGCTCCTGCGGAAGTGACGTATCAACAGATGCTGGACCTGATCCGCAAGCACAATTACTCGCGATTCCCGATGCTCGACGAGAACAACAAAGTCATCGGCATCCTGAACATCTATGATGCCCTGGCCGCCGCCGAAAAAGACCAATCGATGGGCAAGGGCCTGAGGCCGCTGCTGCTGCCAACGGCTATGACCGTCACCGACGCCCTCTACCACATGCAGCGCGAGCACGCCCCGATGGCGATCGTGGTAGACGACCCCGGCCGACATGTCGGCATCGTCACCACCAAGGACCTGGTGGAAGAGATCGTCGGCGAACTGGACGTGTGGTAGGAAGATCTCAAATTTGAGATTTCAGATTTGAGATTTCGGATTTCAGATCCTCACATCCAAATCTGAATTTCTGAAATCTCAAATCTGAAGTCACTATGGTCGCGCGTGAATCGGCGTAGGCAGTTCTGAAATCTCAAATCTCTAATCTGAAATTTGGTTCCCTAGAAAACGTCCCTCGCCACGCTTTCCAGGACGGCCAGGCCTTCTTCGAGACATTCCTGGCTGATCACCAGCGGCGGGTTGATCTTGATGGCGCTGCCATTGACACCCACCGGCGCGAAGAGCATCACGCCGCGCTGCACGCTGCGGCGGACGAATTCCCAGGCCGGCTCGGGATCAGGCTGCGTCGTGCCGTTCTTGGTGAACTGCAAAGCCGCCACCAGGCCCGTCCAGGCCACACGCCCTACCCGGCCGTTGGTCAGCTTGGCGATGCGCTGCGCGCCTGCGGAGAGGACCGGTTCAAGCTTGGCGGCATTCTCGACGAGCTTTTCGTTCTTGATCGTCCGGATGTTCGCCAGCGCCGCTGCGGCACATATGGCGTTCGCCGAATGTGTCGAGGTCATCTCGCCCGGGCCGTACATGTTCATCAGTTCCTCGGTGCCGATGACCGCCGACAGCGGCATGCCGCCGCTGATGCCCTTGCCGCAGGAAATCAGGTCCGGCACGATGCCGAAATGCTGGAAGCCGAACCACTTGCCGCATCGGCCAAAGCCCGCCTGGATTTCGTCGAAGATCAGCACCGCCTGGTGCTTGTCGCACCACTTGCGCAAGGCCTGGGCGTAGGCAGCCGGGAATAGCGTGGCATTGGCGCCCTGGTAGGTTTCGCCGATCACGCCGCAGACATCGTCGGGATCGACGCCCCGCTCGGCGAGCGTCTTTTCAAACACGTCGAAGCTGACGTCCTTCTGGCGGAAGCCTTCAGGAAAAGGCACCTGGACAAATCGCGCATCGGCGTCGCCCATCCAGCTCTTGAGCGCGGGGCTGCCGCCGGCCAACTGGCTGCCCATCGTCCTGCCGTGGAAGCCGATATCGAAGGACACCATCACGCTCTTCTTCTTTCCGCCGACCTGCAGGCCCTTCGTGCGGGCCAGCTTGATGCAGCATTCGACGGCCTCGCTGCCGGTTGTCAGCAGGAAGACGCGCTTCAGCGGCGGCGGCAGGATGCTCGAAAGCTCCTCGATGAGTTGCAGGCGCACCGCCGTCGGGAAGCCGTACGCATGATACAGGCCTTGCGAGGCCATTTCGGCGATGGCCTTGACGATGGCGGGATGGCCATGCCCGCTGGCGGTAACCAGCACGCCGGCGGAGAAGTCGATCCAGGTATTGCCCCAGGCATCGCTGATGGTCGCGCCGTTGCCATGGTCCCACACGATTGGCGGCTGGCCGCCCATCGACCGCGGCTCGAGCTGGCGAAGCTTTTCCAGCAAGGCAATCGACTGGGGAACGGGGATCTCAGTGGCGATGGTGCGATACTTCGTGTTGACCTTTTCGACCTTCTCTGGAACCAGCGGAAACTCTTTCGTAGCCATGGCTCTCGAAACCAAACCTTTCGCTAAAGACCGGACACTATTGCATCACGAAGGCTGTGCATCGTGAAGCTGCCTGCGGCAATAGCCGCAAGCAGAGTATTATCAATGAAGGACATGATATAGTAAACCCCGCAGTGTGCGAGGGAATTTCCTGACAGGAAATTCCCTCGCACGCAGAGCGGGAGAAAGTAGAGAGGAGAAAGTAGGAAGTATGGCTGACGCCGTGCAGGCAAGACGCCCGCACCAAAAGACAGCCACGGCTTTTCCGTTCTGGCGGTCAAGTGCTTTGTGGGTGGCGCAGGCTCTCAAGGGCCTCTTCTCGCGTGTTGTACATGTCGATCACGCGGTTCATTCGCACCAGTTCGAAGAACATCCGGACGGGCTTGCACTTCTCGCACAGCAGCTTCAGGTCGCCGCCGCGAGCCACAAGCTTCCGCAGGCACGAGAGCACCGCGCCCAGACCTGAGCTATCGACGAATCTCAGCCTGCTGATATCGAGGATAACCTTCGGGTTGGCATCCAGGAATGGCTCGATGTCGCGCTTGAATTCCTGGTAGTTGCTGGCGTCGAGGAATTCCGCACGGGGCGTGATGATCGCCATCTCATCCACCTTTTCGACATTCATTTCCATGTCCGCTCTCCTTGAAATTCGCTACAGCTTGGCGAAGCTCTTGACTAGTTCTACGCAGCTCTTGCCCTGGCCGGCTGGGATATACCTCACATGATTCACACACTGGCTGATGATCGACAGCCCGTAGCCGCCAATGTGCTTGTCCGGGCGCTTGGCCAGGGCCTGGTGAGGGTCGTACGGCTGGCCCCAGTGGAACAGGCGGACGACGGCCCGCGTCGGGCGAACCTCCGCCTCGATGTGAATGGGCCTGTCCCTCTGCCCATGGTAGGCATGACGCATGATGTTGCTGACTGCCTCGTTGACGGCCAGCTCCAGGCGGTTGAGGTCGTGGTCGTTGACTTTCTTGCCCAGGCGAGGCCCCAAGGCCAGCACGAAACCGCGCACGCGCGAAAGCTCCTCAGGCTCGCTGAGAATGTCCAACTCCGCTCGCATCGGGACAATCTTCTCCAGGGCAGGCTCGACCTTGACGGCCACGCACGTCAGATCGTCCGAGGGGCCTTCGCTGCTGGCGAAAGAAATGAGCTCCATGATGATCTTGTCGAGCATCTGCACGGGCTCCATCTGGCCGTGCCTGGCCGCCAGCTCGCACAGCCGCTCAACGCCGAAAAAGTCCCGCTGCTTGTTCTCGGCGTCAATGACGCCGTCGCTGTACATCAGGACCAGGTCGCCCTCGTGAAGATCGACGCTGGTCTGCTGATAGGTCTCTCGCTCGTCGGCGCCGAGGAAGAGGTTCTCGCCGGCCAGCATTTCGCACGCGCCGCTGCCGGCGCGGAAGAGGATAGGCTTGGGATGGCCGCAATCTACGTAGATCAGTTTGCCCTGGGTCATGTCGAAGCGCGCGTAAAAGACCGTCACGAAGCTCTCGATGTCGATCAGGCGGCGCGTCATCTCCTTGTGAACATGAGACACGACCTCCTGCGGCTGGGGAATCGCGCCGGGCGCCAAGGCATTGAGATGGGTGATCGCCCGCATGAAGTGGCTCTTGGTGGCGGCCCCCAGCAGGGCAGCCGTCGTCCCCTTACCCATCACGTCGGCGATGATGACGTCGAAGACCTGGTCGTTGAATTTGAAGAAATCATAGAAGTCGCCATCGACCTGCTGCGACGGGATGGTGATGGCGGCGATGCTCGCGCCGCAGATGTCCTCCGGCGGCCTTTGGAACAGCAGCATCTGCTGTATCTTGAAGCCGGTGTCCTCCTCGCGTCGGCGCGACAATTCCAGCTCCCGCTCCGCCTTCAGGCGGCGGTTCTCGACTTCGATGTGGTGCAGCGCCGCGG
The DNA here is from genome assembly GCA_964417755.1 of uncultured Planctomycetaceae bacterium. Classification (GTDB taxonomy): domain Bacteria; phylum Planctomycetota; class Phycisphaerae; order SM23-33; family SM23-33; genus CAYQJH01. Next base: position 4,921 of record CAYQJH010000032.1, read on the forward strand.
AGATCTCGGCGGCGACCTCCAGGAAGAGCGACTGCTCCTGTCCCTCGACAGCCAGCGGATGATCCAGCGCCACCGTGAGCACGCCGTAGATCTGCAAGCCATGTTCCAGGCGAGCCACAAGCGAGCCGGTCCCTCGATAGATTGTCGCCAGGCTGCAGCCTGGACAATTGTGCTGCGGGCCTTCAACCACAACCACCCCGCCCTGGCCCATCGCCTTGCGCATACATGTGGGAAACTGCCCCCGCTTGATCGAATCAGCCACGGGAATGAAACGCTCCTTCAGGCCGGCCTCTGCCATCTCGATCGCCCCACCATTGCCATCGAGCGTTGTGATCCATGCATTTCGATAGGCCTTGTGACTGACCAGGTCGTTGCAGACCTGCTGAATGAGTTTGCCGCGGTCGGTTGAACGCGACAGGCTGCGGTCCACCTGCCTCATGGTGCTGAGCACCAGGTTCAGGTGTTGCGTCTTGTCTTGCGCCAGCCGGCGGCGGGAAAACTCCTTGGAGACCACCAACCCTATCGAGAAGAAGGCGGCGAACGTCGCTGATCGTATATATATCTGCTCCGGACTGAAGTTGCGCAGTTCATAGATGAAACTTGTGCCATGAAAAAGATAGGCATCCACCGCGGCATCCAGGAACCAGAAGCCGATCCCCATCAGGATGAACAACGCGAGAATTCCGTATTCCAGCCTCACAGCTAATCTTAGGCGCATGCCCAATCCTCTCAGACCGCCGCCGCGTGATGACCCGATCTACGCCCTCTTCATCGAAGCATCTCCCCATATCTACTGGATCGAGACAATGGAGTTCGCCCCATGGACACTCGCTGTAGCAAGCAGCAGGTGAATCAGGTACATTCCTGCCTGTGGCACCGTATCCGACACCAATAGCAAAATTCATCCACATCGACAACCTCTGCATTTACTTGCAGAGAGGCGGGCTTCATGCACCCAACTTCACGCCGCAGGATGGGCTGAAGTTCAAGACCATACATAACGTGGATATCCAGGCTAAACGGCGTCATTTGCGTATTCCATGCGGCCCTGGAGGCGTCATCCATGACTACGTCCCCTTCTACTTCGGGCCTTTGTCGCCGATGATGCTGAATCTGAGGACGGGGCGAGTGCCGGGTTATACAGAGGGGCAAGAGCCTCTAATCTACTTGTTGAGTTCTTGCCAACTTGTTGAACAGGCGGGCATATCATTCGTATTTTCTGATGGGCACGGAATCGCTGGATTCACGCAGTGGTTCGACTCACTGCGCTATCTGGACAATGTGGATTGGGCTGTTGTCGGCGAGCGATACTGGGCAGACAGCATCGACGACATGGACCGCGCGCGACGTAAGCAGGCAGAGTTTCTTGTCTATCGTTCTTGCCCCTGGAATCTCATCAGCAAGATCATTGTAATTGACGAGCCTCGCAAGGTGCAGGTGGAGCAAGTTCTTGCAGGCTTCGCAACGGATGTTCGCCGAGTTGTGGAGATAAGGCGCGACTGGTATTATTGGTAAGGAGCGGTTAATGATCGAGAACGCCCATGGCAATCTACTTGAAGCCGAGGCCGAGGCGCTTGTTAACACTGTCAACTGTGCCGGTTACATGGGCAAGGGGATCGCCCTTCAGTTCAAGCAAGCCTTCCCGGAGAACTTCCGCGCCTATCAGAAGCTCTGCTTCGAACATGCATTTCACCCTGGACAGATGTTCGTCTTTCAAACAGGATTCCTGAAGAATCCCAAGTATGTCATCAACTTCCCCACCAAGCGCCACTGGAAAGGCAACGCGAAGATCGAGGACATCAAGTCCGGGCTCGTGGCGCTTCGGCGTGAGGTTGAACGACTAGGCATCAAATCGATTGCAGTGCCTCCGCTGGGCTGTGGATTGGGCGGATTGGACTGGAATCAGGTCAGGCCGCTGATAGAAGACGCCTTCGCCAACCTGCCTGACGTGCATGTGCTGTTGTACGGCCCAGCCGGCGCGCCTGATCCGAAAACAATGCCAGTAAGGACGCCCAAGCCCAGAATGACGCCGGGCCGTGCCATGGTGATTAAGCTGATGGCTCAATACGGAGAACTGTCGTACCGGCTGACGCTATTGGAAATTCAGAAGCTCGGTTATTTTCTTCAAGAGGCTGGGGAGAATCTTCGCCTGCGCTATGTGCAACACATTTATGGCCCGTATGCAGCCAATTTGAACAAGGTCCTGGAGGCAATGGAGGGGCACTATACGCGCGGGTATGGCGACAGTCAAAAGCCGGACGTGGAAATCGATCTCCTACCACAAGCCGTGCCGGAAGCGGAACACTTCATGGCAGGGCAGGAACTGTCGCGGCAACGACTTGATCGCGTGGCGAAGCTGATCGAAGGATTTGAGACACCCTATGGCATGGAACTTCTTGCATCTGTCCACTGGGTTTGCAAACATCAGAATCCGCCCGCAATGGGCGCTGATCAGGCCGTGGATGCGGTACATGCCTGGAACGAGCGCAAACGCGCCATGTTCAGGCCGGACCACATCCGTGTCGCCTGGGGCCAACTCAACAGCCAAGGTTGGTTATAGTTGATGTTCTTTAGTTTTCACTGAAATCCTGTCGCGAAAGTAATCTATGCGGTTGGCGAAATACAGTATTCGTGAAGTGTTGCTTGCTACGGTACTGGCGGGCGGGGCTGCTATAGTCCTGCTTGTCCTGATGCCGCTTCACGTTGCGATACCTGTTTCAATTGTTCCCTTGGCCGTCTGGCTGTGGGTGCTGTGGTTCTTTCGCGACCCTGACCGGGCTGTGCCGGCTGGGGACAACCTCGTGATCTGCCCCGCCGACGGCAGGATTACCGACATTACGCCGCTGGGGCCGGAAGGATCGCTGGGGCGGCCCGGCACGCAGATCGGCATCTTCATGAACGTCTTCAGCGTGCATGTGAATCGCAGCCCGGTGGCCGGCACTGTGCAACGCATCGAGCACAAGAATGGCTGCTTCATGGATGTTCGCGACCCGGTTGCCTGGTATCGCAACGAGTCAGCCACGATCTATCTTGAACGAGACTCCGGCGGCAAGCGTCATGTGCTGGTGGTGCGGCAGATTGCCGGCCTGGTGGCCCGGCGCATCGTCACCGATCTTTCACCGGGGCAGGTGCTGGCCGCCGGCGAGCGAATCGGCATGATCAAGTTCGGCTCGCGCGTGGAAGTGCTGATTCCCCAAGAGCTGCTTGGCGAGGTTCGCGTCAGCATCGGCCAGAATGTCAAGGCCGGCTTGAGCATCCTGGCGTCCCTGGCGGAGCAATGATATGAAACACGCAAAAGAGGACCAGCCGCAGGCGTTTTCGCAGGAATATGCCGAGGGCCCTCATCGCCATTTGGCCCGGCGTCGCCGCCACGGCCTGATTCTCCGCAGCATCGCCATTCTGCCGGCGACGTTCACGCTGCTTAACGGCCTGCTGGGCTTCGCCGCCATCCACATGGCCACGCGCGTCATCCCCGGCAGGGGCAAGCTTGGCCCGTGGGGCGACATTGAGTGGGCATGCTGGTTCATCTTCCTGGCAATGCTGTGCGACATGCTCGACGGCCGGCTGGCTCGCTGGGCTCGCAAGACAAGCGACTTCGGCGGGCAGCTCGACAGCCTGTGCGACGCCATCAGCTTTGGCGTAGCCCCGGCGATCCTGATGCTCCGCGTGGTGGCCATCCACGTCGACCGCCTGGCCTTCCTGCCGGACTATCCCATCTGGGAGCGGTTCATCTGGTGCGTGGCCGCCGCCTACATGGCCTGCGGCGTGATCCGCCTGGCCCGCTTCAACGTCGAGAACCAGCCTGACGAGTCGGCCCACATGCACTTCAAGGGCCTGCCGATTCCCGGTGCTGCCGCCGTCGTCGCGACAATGGTTCTGCTCTATGTGCGACTGACGGATGTGGGAACCGAAGAAGGCTGGCGGTCCAGCCCGATCCTGCTGGCGGCGGTGGCCATCCTGCTGCCGATCGTGACCGCGCTGGCTGCGATGCTGATGGTTTCGCGATTCCGCTATCCGCACGTGGTAAACCAGTACATCCGCGGCAAGAAGCCGTTCAGCTACCTGCTGAAGCTGCTGGTGGTCGTGCTGGCTGGCGCAGCCGAGCCGCACCTGACAGCCGCCGCCGTAACACTGATCTTCGCACTAAGCGGCCCGGTGAATGCAGCCATGCGAAAAATCAAGAAACAACCAGCGCCGGTAAACTCGCCAACACCACCGGCACCGTGAGACCGGAGGACCCGAAGACCGGAAAACCGGATACCGGAGGACCGGAAGACCGAGGCGGCGCTGCCGCAGCAGGAAGCCCCCGACGGAAGCCGGGGGAGCGTCCCGAAGGAACGCAAAGCGGGGTGGCATGATGGCCGCCGTTTGCCGCCATGCGGAAGATCGGAGCAACTCGTCCGTTTTGCGTGTCGCTGGCGTCTCGCCCGCGTGTACCGAGGGCATCTTGCCCTCGCATTTCCGGATAAACCACAGGTGAATACCTGCGGCACACGAGGACAAGCTCGTGCTACGTAGCGAGCTACTTCGCACAGTAGCAATGCCTGCGCCACGTCCTCTTTTGCCAGAAGAACCTATTGTTTTGCCTTGCCCCCCGCTACCATTTCACACCATGAGTTCAATTCTCCAGGTCGAGCCGGTGACGAGCATTCAAATGGTCCAGGCCATCCGCTTCGTCTGCGGCGGGGCGGCCCGCAGCCTGGATTCCGCCCGAAAGGCCGAGGTGCTCATCGATCTGGTTCGCTCTCGCGGCCCAAATGATGTCCGCATCTTCTGGGCGCGGCGCGATGGCGCCATCTCAGCCGCCGCAATGGTCGTCGCCAATCCAGGCCGGGCGGGAATGATCTTCTATAGCCCCCCTGCCGCCGTCGGCGTGGATCATTCCGCGCTGTCAGCCACCATTCGCCTTGCCTCGCTTGAAGGCATCAAGGCCGGCCTGAGCTTCGTCCAGGCGCTGCTGGAAAGCCCTTCCGACGACGACGTACTCATCCTTCGCGACAGCGGCTTCCAAATGCTGGCCGAGCTTATCTACATGTCGCTGGATCTGCAGGCGCACAAAGAGCAACTGCACATGCCGCCGCAGGAAAACGAATATCTCTGGAAGACCATGCTCGAAGTCAGCCAGCAGCAACTTGCCGAGTTGCTCAGCAGAACCTACGAGAAGTCCCTCGACTGCCCTGCCCTTTCAGGCCTGCGGCAGATGGACGACGTTATCGCCAGCCACAAGTCCTGCGGGCGGTTCAACCCGCAATACTGGTGGGTGCCTTGTCTCCAGGGCAAGCCGGCCGGCTGCATTCTGGTCAACGATTATCCTCAGCTTGACAGCGCCGACGTTGTCTACCTTGGCGTGGCGCCGGAATTCCGCGGCCGGTCACTGGCCAGAATCATGCTCCGCCGCGCTGGGCGTTTTGCATGGCAGCGCGGCCTGGCGAGTTTGACGCTGGCGGTGGATGCCGCCAACGTGTACGCCCTGAAGGCATACGAGGCAGAAGGGTTCGTGCAGAAGGGCCGGCGCGTGGCATACGCGATGCTGGGGGAAGACCACAGGCCCTAACGGCGACTCCAGACTCCAGACTTCAGGCTACAGGAACGACGACAACAACAGCAACTGCGATTCCGGGCTTCGGATTCCGGGAACAACAACAGCAACAACAAGTCATTCTGAGACTATGCCTTCCACCGTTGCCATTGCCGTTCCTGAAGTCTGGAGCCTGAAGCCTTCCGTTGTCGTCGTTGTCGTTGTCGTTCCGGGAGCCCGGAGCCGGAAGTCCGGAGCCGGTCGTTTGTTGTTGTCGTTGCCGTTCCTGTAGCCTGAAGCCTCCCGTTGTGGATAACGTGTGGAGGAAATCTTTTTTCAGACGCCAACTCTATCGCTGCCCAAGTCTTGGACTGTGTGGATAAGTATTCCGATTTCTTTGCGGTTGACCCACTCCACAACCGCTTGTAAATTCTGGCACGCTCAGTTGATCGAGCAGCGTCAAGGGCTGGTTTTCTTGGCGATCAAGGCGCTAGGCGGGCATTTCGGACGGCGCTTTATAAGGTACATGGAAATCGCATCTGCAATGGCTTGGTCCATTGCTGAGGGCATCAGACAATGACTATTTCGGCGGAAGCTGTCCGCACCGGCCCAGACGCACTGCCCCGCGTTCTGGAACTGCTTCAGCAGAAGATCGGCACTCAGAAGTTCAATGCGTGGTTCAAGCATTGTGCTCATTTGGGAATCGAGGCTGACCACGTCAAGGTCACCGTGCCCAATCCGTTCGTCGCCAACTGGATCGAGTCGCACTTCCAGGGCGAGATAGCCTCCGCCGTCCGCGAAGCCACCGGCCTGGGCCGCCGCGTCGTTGTCAACATCGACCCCAGCCTGTCGGGCGAGCTGCGCCAGCGCCAACTCGACACGCAGGCCGACCTGGTCGCCAAGGCCAACGAGGGCCGCTGCCGCAACCGCACGCCGTCGCATCCGACGGCCATTCGCCACCGCCTGAAGGATTTTGTCGTCGGCTCCAGCAACAAGCTGGCCTACTCAGCCGCCCTGGCGGTGGCCAGCGGCACAGCCCAGTTCAACCCGCTTTTCCTGCATGGCTCATGTGGAATTGGCAAAACACATCTGCTTCAGGGAATATGTGACTTCGTCTCTCACTCCAGCCGCAACGGCCGGCCCCTCGCATGGCGATACGTCACCGGCGAACAGTTTACCAACGACTTTATTTCCCACCTGCGCCAGCGCAAGCTTGAGGACTTCCGCAGCCGCTATCGCAAGCTTGACCTGCTGGCCATCGATGACGTGCATTTTCTCTCAGCCAAGAAGGCTACGCAGGATGAATTCCTCCACACGTTCAATTCGATCCAGTCAGCCGGCAAGCAGATCGTGCTTGCCAGCGACGCCCACCCGCGCATGGTCGGCGAGTTGAACGAGCAGCTCGTCAGCCGGTTCGTTGCGGGCATGGTCGTCAAGATCGATCCGCCCGACCAGGCTACGCGGATGGAGATCCTCCGCCGGCGCTGCGCCACGATGAAGCTTGCTGTGCCGCAGGACGTGCTGGAGTACGTGGCTGCGCATATCCGCGGGTCGGTGCGCGAACTGGAGGGAACGCTGATGAAGCTCTCAGCCCTGGCCAGCCTGGATGGCGGGGCAATCACGCTTCGCCTGGCCAGCGCAGCCCTGAGCGACCACCTGGCCAGAACCGACTCAGCCTTGACGCTGGGCGATATCGAGGCAGCCGTCGCCGCGTTCTTCGGCATCACGGTGGCAGACCTGCATTCCTCTCGTCGCACGCGGACCGTCTCGGTTGCCAGGATGATCTGCATGTTCCTGGCCCGGCGGCACACGCGGATGAGTTTCCCCGAAATAGGCCGATTTATGGGCAAGAACCACTCCTCGGTCGTGCTGGCTGTTCAGCGGCTGGAATCGCTGATCGCCGGCAAGCAGGACCTGGACTGGATGACGCCCATGGGCAGCAAGGCCATGCCGGCTGCAAAGGTCGTGGACCTGCTCGCCCAGCAAATCGCCTAAAACCGGCCTCTGCAAGAAGGCTGGATAAGGCCTCGGGCGGCACTTGTGCAACCCGGGCCAACATGCCGGAAGGACGCGGCATGGCTGACTTCACGGAGGGGCGTCCCGGACAGGGATGTCCGGGCGCCGGAATTTTCTCATCCCCACACTTCCAGAAGAAACAACCACAGCGGCAACGACGACAACCGCCGCAGAGGCGCAGAGACCGCAGAGAAAAGCAAGATATGCAAGGCCAGGAAGCTGGGTGCCATGGCGCAGAACCAGGAAGCCCCCGGCGGCAGCCGGGGGACCCACGAAGGGGCGGCAAGATGCTGGCCGGATGCAAAGCAAAGGGGATAATCCAAATTGGGTGCCACCCCCAAGCGTCGTTGTTCGCTTGGGGGTGTGTGCCCGGGCACCTTGACGCCGCCTGGGCCTACGGTTTGAACTCAATATCGGCGATGTAGACCGTCTCGGTTCCGTCATCGCCGGGCTTGGCATATACCACCTTGCCACCCCAGGCGTGAATCAGCTTCCATGTGTTCTCGCCCAGCGGGTGCTGCTGGCCGGTCGCCACATCGTACAGGAAGAATCCTTCATCGCCCGTGGTCTTGCGTTTGAGCATAATCATGCTCGACGGGGCCGGACCAGGCCCGACCGGGAACGCCTCGGTTACCGAGGGCATTCCCTTGCCTTCCTTGCGATCCCAAATCCGTGCGATGGGTCGAGAAGAAGATCGCCTGCCGTCTTGCACGGTCTCGTGGTCTTCCCTGTCGATGTAGGACACATATCGTCCATCCGGCGTCCACTGGGCCTCGAAGTCATCCAACTGGCCATTCTGGGGATGCACCGGCAGCGAAACCAACTCCGTGTCGGACAGGAAATCCACGAGAATCAGTTGTTGCTCGACAAGGTTACCGCGGGTGGCTGGCATTGAACCGGGAGGCGGAGGCACATAAGCCTCGCGAACCGGCGGGAGCCAGACGCACGCTATGTTATCAGTTGGGCAAACGCTGATCGACATCCCCTTGATAGTGAGCTTCTTGCGTTTGTAGTCCGGGGCTGTAGCGACAAAGAGCTCCTGCTCCTTCATGCTCTGACTGCCCACCATATCTCGGCCGTTCTGGGCAAACTTCAGCATCATCAACGGGCCAGAGAAGTCGGTGTCTACTGCGCTGCCCGTTGCCACATCATAACGCTTGTATCGAATGTTTCGTCCGTCAGCTGGCTCGATTAGAAGGAGTTGCTCGCCAAAAGGGGAAAAGAAATTGAGCCGCATTGCAGCGGTGTGCCAGGCCCTGTCCACCGGCGCTGTGGGCAGAACCACATCCTTGCCCGCCTGCATATCCCGCAGGACTAATTCAAATTTCAGCTTCGAATCATCCCAGTTCTTGCCATCCCGCAGCACCGGCTCTCCGATCAGCCGCGAAAAGAGCAGATGCTTCGTGTCAGGGCTGATTCGCATCGAGAAGATGTGATACTGCATCGGCGTCTTATATACTGGCTGCGAGGCGGCAAAGACCTTCTTCTCATTAATCAGCTTGGCGTCGCCCGCAAGCGCGCTGACAGATAAGGCGCAGACCAGCCACAATGCAATTAGAGCCTTCTTCATGTGAGACACTCCCTTTTGGGTTGAACGTGAATTCTCCCACTTGCCGGTGCACCCACGGCCACCGCCAATTTGCTGAACTCAATTTACGAGCATATCTATATGACGTTGTTCCCCCACTCAAATTGAGCCAGCCGACCTACATCTTCAAAAAATTCCGCAGCAGGTCGCAGCCGTTGGGGGTCAGAAAACTCTCGGGGTGGAATTGCACGCCTTCGGTGGGCTTGGTCTTGCAGCGCAGGCCCATCAGTTCGTTCTGGTCGGCTGACCAGGCCGTCTGCTCGAAATCGCCATCCATGCCGGCGGGGTCTACAATCAGGCTGTGGTAGCGCGTTGCAGTGAACGGGTTGGGCAGGCCGGCGAAAATCGTCTTGCCGTCATGGCGGATCTGGCTGGTCTTGCCGTGCATCAAGCGCGGCGCCCGCAGCACGCGGCCGCCGAAGACCTGCCCGATGCACTGATGGCCCAGGCATACGCCCAGAATCGGCAGCTTGCCGTGGAAGTAGCGGATGTAATCGCAGCTCAGGCCGGCTTCGTTGGGGCTGCACGGCCCAGGCGAGATAATCAGGTGCGTGGGCTTGATCTGCTCTTGGGCAGCCTGCGGCTGGAGAAGATCGTTGCGGATGACCTTGACCTCGCCCAGGTCCATCTCGCCGATGCGCTGGACGAGGTTGTAGGTGAAGCTGTCGTAATTATCCAGAATCAATATCATCGCGTCCATCGTATCGGGCGCAGAGCGGGCGGTCAAGTGCAGCTGAATTGGCAGCACGAAAGGGTCTTCGTTGTTTTGTGGTGCGGGCGTCTCGCCTGCACATCCTTGGCATTATCTGTATCTGCAGGCGAGACGCCTGCACCACAAAGCGGGTGCCGTGGTTTGCGAAGTCCCGGAGGGACGAAGCAACCACGCTTGTTCGCAGGGCGTGGTTGCTCCGCTTCGCTCCGCAAACCACGGCACCCTATCCATCGTTTCGCGAGTAACAGAGCACCAGGAATGAATGCGGCATTGCCAATCATTGACCGCGATTGCCTCTGGACGCGATAATGACTGTCGGAGAGATATCAACTATGACAACATCAAGCATAAGAAATCAGATTCGCCGCATTTTGCCGCAACTGGTCAATATCCGCCACTACATCCATCAGCATGCCGAGGACGGCTACAACGAAATCGCCACAGCCGCCATGATCGAGCGGGAGCTTTCATCCTATGGCCTGGCGGTCAGCCGGGTCGGCAAGACAGGCGTGGTTGGCCTGCTGGCCGTCGGGGGCGGCAAGGGCAAGACGGTAGCTCTGCGGTCCGACATCGACGCCCTGCCGATGATCGAGCAAACTCGCCTGCCTTATGCCTCCGTCGGGTCTTGCATGCACGCGTGCGGCCATGACGGCCATACGGCGGCACTCCTGGGCGCCGCTCGCGTTCTGGCTGGCATGCGGGATCAACTTCGCGGGAAGGTGAAGTTCATCTTCCAGCCGGCTGAGGAGAACGGCGGCGGCGGACTGGCCATGTGCAAGGCCGGCGTGCTGGAGAAGCCAGCGGTCGACTGCATCTTCGCCCTGCACGGATGGCCCGATCATCCGCTGGGCAGCATCGCACTGAGCAACGGGGCAATGATGGCCAGTTGGGATCGCCTTGAGCTTACGGTGATCGGCCGAGGCGGCCACGGCGCCAGGCCTGAAGAGACAATCGATCCGATCGTCATCGCCGGCCGCATCGTCGATGCATTGCAGACCATCGTCAGCAGGAACCTCTCAGCCAGCGACCAGGCCGTTATCTCCATCGGGACCATCCAAGGCGGTTCGATAGCTAATGTCATTCCTGACCGTGTCGAGATGACCGGCACGATCCGCACGCTGGACGAGGGCGTGCGACGGACGGTGCTGGCTGCGATCAAACGCATTTGTACTCAAACGGCCGCGGCCATGGGCGGGCGGTGCATCGTCAAGACGATCCAGGGCTATCCCGCCACGATCAACACGCCGAATATGGCGGAGTTGGTGCGCGAGATTGGTCGGGAGGTGCTTGGTGCGTCCAACGTGCATGATCTGGAGAAGTGCACGATGGTGGCGGAGGATTTCAGCTATTACCTTCAGCGCGTGCCGGGGTGCTACTTCCGTCTGGGCCTGGCCGACGCAAGTCATCGCGCCGGCCTGCATAACTCGGCATTCGACTTCAACGACAAGGCCCTGCCGCTGGCGGTTGAACTAATGACAACAATTGCCTTGCGTGCCACCGCCCAGAAGGCAAAGTAAAGCATTATGATGTGCCTCGGGGCGACATTCTCCTTCCGGCCACCTGATTGGCCGGTTGTCTTGTGCCTGGCGGCACTTGCCGCTCTCGCGTGGGAATGCCTGGCCCTGGCCCTGCAAGCACGCAGGTTGCCCTGGCGGCGAGCATTGCCGAAGCTGGCCATCGGCGCGGCGATGATTCTCATCGGCGGCCTGCTGATATATGGCTGGCGCACGGGCGGCTCGATCATCGTCATCTCTGCGGCGGCAATTGCCTGGACCTTCCGCAGCTATCGCCAGACGACCAGCCCGATTTCCAGCCTGGTCAAACGCACATTCCTTACCTTGCGCGTCGCCTGCGTGCTGCTGCTGGCCTTGTGGGCGCTGCGGCCAATCATCCAATACGAGCACGAGAAGATTATCCCGTCGGTGATGCTGCTGGGGATAGACACCTCCAGTTCCATGCAGCGGCGGGACATGCCAAACGTCTACACCATGGCGATAGCCGACTCGAAGGGCCAGCCCGTGCGGCGAATCGATTCCGTCCGCCAGGCCATCCAGCACCAGGCCGATAATCTCGTCCGCCTGAGCGAGCACGGCGACCTGGGCATCTTCAACTTCGCAGCCAGCGCCCAGCCGCAGGCCCTTGTGCCCTCGCGCAGCAAGACGCAGGCCGAGCCGGACAAGGACATATTCAATATTCCCGACGCCAAGGGCGAGGCCACGGCGCTTGGCGACGCGCTGGCGGCGGCCTTCAACCCTTACGTAGCGGCTGGGCAGGATGTCAGCGCCATCATCCTTATAAGCGACGGCTGCAACAATACAGCCGACGTTATTGACCCGCTGAAGGAGGCGGAGCTGATGGGCTCGCGCGGGCTGCCGATCTATGCCGTCGCCGTCGGCAGCGACAAGGTTACGCAGTCCACCCGCGCGCTGAACGTGCGGGACCTCAAGGCCCCCGATGAGGTCGAGGCACAGAATCGCCTGCCGATTGTGGCCAACATCGAGACTGCCGGCCTGGACGGCAGACAGATCAAGGTTACCTGCAAGTTCGATGACGAGGTCATCGGCAGCGAGACCTACTCAGCCACTTCCGCCCCGCACACCTCGCGGTTCTCGCACGCGCCGTCAGGGCCGGGCTTTCATCGCCTGAGCGTGACGGCGCAGTGCGTCGGCGGCGGCAGCCTGGAGGGGCAGATGTCCGCCAGCAAGCTCGTGCATGTTTTTGATCGCGACCTGCGCGTGCTTTACCTCGAAGGCAGGTTCCGCTATGAGGCCAAGTACATTGCCGAGGCGATAACGGCTGGGCGGCGGTTCAGCCTGGATCGGCGGATTGTGCTATCAGGGGGCAATGCGCCGGCCAGCGGCGGCCTGAGCGAGAATATCGACGACTGGATCAAGTATCACGCCATCATCCTTGGAGACATCGAGCCGTCAGCCTTCACGCCAGAGCAATTAGAGATACTGAAGACACTCGTCAGTGAGAAGGGCAAAGGCCTGTGCATGATCGGCGGAAGCAAGAGCTTCGGCCGGGGCGGCTGGCAGAACACGCCGCTTGCCGATGTTCTCGGCGTGGACCTGGCTACAAGCGATCAGCAGATCGATATGCCCGTGACAATCGTCCCGACCGAAGAAGGCCTGAAGAACGAGATTCTACATATTGGCAAAGATGACATCGGCGGCGCGGCGCAATCGCAAAGTGCCCCCGCTTCAGGAAGCCCCCTGCGGAAGCAGGGGGATGCTGTTTCCCCAGCAAACACCTCGCCCGAACAATCGGCACAAAACGCAGCCATCGCCTGGGCTCAGCTTACAGCGCTCAATGGGGCAAACAGACTCGGCAAGCCCAAACTTGGCGCGACCGTCCTGGCTGCCAACCAGCAGGGCGAGCCGATGATCGTCTGCCAGAATTACGGCAGCGGGCGCTCGCTGGCCATCGCATTCGACACGACCTGGCAGTGGGTGCTCAATCCGAAAGACCTTGCCGAATATCAGCGGCGATTCTGGCGGCAGGTGGCGCTGTACCTGGCCAGCCCGCGCGGCAACGTGTGGATCGGCACCGACCGCCCGACATACGATCTTCGCCGCATGCAGATGGGCGCTGAACCTATCGAGGTGACAGCCGGCGTGGAAGACGCCTTCGGCACGCCCGCCCCGCAAAGCCTCAAGGAGGTAACGCTCACGCTGACCGGCAGCCAGCCGGTGCCGGTAAGCCTGCAAAGAAATGGCGACATCTTCAGGACCAAGCTTCCGCCGCAGAGCGCCGCGGGCCTGTATGTGCTGAACATCACGGCTGAGCTTGCCGGCAAGACGTTGACGGCTGAGCATCGATTCGAGGTTGTGCAGCGCGACCTGGAAGGCATGGAAGCACTGGCGAACTTCGCCCTGCTCAGGCAGATGGCGCAGGCCTCCGGCGGCAGGTTTGTCACCCTGTCGGAACTGCCCGCCCTGCTGAAGGACCTGAGGCAGGCGACCAGGTCCAAGAAGCGGGTGGAGGTATCGCAAGAGGATATCGCCGCCAATCTCCGCTGGCCGATCATCCTGATTCTCATCACCCTTATCTGCCTGGAGTGGGCCATGCGGAAACGCCGTGGGCTGGTTTAGACTAAATGGGATTGCCTTGCCGCGCCGCCCCCGCCGCCCGATAATCCTGCCCGTCGCTATATAGTAGTTTGGTTCGTGTCATTCGTGTAATTCGTGGACCCCTTGCCGCCGGAAACCGACTCAGCCATGCCGACCTTTGAACATACGATAAGCTTCCGCGTTCGCTACAGCGAGATCGACAAGATGGGCACGTTCTACAACTCGCACGCCCTGGAGTGGTTCGAGTGGGGCCGGGTCGAGTTGATGCGGGCCGTTGGTCTGCCCTATGACCAGTTGGAGGCCCAGGGATTCTTCCTGCCGCTGATCGAGGCACACGTCGAGTACCAAGGCCGGGCCAGCTTCGATGAACTTCTGTTAATGACCACCTCGATGGCAATTTCCGGCAAGGCCCGCGTGCGGTTCGACATGCGGATTGTATCTGGTGGCACGGGCATCCTGCCCGTGTGTCTCACGGCCGTCCCGTCCGTGGTCGAGCCAAACGGGGGCCAGGCCCCCCTGTCGCCCATGGACAAGATGTCCATGCCACTGGGCGAAAAGCCCCTGCGAAAAGTAGCCGCCGGCTGTACAATCCATGCAATAACCGACCAGGCCGGGCGGCCCAAGCGTCCGCCAGCCTGGCTGATCGAGGCAATCAACAAGGTGAATTCGTAAATGAGTCAAGATCGCATGCTACTCAGTGGCGACGAAGCCGTCGCCCTGGCTGCACTTCACGCGGGCGTATCCCTGGGCACCGGGTATCCTGGCACGCCTTCGACGGAGATTTTGGAGGCCTTCTCGCAGCTTGGCGGGCGGGCGCAGTGGTCGCCCAACGAGAAGGTTGCACTTGAGGTGGCGCTGGGCAGCAGCTTTGCCGGCGCTGCCACGCTGGTGACCATGAAGCACGTTGGCGTCAATGTCGCCGCCGACCCGCTGTTCACGGCCGCCTACACCGGCGTCAGCGGGGCGCTGGTGCTGGTCTCAGCCGACGACCCCGGAATGGCGTCCAGCCAGAACGAGCAGGATAACCGCCGCTATGCCGAGTCAGCCGGCCTGCCCATGCTCGAGCCGGCCGACTCGCAGGAGGCATACGACTTCACGCTGGCGGCGATTGAGATTTCGCATCGGTGGCAATGCCCGGTAATGCTCCGCATGACCACGCGGGTGTGCCATAGCAAGACGATTGTGCAGCCGCGCTTGGGCGTGGCCGCAGACGCCGCGGCCACGGCACCCGTTCTCCCGGCTTCCGCCGGGGGCTTCCCAGCAACGCCTACATTTCACAGAGACATCAAGAGCCGGGTGATGATTCCAGCCTATGCGAAGCTTGCGCATAGGCGACTCCGCAAGAAGTTGGCGGAGATGCAGCAGTGGAATGAGAGCAGCGATCTGAATGTGGTCGTGCCGCCGCGCGATGGTTCGTGTGCAACGCCAGCCGCCGGAAAGTTGGGCATCATCGCCTCGGGCATCTCGTACATGCATGCCCGCGAGGCCGCGCCGTCGGCGAGCATTCTCAAGCTGGGCATGACGTACCCCTTGCCGCTGCGGCGAATCGCGGAGTTCGTCAAGTCCGTCGATCGCTGCGTGGTCATCGAAGAGGGCGACCCGTATCTGGCAAACGCCATTTCCGCCGCCGGCCTGGCCGTCGAGGGCAAGGATGAAATGTATCGCTTCGGCGAGCTGGACGTGCGGCGCGTGCGGCGGATCATCGACAAAGACAGCACGCCTGAGCCAGCCCCCTCCCCCGGCAAGCCGCCGCAGCTTTGCCTGGGCTGTCCGCATCGCAAGGTCTTCGAGGCCTTGAGCAGGCTCGACTGCATCGTCTCCGGCGATATCGGCTGTTACACCCTTGGCGTGCTGCCGCCATTCGAGCGCATGGACACGTGCGTGTGCATGGGGGCAAGCATCGGCGTGGGCCTGGGAATGAGGCACGTGCTGGGCGACGGCCACGCCCGCCGCGTCGTAAGCGTTATCGGCGACAGCACATTCGTGCATAGCGGGCTTACCGGCCTGGTTGAAATGGTGTATAATCCCCCTGCCACCGGGCACCTGGTGATAATCCTGGACAACGCGACAACGGCAATGACCGGCCTGCAGGAACACCCCGGCACCGGCCGAAAGCTCGACCACAGCCAGACCAATCAGTTGGTGATCGAAAACGTAATCCGCGCCATGGGCATCGACGTGCAGGTGATCGACCCGATGAAGGATGATGCATCTCTGGAGCAGTCGATTGCCGCAGCCCTGGCGAGCAACAAGCTGAGTGTCATCATCGCCCGCCGGCCTTGCTTGCTGGCAACAGCGAAGATCAAGCAGTACGAGGCGAAAGCGACGTAGTTTGGGCGCTCGCCATGCCGCGTACCGCGGCCGTCCGGGCCGCGTCTTGGGCATAACGCGAGGGCAAGATGCCCTCGCAACACGCGGGCGAGACGCCCGCGACACGAACAGAAACAATGAATAAGAAAGTAACCAACGTAGTTGTCGCCGGCCTGGGCGGCCAGGGCGTTCTGAAGGCCTCGGACATACTGGCCGACGCTGCATTCCTGGCCGGCCTGTCGGTCAAGAAGAGCGAGATTCACGGCATGAGCCAGCGCGGCGGCAGCGTCTCCAGCGATGTCCGCTTCGGCAGCGAAGTTTATAGTCCGATGGTGCCGCCCGGCGAGGCGGACTACCTGGTCATCCTCTCGGCTGACCAGGTTGCGCCAAACCAGCACATGCTGGCTGAGGGCGGCATGCTTATCGAGCCCAAGGCCATCGACGAGAGCAAGCTGGCCAACAAGAAGAGCCTCAACGTCGCCATCCTGGGCGTCTTGAGCAGCTACCTGGATATTTCCCCGGAGCATTGGCGCCAGGCCATTCGCAATGCCCTCAGCGCCAAGCTGCATGAGGCAAACCTGCAGGCCTTCGAGATCGGCCGCTCCCGCGGCCAGGAAATGAAAGGCGAGTGAACTATGGCCAAGAGCGAATCCTCCGCCCAGTTTCATCCTACAAGCGCCGCCGACTACCTGCCTGTCAAGCAGCTCCGCCAGCTTCAGTTCAGCCGGCTAAGGCAGATGGTCGACCGGGCGTACAGCTACCAGCAACTGTTCCGCCAGCGGATGGAGGCTGCGGGCATCTCGCCGCACGACTTCCGCAGGCTTGAAGACATCGCGAAGTTGCCCTTCACCGTCAAGACCGACCTGCGCGACACGTACCCCTTCGGCCTGTTCGCCAGCGCCATGCAGGACGTGGTTCGCCTGCACGCCTCCAGCGGCACTACGGGCAAGCCCATCGTGGTCGCCTACACCAAGGCCGACGTGGATGTATGGGCAAGCGTCATGGTCCGCACGTTTGCATGTTGCGGCCTGCATGATGGCGACATCATTCAGAACGCCTATGGCTATGGCCTGTTCACTGGCGGGCTCGGGGCGCACTACGGCGCCGAGGCGCTGGGTGCGACGGTCATCCCGATTTCCGGCGGCAATACCGAGCGGCAGATCATGGTGATGAAGGATTTCGGCGTGACAGCCATCTGCTGCACGCCGAGCTACTTCCTGCACCTGGTGGAGCGGGCCGGCGAAATGGGCATCGACATGAAGCAACTGCCGCTGCGGGCCGGCGTGTTCGGGGCCGAGCCGTGGACGCAGGCTATGCGAAAACGCATCGAGGCCGATAGCGGCATCAAGGCATACGACATCTATGGCCTGTCGGAGATCATCGGGCCAGGCGTGGCCTCCGAATGCAGTGCCCAGGACGGCCTGCACATCTTCGAGGACCACTTCTACCCCGAGATCATCGACCCCAGGACGCTCAAGCCCCTGGAAGACGGCCAGGAGGGCGAATTGGTACTGACGACGCTCTCGAAGCAGGCTATGCCGATGATCCGCTACCGCACGCGGGATATCACGAGCATTATGACCGAGAAGTGCCCATGCGGGCGCAGCATCCGGCGCATCCGCCGCATAGGCCGGCGCAGCGACGACATGTTCATCATCCGCGGCATAAACGTGTTCCCCTCGCAGGTGGAGACGGCCTTGCTTGCGGTCGAAGGCACGCTGCCGCACTACCAGATCATCCTTACGCGCGAGAAAGGCCTGGACAAGATGGAAGTGCAGGTGGAGGTTACCTCCGAATTCTTCAGCGATCAGATTCGTGCGATGGAGTCACTGCAGCAGCAGCTTTCGCACAGCCTGGAGAACACGCTGAGCATCCATGCCGATGTCCGCCTCGTCGAGCCGCACACGATCCAGCGCAGCGAAGGCAAGGCAAAGCGGGTGATTGACAAGAGAAACGTGTAGCATCGCAATGACGAATGAAGAAACCAGAATGACGAATCAATGTCCAAATGACCAATGACGACTTTTTTGTCATTGTCGTTTCGTCATTGATTCGTCATTCGAGTTTCGTCATTCGTCATTGATGCTCCGCATAGGTATGTCCGGCACGACAAACATTCTTGAAGTCCGCAGTGTGCATAAATCGTTTGGCAAAGGCCATGCGAAGGTTCATGTGCTGCGCGGCGTGGACCTGGCGGTTCGCCAGGGCGAGTTCATGGCCATCATGGGCCCTTCGGGCTGCGGCAAGAGCACGCTGCTGCACGTAATGGGGCTGATGACGCCACCTGATGTTGACGCCGGCGGCAAGGCAACGGGCGAGATCCTGATAGACGGCGCGCCGGTTGGCCTGGCGGCTGGGGAACGTAACCAGCTTCGCCGCACGCGGATCGGCTTTGTCTTCCAACGGTTCAACCTGATCTCGGTCGTATCGGCCAGGGACAATGTCGCGGTCAGCCTGCAAGTGCGCGGCCTGCCGTACCGGCGCAGCGTCGATGAGCTTTTTGTCCGCCTGGGCGTGGCGCACCTGAAGGATCGCAAACCGGGCAGAATGTCCATCGGCGAGCAGCAGCGCGTGGCGGTCGTGCGGGCGATGGCCCACAAGCCCGCCCTTCTGTTTGCCGATGAGCCGACCGGCAATCTCGATTCCGACAACAGCAAGGACCTGCTGGGTATTTTCCGCGATATGAATCGGCAAATGGGTCAGACGATTGTTATGATTACGCATTCGGCTGAAGCAGCCGGCTATGCGGATCGAACCGTCTACATGAAAGATGGCAGAATCGCCAACCCATGACATGACCGTCCATTTGCCTCACGGCGATGAGCAACTGCCGCGCCACATCCACCTGGCCAAGTGGTTTGCCTTTTACCTCCTGTTCCTTGCGGGCCTGTGCCTGACCGCGCACTTCATGCTGGCAAGCCAGGGAAATGAGTTCGACGAGGCATGGAACCGCCTGGGGCACTTCACAGCCAGCGGCTTCGTCGGCAAGACGAAAGAACTAAGCCGGCAGATGGGCGAGCTCATCCGCACGGCGCATCCCTCACTGAAATTCGTCCTGCTGATGATCTATCTTTCAGTAGCTACCACGCTCTTTCCTGTTCCAACAAATGCCATGATCGCCGCGGTGGCAACCCGGCGGATGGCGATGGCCGGCGACCCTGTGCTGCTGACAGCCGGCATCTGCCTGCTTGGCGCAACGGCCTCGACCATTGCCAACCTCACAGATTTTCATATCTACGTCTGGCTGCTGCGCAGCAAGAGAATCGCGAAGGTTCGCAACACCCGGCTGTACCATTGGGCGGCAAGATGGTTCGCCAAGAAGCCTTTCTGGATCATGACCATAGTGAACATCCTGCCGATGCCGGCCGACGTGCCGCTACGGATACTCTGCGCGGTCTACGGTTATTCCAGGGCACTCTTTGCAGCCTCAAACTTCCTGGGCCGGCTGCTTCGCTATCTTGTGATCGTGCTGGTGATCCTGACGCTGCCGCCGAAGTACGACTGGATGGCGCCGCTGGTGCTGCTGCTGATGGCCACTGTCGTCGGACTGATTAAGCTCGTGCCGGCCATGTGCAGAAAACTCCGCCGCAAAGAGGTACAATCGGTTGAGATTACTCTTCCTGCAAGGAAAGAAATATGAAGCATTGCGAATTTCGAATTGCGAATTGCGAATTGTCCCAGGCAAGACTCCGTTTGCAGGTAATAAGCCACAGGAATACCGCAAGCCGCGAAATATCTCCAGCCGGTCCGCGTAAGGAGAATTCGCAATTCGCAATTCGCATTCCACAATGGATTCCCGCTATTGCCGCGATTCTCGCAGTCATACTCGTCTGCCCCGCGCTGGCACAGGATAGCGCATCCGCGACTTCGCCCGCCACTGCAACCGTAGCGGTAGCTGCATCGAATCCCGCCCCAGCCACCGTCGATCCCGCCGTTAACGCCCTGCTTGACGAACTCGAGAAGGCCGGTCAGAAGGACCAGACTCTTGAAGCCAAGGTCACCTATACGGTCGACTTTCCGACTACGGCCGAGCGCGAGACACGGACCGGCACAGTGCAGTATCAAAAGGATACAGCCGACACGCCGGCCAAGTTCCGCCTGTACTTTGAAACGTTCCAATCTATTGACGAGCCCAAACCCAGGGCGGAAAAATACGAGTATGCCTGGGACGGCGAGTTCTTCACCGAGGTCAAGCACAAGGTACTGAGCATAAATGCCTACCAGTTGGTCCCCAAGGGCCAGAAGATCGACCCGATGAAGATCGCCAAGGGGCCTTTCCCCCTGCTGTTTGGCTGCAAGAAAAGGGACCTGCTTGAGTTGTTCGACATTACCACCCGGCCGCCGCAGAAGAGCGACCCCGCCGGCAGCCGGTACCTGCGCCTGGTCCCGAAATCTGATCGCGCCGATGAAGTGAATTACACAGCCGTCCAGCTCTGGGTTGACGAGAATACCTTCCTGCCGGTGCAGATCGTCAGCACCGAGAAGAACAAGAATAAGTCCACGGCGATCTTCAGCGATGTCAAGGCCGGCACTACATTCAAGCCCGAAATCTTCAGCCCTCGCGATCCGGGCGGAAAGTGGAAATACCACCTCTCGCCCTATGGTGAAAAGAATTGATGGCATCGACGATCGAACTCTTCGATGAATCACGGGCTGGCGGGGATTGAAGCAAGGCAATCGATTAATGCTTGAAAGGATGCATTCATGGCAAAGGACTCAAAGAAGCTGAAACTGGGCGCCGTCGGGCTTGGCGGCGTATGGACACTTGCCCACAGCGAGCCCTGGCTGACCCACCCGGAAGTTGAAGTTGTCGCAGTCTGCGACATCATCAAAGAGAAGGCCCAGCATTGGGCGAAGGAAAAGAACATCCCGCATGCATTTACCGACTACCGCGAGATGCTCAAGATGGACCTGGACATGATCGACATTTGCACGCCGAACATCCTGCACTCGGAGATCGCGGTGGCGGGCCTGGAGGCCGGCATGCATGTCTTCTGTGAAAAGCCAGATGCCGTCAGCCCCGAGGAAGCGCAGAAGATGGTCGACGCAGCTCGCAAGCACAAGCGCATCCTGACGGTCATGCGCAACAATCGGTTCAATCCCAACGCCAAGTTCCTTAAGAAGTACATCGACGACGGCCAGATGGGCGATATCTATGCGGCTCGGTGCGGCTGGATTCGCCGTCGCGGCATTCCGGGCAAGGGCGGGTGGTTCACGACCAAGGCGCTCTCCGGCGGCGGGCCGCTGATCGACCTGGGCGTGCACTTCATCGACCTGACGATCTGGCTGATGGGCAACCCGCGCCCGCTGGCCATCTCGGGCAGCACGTATCGCAAGTTCGCCGAAACCTCCGTCAGCGATTCTGTGCACAGCCAGTTCGGCCAGAAGGTCGCCGGCGGCACCTTCGACGTGGAAGATCTTGCAACCGGTTACATCAAGTTCGACAACGGCGCCTCGCTCCAGATCGAATTCTCGTGGGCGTCCAACATCAAGCAGGAAACGGTCTTCTCCGAGCTTCGCGGCAGCAAGAGCGGCGCAACCCTCCTGGGCGAGACGGCCCTGGAGATCTTCACCGAGATCAACGGCACGCTGTGCGACATCCATCCCCGGTTCGAGCCGCCGGCCCTCGGCACTCATGGGCAGCACCTCTATCACTTTGTCGACTGCGTCCAAGGCCGGGCCCAGCCGATCATGAAGCCCGAGCATGGCGTGGACATAGTTAAAATCCTCTCAGCCATCTATTCCTCCGCCGCCAGTGGCAAGGAAGTGCATCTGTGAGCATGAAGTTCCTCGGGCTGTACACAGCCGGTTATGAAGAAAAGTTTGTCCTGGAAGACCTTTGCTCTGTGCTGCGGCAGTTCGGTACGTATGAATTGTTCGACAGCGACCGCTCCCAGCCGCCCAGCGATGATGTGCTGGTGGAGAAGCTCGCGCAGGCTGACGTCGTGCTGACCGGCTGGCCTACGCCCATCTTCCCCGAGGCCTTGCTGAAGACGCCGCATAGCCGGCTGAAATACATCTGTCACCTGGCCGGGCAGGTCAGCCCGTTCCTCAGCCGCAAGTTCATCGATGCAGGCCTGCTAGTCACCAACTGGGGGCAGGCCGGCGTCTGGACGTTCGCCGAAGGCAACATCGCGCTGATATATGCCTGCCTGAAGGACATGCACCGCATCGGCCGGCACATGA